>JAHECP010000311.1 GCA_024641665.1 Acidobacteriota bacterium
GGCCTCGGCGCTGCCGCGCACCTCCAGCAGCCAGTCCGCCGGACCGCCGATTTTGAAGGTGGTCAGCGGCGCCAGCGGCGCGCCGGCCCTCACGCGGTCGGGCCCGAACGCGCGCGCGAGCGCGTCGCCCACTCCGGCCCCGCCCGCCTCCGGCGGCGCCGTCATGAGCCGACGTCCCCCAGCCGCTCTTCGAGCGCGACGAGCGCGCGCCGTGCCTCGGCCAGCGAGCAGGGCGCGAACGCAATCCAGTCGCCCGGCGCCAGCTGTCCGGCGGTTGGCAGGTCCGCGGTGATGACCGTCGCGATCTTCGGGTAGCCGCCCGTCGTCTGGCGGTCGGCCATCAGCAGGATGGGCTGACCGGACGCGGGCACCTGCAGCGAGCCGATCGGCGTCGCCTCCGACAGGATGTCGGCCGTACGGACGTGCGCCAGCCTGGGCCCGTCCAACCGGTAGCCCATCCGGTTCGACTGCACCGTCACCTCGAAGCGCGCGGTCGTGAACACGCGCCGCGCCTCCTCGGTGAACGCGTCGGCCTGCGGGCCCCAGATCACGCGGATTTGGGCGCCGCCCGACGGCAGGACCAGCGGCAGCGGCTCCTCGGCGCCCGGACCGGGCCCGCCGCGCGCGTCGCCAATCGGCAGCCGGTCGCCCGCCCGCAGCAATCGCCCGCCGAACGGCCCCATGGCGCTCACCAGGCTCGTCGCGCGGCTGCCGAGCAGGGGCGGCACGTCGAAGCCGCCCGCGACGGCCAGGTAGGCGCGCGCCCCGCGCCGCCGGACGCCGAAGCGCAGCTCGCTCCCGGGACCCGCGTAGTACGCGGCGTTGGGGCGAATCGCCGCGCCGTCCAGCGTGAGGGGAAACTCCGCTCCGGCCACCGCAAACGTGGCGCCGTCCTCGAACCGTACGTCGGGGCCGACCACGGTCGCCTCGAGCGTGGCCGCATCGTCGGGGTTGCCGACGAGGCGGTTGGCGAGGCGGTGCGAGTACGGGTCCATGGGTCCGGCGACCGGCACGCCGCTCTGCTGATAGCCCCAGCGGCCCAGGTCCTGCACCGTCGTCAGCATGCCGGGCTTCGTCACGGCGACCGCGGCCATCAGGGCTGCCCCTCCAGGCGCGCGAGCTCGTCGGCGCCGATCGGCACGAACCGGACGCGCGTGCCCGGCTCGAACAGGCAGGGCGGCGTGCGGGCGGCGTCGAAGGGACGCACGGCCGCGCGCCCGATGAGCCGCCAGCCGCCGGGCGTCGACGTGGGATAGATGCCGGTCTGCCCGCCGGCGATGCCCACCGACAGGGCCGGCACGCGCACCCGCGGGCTCTCGCGCCGGGGCATGGCGATCCGCGGATCGACGGTGCCCATGTAGGGGAAGCCCGGCACGAAGCCCACCATGTAGACGCGATACGTGCGCCCGCAATGGAGCGCGATCACCTCGTCCTCCGAGCAGCCGGCGAACGCGGCCACCTCCGGCAGATCCGGCCCCAGCTCGCCGCCGTAGCAGACCGGCACGCGCACGATCGCGGCGTCCTGCCCGGTTGCCACCGTGACCTCCGACGCGAGGCGGGCGAGCGCCTCCTCCAGTGTCGCGTCGGCACGCAGCGGGTCCACGTGCACGGCGACGCTGCGGTAGCCGGTCACCACGTCGCGGACGCCCGGCAGCCCCGCGGCGCACACGGCGCGGCCGATCGCGATCGCCCGGTCGTTGACGGCCTCGTCGAGCCGGTCCTCGAGCTCGATGAACCACGCCGCGTCGCCGGCCGGCCTCAACGTGACGTCGCTCACGCGCCGCCCTCCAGCGCCTCGAGCAGCTTGCGGTGGATGTCGTCGAATCCGCCGTTCGACATGATGACGACCAGATCGCCGGGCTTCGCCTCGCGGCGCACGGTTTCCACGATGTCGGGAACCGCCGCCACGTGGCGGGCCGACACGCCGGCGGCCTTCAGGTCGCGCGCGAGCCCCTCGGGCGAGAGGCGCTCGGCTTCCGGCACGGTCGAGCGGTAGACGGCGGCCACGATCACCTCGTCGGGACGGCCCTCCTCGAAGGCGCGGGCGAAGTCCGCCTGGAACACCTGGCGGCACGAGGTGGCCGAGCGCGGCTCGAACACGGCCCAGATGCGCCGGTCGGGGAACGCCGACCGCAGCCCCTTGAGCGTCTCGGCGATGGCGGTCGGGTGGTGCGCGAAGTCGTCGTACACGTCCACGCCGCCCGCCTGTCCGCGATGCTCGAGCCGCCGGCGCACGCCCCGGAACCGGCGCAGCCCCTCGGCCAGCGCGACCGCGTCGAGCCCGACCGCCGCGCCGACCGCCAGGGCGGCCGTCGCGTTGCGCACGTTGTGCGCGCCGAGCAGCGGAACCTCGAAGACGCCGAACGCCTCGCCCCGCCGGCGCAGGCTGAAGGTCGTACTCGCGGTGCCGACCCGCGCGCCGTGCGCCTGCCAGTCGGCCCCGTCGGCGAACCCGAAGGTCTCGACCCGGCACCGCGCGCCACCGGCCAGCGCCACGGCCTCGGCGTTGTCGGCACCGACGAGCAGCCGGCCCTGCCGCGGAATCAGGTTCACCAGCCGGCGGAACGCCACGCGAATCGTCTCGAGGTCGGGATAGAGGTCGGCGTGGTCGAACTCGACGTTCCCGACGACGACGATGTCGGGCACGTACTTCAGGAACTTCGCGGTCTTGTCGAAGAACGCGCTGTCGTACTCGTCGCCCTCGATCACGAAGTCCCGCCCGCCGCCGAGACGGAACGACGACTCGAAGTTCTCGGCGATCCCGCCGACGAGCACGCTCGGGTCCAGCCCGGCGTGGGCGAGCAGCCAGCCGGCGAGCGAGGTCGTGGTGGTCTTGCCGTGCGTTCCCGCGACGACGATCGACCGCGCGGCCCAGAGGAAGTGATCGCGCACGGCCTCGGGCAGCGAGCAATAGCGGATCTTCCGGTCCAGCACCTCCTCCACCTCGGGGTTGCCGCGCGAGACGGCGTTGCCGACCACGACCAGATCGAGATCGGCGGTGATGTGCTCCGCGCGGTAGCCCTCGAGGAGCGCGATCCCCTGCGACACCAGGAAGTCGCTCATGGGCGGGTAGATGCCCTGGTCGGACCCGCGCACGTCGAGCCCCTTCGCCTTGAGCATGGCGGCCAGCGTCGCCATCGCGGTGCCGCAGACGCCAATGAAATGGACTTTCTTCACCATCGGCCCTCGCGCCCGTCTGCGGCGCTCATGCGGCGGAGACCGCCGCCTCCTCGATCAACAGGCGCGGCTGCGGCCCGCCCACCACGCGCGCGCGCACGCCGAGTGGGAGCGTCAGCGCGGGCCGCGTGGTGTGGCCCGACGACAGGCCGAACAGCACGGGTCCGGGGAAGTCGCGCAGCACGTCCGCCACGGCCGCCCGCGCGGTCGGCGTCCCGCCGGGCTCGTCGCAGCCCGGCAGCTCGCCGAACACCACGGCCGCGGCCCGCGCCAGCAGCCCGCTTTGCGCGAGCTGCGTCAGCATCCGGTCGATGCGGTAGGGCCGCTCCCCCACCTCGTCCACGAACAGGACGTGTCCCTCCGGCGGCGCGAACGCGAAGGGCGTGCCCAGCGACGCGACGAGCTGCGTGAGCGTCCCGCCGACGAGCGGCCCGGCCGCGTCGCCCTCGCGCAGCGTTTCGAGCCCGAGCGACGCGAGGCTCCCGACCGGCCCGGTCCCGCACAGGCAGCGCCGGAAGGAGTCGCGGTCGTAGCCGTCCGCGCCCCTGGCCAGCTTGCCGGCGAGCATCGGACCGTGGAACGACACCATCCGGCACTCGATCGTCAGGAACGACAGAAGCGTCGTGAGATCGCTGTAGCCGACGAACGCCTTGGGCGCCGCGCGCCGCAGCTCGCCGACGTCGAGCAGGGGCAGCAGCTGCACGCTGCCGTAGCCGCCGCGCACCGCGATCACCGCGGCCACGTCCGGATCGCGCCACGCGCGCAGGAACGCCTCGGCGCGCACGGCAGGCTCGCCCGCGACGTAGCCGCGCCGCGCCAGCACCGACTCGTCGTACACCGGCTCGAATCCCAGCGCGCGCAGCTCGTGTGCGCCCGCCTCGAGCTCCGCCGGGTCGAACGGGCTCGCCGGCGCGACGATGGCCACGCGGGCGCCGGGCCCGAGCGCACGCGGCCGCCGGAACGTCTCGCGGGTCACGCGTACCTCCTGATCTCCTCGGCGACCGCCTGATGCGCCTCGCACCCCAC
>JAHECP010000130.1 GCA_024641665.1 Acidobacteriota bacterium
TCCGCCCCCACGACCACGTCCATCTCCACGGCTGCTGGCATGCGAGTCATCCATCGAACCCTCCCCACCCCTACACTAATCTCCCCAGGGAGGTTGTCTCACTGATTATTGGCGCGGGGGGAAGTTCTTTGGCGGCGGCCCCGTTTCCACGAATCGAACGACAGCTGGAGGCTGGACTTACTTGACCGGCAGTCTTCCGTGACAGCGGCGTGGGTAAGAAAGCGGTACTGCAAGCGCAGGACGAGCCGCCTGGGATACAAATAGATCCGACCCGCTGGATGGTCTGTTCGGACATCTCGCCTCGGCGTGCGACTCGCTTTGCGCGTCAGTCATGTATGCGTAGGCTGGAATGTTCGTCCGGCGAGGCTGCCATCGCGTCGCTGACGGAAGTGACGCGGATTCCAAGGCCCGTGCTTGTTGCACGGTGTGTCAAACGTCTGGCGACTCGCAAGAGCCTTGGCCCACTTCCTCGATTCGGAAGACTGAGCAGGTCCCTCAGAACGGTACGAACCTGTCTGCAACATGCGGCTACAATCCCCACGCCGTGGGCTGCGAGCGCCTACGCGATTTCTTCTTGCTATCCAGGTGGGCATGTCTCCGGCTCGGCCTTCCGTCATTCACCCGACATCCAGGGCGGCGGTCATTCCACGACGCTTTGATCCAGTTCAGCCGCGGTGCTAGACTGCGACCGGCCCGTGAGCAGATCGAACTATCTGGAGTTCCATTCGACAACCCGTTACACGGGCAGGATGCACATCAGATGACCGACGACGCAGATCCCGTCGAACCGCAAACGACGCCACTTGTCGCTTTTGCCAACAACAATCCCGAGTCGGCGGTGACCGAGGAGGGCAGTGCCTTTGTAATTGAAAAACCATGGGGCGATGAGACGGTCACCATCCGTGTGCCGAAAGAAGCATCCGCGCTAATCCAGGCACTCAATACCGTAAGACTCCCGCCAAGACTGACCGCTATCTGGCATCTTGACACGAAGGACCTTGAATTCATTTTCGGCCCCATTCGCGCCAACCACGCCGTGCGCAATCGCCAGTTCACATTTTCCTGCAAGGGCCGTGAACACTCCTGTGGCTATTCGGATGCAAGTGACCGACTCGAGCTGATTGGCACTGCGTCCAGGCCGGTCGGCCCGCCCTCGTCGACGGACCATCGCAATGTTGCCGTATTCAGAACGTTCGCTCGAATGAAGCGGATGGCAGAAGAGACCGGCCGCCCGTTTGACGCAACACAGACGAGCTTCTGGATACGCGACGTGTCCCTTGCAGAGGGAGACGTGCCTGACCTTGCGAGGCACCTGAATTTCTACATGAGATACTTCGATCGGCAATCGCCGCGGATTCTGATCCACGAGGACCCGGCCCCAAAGTCACAACAACACAAGTCGGATCGGTACCCGTTTGGTGCATTTCCGAAGACTCTCGCCGCGACTGGCCTGGATCCGTATCTGTTAGCCCGGATAATTCACGAAGGGGTCGATTTCGGTAGAGACACAAACGCCTCCGCATGGTAGAAAGCCGTTGCGACACGTTCTTTCTCCACCACGGAGGCGTTTGCGTTGACCAGCGAGACGATACCACAGACTGTTCTCTTTCCGGACCTCTTCGACGAACCCCTCGTCGCGACGTTCGACCAGCCGCATGCGAGTTCCGATGGTGGCGCCGTCTTGTTGCCCGCGGCGGAACGCCGGTACGGCGTGATCGATGGGTTCGCGCGCTGCCTCGTAGACAGTCGGCAGCCCGGAAAGATCCAGCACACGCTGCGTGACCTGCTGGCCCAACGGATCTTCGGCCTGGCCTGCGGCTACGCCGATGCCAATGACGCCGACCGGCTGGCGGACGATCCGATTCAGAAGCTCTTGCTGGGTCGGGACCCCATCGCCGGCGATCCGCTCGCGTCGCAACCGACGATCTCGCGGTTCGAAAACGGCATGGCCAGTCAGGCCCTCTACGACATGGGGTGCGAGCTGGCCGCGAGCGTCATCGATCGGCATCGACACCGGCTGCATGGCCGCGCGCGCCAGATCACCATCGACCTCGATCCCACCGATGATCCGACCCATGGCGCACAACAGCTGACCTTCTTCAACGGCCACTACGACAGCTGGTGCTACCTCCCGCTGCTGGCGTTTCTGACGTTCAACACGGAGATCGAGCAGTACCTGTGCGCGGCGATCCTCCGCCCGGGCAACGCGCCCGCGACGCGGGGGGCGCTCGGCCTGCTGCGCCGGCTGCTCGCGGTCTTGCGGATCGCCTTTCCGCGGGCGCGCTTCCTCGTGCGCCTCGACGGCGGCTATGCGACACCCGAGGTCTTGGACTTCCTCGACGGCGAGCCGCGCCTCGACTCCGTCGTCGCGATGGCCGAAAACACGGTGTTGGCGCGGTTCGCCGAGCCGGCCCTGGCGCAGGCGCGCACGCTGAGCGAGACCAGCGGGCAGACCGCCCACCGCTACACCGAGGCGCACTATGCGGCCCGCACATGGGCGCACGAGCGCCGCGTCGTCATCAAAGCGGAAGTCGTCCGGCTGCCTGGTCGGACGCCGCGCGATAACCCTCGGTTCGTGATCACCAACCTCCGGCAGTCGCCTCGGTTCCTGTACGAGCGGGTCTACTGCGCCCGCGGCGACGTGGAGAATCGGATCAAGGAACTCCACGACGGGCTGCAGATTGACCGGACGAGCTGCTGTCGGTTCTGGGCGAATCAATTCCGCGTGCTCCTCAGCGCCGCGGCCTACGTCCTCATGCAAGAGCTCCGGCTCCGCGCCGCGCGCACCGCCTGTGCACGCGTCCAAGTCACCGGGCTGCGCGACCGGTTGCTCAAGCTGGGCGCGCAGGTCGTCGTCTCGGTCCGCCGGATCGTGCTGCACCTGCCGACCGCCACGCCCGATCTTCACGCGTGGCGCCAGATCGCCCTCGCGCTCGGCGCCCAGACCGGCTGACCCACGACCGTCTCGTCGCCCGCGACGCGCTCTGCTCGCTCGCCCTGGCGGAGCTGTCTTCGCGCCCATCTGCTCCAGTCCATCCGACCGCGCTCCTGTGCTGCGCCTTGCTCCGTCTCGCATCCCAACCCGTCAGATCACCGTCCGTGCGATAGGACCGCCAGCTTGACAACCGAAATCGGCCCCTTCACGAATAATACGGGTTAGCCCAGGGTTAGCCCTATGGGAGACGGCGGTAACTGCGTCTGATCCCATCCACAGATTCTTGTACAGCTACCAGATCTTGGAGTACGGCGCGTTCTACTTTGTCCGAGACGACATGACTCGAGCCGTCCGTCGCATGTTGGCTGCCCCAGACTTGTCGGACCGCTTGGACGAGGTATCGCGCCAGATTCTCGAGGTGATCGCAGAAGACAAGGCCAGTGATGAGACCAAGTTGGTGGCGCTGGTACAACAGACAGTCGATCCAGCCTATGTCTGGCGCGACATTGAGCCGAGGGCGGCGTTCTTCGCGCAGTCGACCGACTTCGAAGGCGGCCTTTCATTACCTGCTCTGATCAAACAGGGCTGGACCTGTGATGATTTTCGTACCGCGTGGATTCCGAAGCTACCAGATACGCTGCGTCGCCTTCGGAATGGTCTGGTTCATGCAAGAGAGCAACGTCAATCGAAGTGCGTCATGCCATCTATATCGAACCAGACGCTGATGTTGCCATGGTCGGCTGTTGCGCTGGCAACGGCAAATCATGTCGTGCTGTATTCGAGGATATGACGCGCGGCTAAGCGCCCCGTGCGAACCGAGGGTGCTATGATGCGGCCACGCGCGGCGTGCGCGACACGCGGTCGTACCTACGGGTCGCCGATGATTGAGAACACACGATGGGGCAGCCCGAGGATGTCAAGCCGACACGAAATGGCGGGTCATGGACGGTGAAGGGAGCCGGTCGTGACGTGAGTGACACGGTCCAGTGTCGTCGCGGTCCGAAGTGGGCGACAGCCACCCCAACGGGGCGGCCACACCGGTGATTACGGACGATGACTGAGATAGAACCGACGGCTCTGGACTACTTCTCCGGCGGTGTGCCGACCGGGGAGTACTTTCGGATGACTCTTCAAGACATCGACAAGGTGTCGGCCGCCGACGAGACTGACTATGAAGGCATCAACAGGCTCCAGGAATTGTGCTTCATCGGTGTGATGTCGTACTTCGAAGCGTTCTGCAAAGACTCCTTTGCAGCGATTCTGAACATCGAGCCGAGCTTGGTCGCGAACCTGAAAGCCGCGGGTCAGAATGTTGCTGTCGACGCGGAACACGTCGCCATTTATGGGATCGAATCCGGCTGGCGGGTTGGGTTTCTGCTCGCCAGCAACTTTGACTTCGGCACGCCCCGGACGATCAACGCCCTCTTCGGATCGTTACTGAAGATCAGCCCGTTCAGCAAAGACCAGGCACGGCAGTTCGAGCAACTCCTGCGTGACCGTAACCTGCTTGTGCATCACGGTGGGACCTTTACCCTAAAGTATCTTGAACAGACTGCGTTAGATCACCGCCGCGACCTGAAGATGCACGCTTTCACGAACTCACGGGTGATCGGCAGAAGCGAGGTGTCCACCGCACTCCGTCTTCTCGAGCACATAGCTCGCAAGCTGAGTCGCGCGAGCTACGATGCCTTGGTGAATTACATCGCGGAGCGCGCTTATGAGTACTCGTCGGAGCGGCAAAAGGCATTGCATTACTTGTCGTGGTGGGGTGACGAGGCAACCTAACCACGGCTTGCAGCCGAAGGCGGCTGGTGCGAGGCTGAGCCTCCGGGGCGGAAGCGCGCCCCGTTAGGCGGGTTGAGGAGGGGAGGCACACGTGCGGAACACGATAACTTTGCAAGAACTCTCAATCGGCAGATATACAGGAAGAACCCGGTGACAAGGGGCGGACACAGAAGCGAAGGTCAGCCGGTGGCCCCAGGTCCTTCGTGATACTCGCGGCGGTTCTCAAGAGGCGGGGCCCACATCTTCGGGGACAAGGAGCGCGAACATGGCGAGCCTCCCGGATCTGATCAATCAAGTTCTCCGGGCGCAGCGACGGCCGGTTGTGGAGGTCTTTCCGGGCATGCAGGTCATCACGCCAAGACGACGGCGCGGTCGGCCACGAGTGCGAGATCCACGGCGTCCGTTCGCCCACTACCGTTCAGTTCGGGGGAAGGGCCGTCCTCGGTGTCTGAATCGCGGGTGCCAGAAGCGGCTGCACGTGAGCCAACTTGGCGCGTGCTCGGAGCGGTGCGCGGATGCCGTCGTAGACGAGGCCCTGTCTATGCTGCGGGCCGTAGGCGTGAGCAGGGACGAGTTGATGGAGTTGTACCACGGCTAGGACGGGCGTCAGACGCAGGCGCTTGAGGAACGGTGCGTCAGAGACAAGATGAAGCGGCGAAAGGCCCCTGTACTGACAGCTTCAAGCCGACACGCGAGCGCCCGATCACGCCTGGGGGCGAAGCGTCGGCGCCCCCTGGTAGCTCAGGCAGGCCGCCGTGGCGAACACGGACTGCCAGTCACTCATGAAGCCCCTCCTGGAAGTGGCCACGGCGGCATCAAGAGGCTGGAATGGCGTGCCCCCACGTCGTCCCTCGCCGATGAATTAACGCGCTCCAGAAACAGCTTTTCTGAGACCGTTGAATCAATTCGCAACCTCATAGCACCAGGGATCAAGGTTCGAACGAACACAGTGGCAACGTCGTTGAATGTCAAATCGACTCCCGAGTTGGTGATTCTTCTGGCCGATCTCGGTGCCGACATCATCCGGATTAGCCAGTATGGCTTCTCTGCGTACGCCGACGGAGGCGACACCCTCTTCGTCGAGCCGGCCGAGATGCAACGTGCCCACGACGCCGTCCGCAAGATCGCCGAGCAGTATCCTCTCTTGGACATCTTCGTTCCACGGGGTGCGCCGCGAGCCGCATCCGAAGAAGAGCGCACACGAGCCTGGCAGAATCGTGCGGTGTGCAGCGCAGGGCGTTATGGGTTCGTCGTCCTGTCGGATGGAAAGGTGGTTCTTTGTGACGAGCTACCACCGTCGGGCTTCTGGATTGTTGGCGATCTTTCGCGCCAGAGCATCATGGACGTGTGGAACTCGCCGCATATAGATGCACTCTTGCGGCCACGCCGCAGCAGTTTCAAAGAGACGGCATGTTTCAGATGCGAACAGTTCGACTCGTGTCATGAGAACAAAGGGCGTTGCTTCAGGGACGCCTGGAAGGCATTTGGTACCTTCAATGCCCCGGCGCCGTCCTGCCCAAAGGCACCGGCAAGTCGAAGACTGATGTGAGGTCCTCGGGCTCCCGAGGAACAGAGGTGAAGGGAGGTGATCGAAATGTCTCAGTTGAGAGAAGCAGTCAAGTCAGCGGGCCTTACTCTGCCCACGGCGACGACGACCGTCGTTCAAGAGGGTGAGACGTGCTTCGAGATGTGTCTCACATGTCTCATTGCGCTGATCTTTGACGACCCGGACGCCAGCTGAAGGCGTTGGGAGGCGGCCCTCGGGCCGCCTCCCTCTGCGATCGAGATCGAAGTGTTGCCGGGAACGCTCGCGTCGGCTGGCGGGCTCCTCCGGCTGAGCGGGTACGTTAATGTGTCAGAGAAGCGGAGCCGGACATTTAGCCCGTTCGTAACCGTTCGGCCAACACCGTCTTGACCGGTTGAGACTGATCGAGATTCGGCGGGTTGGTGTTGAGGCTTACGCAGCGGCGCGGCTGCCGAACGCGGCGGCCCAGCCCTTCGGCGTGAGCTGGTGGATCGCGTGCTGGGGATGGGTCGCAACGCGCAGGAGGACGTCGCGCAAGTACTCGAACGGCGAAACGCCGGCCAGGCGACAGCTCTGGATGAGCGAATAGAGCAGCGCGGCACGGTGGGCGCCGGCCATGCTGCCCGCGAACAGCCAGTTCTTTCGTCCAACGGCGACGGTGCGCAGTTGCCGTTCAGCGTTGTTGTTATCGATGATCAGGTCGCCGTCGTCGAGGAACCGCTGCAGGGCGAGCCACTGGCGATCGAGGTACCGCAAGGCGTCGCCGAGGGGCGACTTGGGCAACACCTGCGCGGTGAGATCCTGCCGGGCCCTGTCGAGGCGCGCGAGCAGCGGACGACTGTCCGCCTGCCGCGCCGCCTGCCGCTCCCCAGACGACGCGTTGCTCATCGCACGTTCGACCTGATAGAGCTGCTGCATGAGGGCCACGACGGCGGCGGCGTTCGCGTCGGTCTCAAGTGCTTCCACGAAGCGTCGCCTCGCATGCGCCCAACAGGCGACTTCCGTGATGCGCCCGCTGCGATACAGCGAGTCGTAGCCGGTGTACGCGTCAGCCTGGAGATAACCCGAGAACGAGGCGAGGAACGCCTCGGGGCCGGCTCGTTCGTGGGTTGCGGTGGCGTCGAAGACCACCTGGCCGCCGAGCGGATCCACGTACGTCCACAGCCGACCTTTGAAGCTGTGCCCCTTGGAGTCGAGCACCGTCACCGGCGTGTCGTCGGTCTGCAGATACCGGCTGGCGGTGATCTGCCGGCGCAGCTCGTCACCGATGGGCGCCAGCGCGGTCGCGACGTCAGCGACCCAATCACAGAGCGTCGACCGGGCGAGCGTGACGCCGTGGCGCGCAAAGATCCCTTCCAGGCGGTGCAGCGGCAGGTGGTCCGCATACTTCGAGACGACCACGTGCGCGAGCAGCCCTTCAGCCGCCAGCGACTTCTCGACGGCCTGCACGGGCGCCGGCGCTTCCACGACGCCCTCGTGGCACGCCGGGCAGGCGTATTTCAACCGCGACGTCTGGAGAATGCGGAAGCTGGCCGGAACGTAATCGAGCTTCTCGGTATCCGTCGTGCCGATGACGACCTTGCGCGTTCCGCACGCGCACACCTTGGCGCTCTCGGGGACATCAATCGTGAGGGTTCGTGCTCATCCGCTCGTTTGAGCGTGCCACAGCCGCCGTTTCCGAAGAACCTGACCGAGTTTCAGCGGCGATTCGCGAGCGAAGCCGCATGCCAGGAGTATCTGGCGCTCTGTCGGTGGCCGGATGGGCTTGCCTGCCCGCGCTGCGGGCATGGGCGGGCGTACGCCCTCGCGGGATCGCGTCGCCGGCAATGTGCCGGGTGCCGGTATCAAGTGTCGCTCACCGCCGACACCATACTGCACAACACGCAGACCCCGCTAACCACCTGGTTCTGGGCGGCCTACCTCGCCGTGACGGACAAGCGCGGCCTGTCGGCGCTTTTGCTCCAGCGCCAGCTCGGATTTGCGGCGGTATGGGACCACGTGGATGTTGCTGCACAAGCTGCGGCGCGCGATGGTGAACGCGAGTCGGGAGCCGTTGCACGACGATGTGGAAATGGGCGACACTTGGGCCGGTGGGGGCCGGGCTTGCGGGGGAGGCGCCAGTTGAAAGACCGCGAAGCCGCGCTGGTGCTGGTGGCCGTTGAACGCCGCGGTCAGGTGTCGGGCCGGGTCCGGATGGCGGTGATCCCCGATCCGGAGGAAGTTACCGTCCACGCTTCTGTCAAGCGAGACATCGCGGCGGGCCGGAGCTTCAGCGAAGGCGGGGGTCCGGGGCGGAGACCCATCTGACCGTTAGTTGAATCAGTTCGGAGGCGTCATGCCGTTCGAGCATCTCTTACAGGACGTGCGGTACTCGTGCCGCGTGCTGGCCAGGACTCCAGGTTTCACTGCCGCCGCTGTCTTGTCGCTCGCGATGGGTATCGGCGCCAACGCGGCTGTTTTTGGCTTCGCAGATGCCGTGCTCCTGCGACCGCTCCCCGTTGCGCACCCCGATGAGATGATGGCGGTGGGTTCGGTAACCGCGATCCCCGAGTCCGACGCGAGCTCATTGGTGTCGTCGTACCCAGACTATCTGGACATCCGGACCCGCAGCAGGAGCTTCGACGGCCTCGCGGCGTTCACGTATGTCACTGCGGGGTTCTCGACGACCTCGGGTGCGGCACCCGAGCTGAAGGAGGGCATGCTGGCGAGCGGCAACTTCTTCTCCGTGCTGGGCATTACGCCGGCCATTGGACGCGCATTCACGGCGGAAGAAGACCGTGTGCCCGGGCGAGACCCCGTGGTCGTGCTCGGCTTCTCCCTCTGGGAGCACGAATTCGCCTCTGACCCGCATGTGCTTGGCCGCCACGTCGAGATTGACGGGAAGACGTTTACCGTCATTGGCGTTGCGCCTTCGACGTTCACTGGCCTCAACCCCGTAGTCCGAACGGACTTCTTCGCGCCGCTCATGATGTCCCCGTGGCTCGTCGGTGACCCGGGGGCCGCATCACTTCGAGCGAGGGACGCGCGAACCCTCACTCTGATAGGGCGTCTCGCGCCAGGCGTATCTCAACGAACCGCCCAGGCGGAAGTGAGCGTCATCGGAACGAACCTCGCCCGCGCGTACCCGGAGACCAACAAGAGCTGCCGATTCGCGGTTCGCACGGAACTGCAGTCTCGAATCGACGAGGACCCCCCCACCGCCATTCTCGTCGCCATGCTGGCGATGTTGGCGCTGGCTGTGCTCTTCGTCGCGTGCGCCAATGTCGCAGGACTGTTGGCCAGCCGAGCCCCGGTTCGCGCGCGAGAGGTCGCGTTGCGCCTGGCCATTGGTGCCGGCCGTTCGCGGGTGATCGGCCAGTTGACCACGGAGAGCATGCTGATCGCGCTGCTGGGCGCCGCGGCAGGAGTCGGCGTTGGCCGCGTCGGCATTGCTCTGTTACGGCAGATCCGAATACCAGCGGATCTGCCGATCTCACTCTCGATTCGAGTGGATCATCGGGTGCTGATCTTCAGCATTCTCCTGGCGGTCGCAAGCGCGTTCCTCTTCGGACTCTCGCCTGCGATTCGGGCGGCCCGAACGGATCTGACCGCGGTCATGAAAGGCAGCGACCCCACGGGCTCGACACACCGAGCCGGACGGGCTCGCGGCCTTCTGGTGATCGCGCAGATCGCCATTTCGGTCGTACTGCTCGTGGCCGCGACGTTCGTGTATCGGGCGTTCCAGTACCGATTGGCGAACGGCCCGGGATATCGCACGGACCATCTCTTGATGGCGACGGTTGATACCTCACTCGTACGCTACACGGCTGCGCAGGCAAACGGATTCTTCGAAGACCTCACGGACCGCATTCGGGAGCTGCCCGGGGTCGAACGCGTCTCCCTTGCCACCGGCATCCCGATGTCGAACGACCTCGACATCGAGACCGTCGTCCCCGAGGGGTTCCGCTTCGCGATCGGGCAAGGCACTGCGACGGTCCTGGCGTCGTGGGTCGACCAGTACTATTTTCCCGCGATGGGGCTCAGCGTGCTGAGCGGCCGCAACTTCCTCGCCCAGGACACCTTGAATGCGCCTTTGGTCGCCATCGTGAACCAGCAGTTTGCTCACCATTACTGGCCAGACCAGAATCCGCTCGGCAAGCGTCTGCGAGTCGTAGATGGCTCGTCTGCGGCATCGGTGATGGTGGTCGGCGTCGTCAGCACCAGCAAGTACGTCTCAATTGCCGAGGGGCCTACCGACTTCGTGTACTTTCCTTTCCGACAGAAGCACATCCGGCGCGCGGACCTGCTGATTCAGTCAGCGGGCGACGCCGGTGGGCTCGCCGCCGCCGTGCGCCGTGCCGTCCGACGTCTCGACCCCAACCTGCCCGTGTACAACGTGCGGACGATGGCCGAGTTCTATGGAACGCGCGCGACCAACACTGTGAGCGTGCTGACCTGGACCATCGCTGGCATGGGTGCCGTCGGCCTCAGCCTGGCGCTGATCGGCCTTTATGGGTTGGTCGCGTATGATGCGAGTCGACGGACCCGGGAGATCGGCCTCCGCATGGCGATCGGCGCCGACCGGGCCGCGGTCCTGCGGATGGTGCTGCGTCAGGGCGTCGTCCTCGCGGCGGTGGGCCTGGTCGCTGGCCTCGCGATGGGCGAAGGCGCCTCGGCGCTGCTTCGCGCCGCTTTCGTGTCTGGCCGCAGCGGGAGCGACCTCGCAGCGGCTCTGATTGTGAGTCCGGTCGTGCTGGCGGTGACGTTGATCGCCGCGTATCTTCCAGCTCGGCGCGCGTCACGTCTCGACCCCATGCGGGCGCTACGGCACGATTGAGACTGGCGGACTCATACCCCCCGACCCGTACGGGGCGAGCGCCTTCAAGAGCGCGGCCGTCCGCTGGCGCGAACGTGTCCTGGGCGTCCCTCACTGAATGACGTGGCGGCCGCCGTCGTAGTGCAGCGGACCGAGCCACTGCCTGCAGCGGCGCGGGATGGCGGCGAGCGCAGGGGAAAGTGGAGCGACAGGTCGGCGGGGCCTGAGAGCCGGCGACGCGGGCGTCCGGGGACCCCAGCCGAGGTCGTCCTCCGGATATTGATCACGGCGCGCGCCGGGGAGCCACATCGCCAGCGACCAGCGGATCGCGACGCCGTAGCGCAGGCCCAGCCGCTTGAGGCCGCGCCGAAACGCCGCTGTCGACCCGTAGTCCGCGTCGACGACGACGGCCGCCAGCTGAAACCAGGCCGTCACGACCCGGCGGACGTGACGCAGGGCGATGCGCCACTTTTCGCGCGCGCGCACGGTCTCAGGAATCCGGGCCTGCCAGCGCCGCGCGTCGTCGGTCACTGAAGGCCGGGCGCCTCCACGGATCGAAGCGTTGCTGTCCCGTCCAGTCGTCGGCGCCGCCGGACCGCGCACGTGCTCAAGAGACCCAGGAACCCAAGGGGCATGGTGTACGCCTCCGAATCTCCGTGGTAGCCTTGTGGTAGCCAGGCTCCAGACGGCGCATGGACGAGACTGTAAGTCATTGAAACGATTGGAGCCGGCGGTCGGACTCGAACCGACGACCTGCTGATTACGAATCAGCTGCTCTACCAACTGAGCTACGCCGGCCTGCTCCGGTGGGCCATTCCGCCGGCGCCCTCGGGGGCGGGCGGAACAGGTGATTCTAGCACACCGAGGGGCCGGCTAAAGCCGGCCCCGGCTAGGATGAGAGGCCGGGCCGGCTAAAGCCGGCCCCCACAGGCTGGGATGAGAGGCCGGCCGCCTGAAGCCGGCCCCCACGGCTGGGATGAGAGGCCGGGCCGGCTCTGGCCGTCACCGTCCCTGTCGCATTCCGTGCCCCATTCCGTGTCCCATTTCGCATCCCATTCCGTGTCTCATTTCCGTGGCTCATGCCGTGGTCATTCCGTGGCCATTCCGTGGTCATTCCGCCTATCGCGTCTCGAGCCCCGGCGCGATCGTCACCTTCACCTTCTGCGTCTGGGTGACGTCGCCGTAGCTGAGTGTGACCTCGTACTCGCCCGGGCGCACGAACTTCTGGCCCTCGCCGCCGTACTCGGTCAGCACGTCCTTGGTCGGCTTCAGGTCCCACACGAGGCGGTTGAAGCCAGGCAGTCCCGGCGCCGACAGGTTCGCCACCGGCAGCCCCTCGGGGCTCTTGATCGACACGCTGATCGTGTCGCCCGTGTAGGCCTTCACCCACACGTTGATGAGCGCGCCCACCGGCGGGTTCTTCCCGCGGAAGACCGACGTGCCGGCCGAGTCCACCCAGCCGGGCAGCGGCTCGTAGCCGTAGGCGTCGGCGACGGGGAAGAGGTGCGCCTTCTCGTCCATCACCGCCGGCGTCAGCTGCTCGAGCGGCCGGATGTCGTCCACGATGAACACGCTGCGGCCGTGCGTGGCGACGATCAGGTCGTGGTCGCGCGGATGGATCAGGATGTCGTCCACCGGCACCGTCGGCAGCCCGCCGAAGGGTAGCCACGTCGCGCCGCGGTCGAAGCTCGCGTAGAGGCCGATCTCGGTGCCCGCGAACAGCAGGTCCGGGTTCGACGGGTCCTCGCGCACCACGCGCGCCGGCCACTCCTTCGGCAGATCGCCCGCGACGCTCTGCCAGGTCTTGCCCATGTCGGTCGTGCGGTAGACGAGCGGCGCGTAGTCGCCCGAGCGGTACACGCCCACCACGAGATACGCGGTGGCCGCGTCCTGGGAGCTCGGCTCGACGCGCTCCATGCGCTGGCCCTTGGCCGCCGCCGGCAGGTACGCCGTCAGGTCGTTCCAGTGCGCGCCCTGGTCCTCGGTCACCCACAGCCGGCCGTCGTCGGTACCCGCCCACAGCTCGCCGGCCTTCACCGGCGACTCGGCGAGCGCGAACACCACCGCGTAGTTCTCGGCGCCGCTCCCGGTCGTCAGAATCTTGATGGGCTCCTCGAGGCCGCCAGAGAGATCCGGACTGATCGCCCGCCAGCGGTCGCCGCGGTCGCTCAGCGCGAAGACGCGGTTCCCGGCCAGGTACATTAACCCCGGCTCGTGGCGGCTCGCGATGAACGGCGAGTTCCAGTTGAAGCGGAAGCCGGGCTGACCTTCGGCCGGCTCGGGCCGCAGCTCCTTCACGGCGCCGCTCGCCAGGTTCAGCCGGTGCGCGTAGCCTTCCTGCGACTCGGCGTACACGACGTTCGGGTCGGTCGGGTCGAAGACGCAGTAGAAGCCGTCGCCGCCGTAGATGTTCGTCCAGTCACCGTTGGTGATCCCGTCCTTCGTGTGCGTCGCGCTCGGGCCGAGCCAGTTCAGGTTGTCCTGCAGGCCGCCGCACACGCGGTACGGCGTGCTCATGTCGGCCGTGATGCGGTAGAACTCGGCGATGGCCATCGTGGCGACGTGCGTCCAGTGCGCGCCGCGGTCGTAGGTCTGGTACACGCCACCGTCGGTGCCGAGCAGCATGCGCTCGGGATGCCGCGTGTCGAGCGCCAGGGCGTGGCAGTCCGAATGGACGTCCTTGAAGCGGTCCTCGCGGAAGGTCTTCCCCCCGTCCTCGGACACGTGCAGCATGAAGCCCAGTACGTACACCTTCTGATCGTCCTGCGGGTCGACGCGGATCTGGCTGAAGTAGAACGGTCGCGGGTCGAGCGGGCTCTGCCGCGTCCACGTCGCACCCGCGTCGTCGGAGCGGAACACGCCGCCTTCCTTGCTGAACACGTTGTCGATATTCGACGTGCCGCCCGCGAAGCTCTCGACCAGGGCGTAGACAATCTTCGGGTTCTTCGCGTACACGGACAGCCCGATGCGGCCGGTCGCGCCCGGCAGCCCGTGGCCGAGCTTCGTCCACGTCGCGCCGGCGTCGGTGGACTTGAAGACGCCGCCGAGGTCCTTGCCGTCGCTGGCCGCCGGGCCCGCCGTGAACGACCACGGCGTGCGCCGCCGCGCGTAGAGCGCGGCGTACAGCGTGTCGGGGTTCTCAGGGTCGATCGCGACGTCGCCGCAGCCCACCTTGTCGCTGTCCGGCGCCGGCGCCGCGAGCACCAGCTTCCACGTCTGGCCGCCGTCGGTCGTCTTGTACAGGCCGCGATCCGGCGTCGGGGTCCACAGATCGCCCGCCGCGCACACGTAGGCGGTCTTCGGGTCCGTCGGGTGCACGACGATGCGCGGGATGGCGCGCGTCGCGTCGAGGCCGACGTGCGTCCACGAGCCGCCGCCGTCGGTCGAGCGGTAGACGCCGTTGCCCCAGCCCGAGGTGTTGCGGTCGTTGGCTTCGCCGGTGCCAGCCCACACGACCTTGGCGTCGGACGGCGCCACCGCCACGGCGCCCATCGACGACACCGGCTGGTCGTCCATCACGCCGGTGAACGTGCCGCCGTTGTCGGTCGTCTTGAGCAGGCCGCCGTGCGCGGAGGCCACGTAGAACGTCCACGGGTCCACGGGGTCGAAGGCGATGTCCGAGACGCGCCCGCCCATGACGGCCGGGCCGATGCTGCGCGCGTGGAGGTTCTTGAGCATCGCCTCGGTGGGCGACGGGCGGCTGGGCGCCGCCGGCTCGGCCACCTTGGCCGGCGCCGGCGCCTTCGGCGGGGTGCGGCGCTGCGCGCCGGCGACGGCCGGCACGAGCAGCGCGAGGAGAACCAGGGCAAACCTCGACGTCGATCGCATGCGCATGTCCTCTGGAAGAGAAGCGCGCGAGGGAAGCGGCTGGCCGCGCGACGTGCCGCGGGTCACGCCGGTCCGGAACGGACGTGGGGGCGCGGCGCCGCATCGGGGGCCGTCCCTGCGCGAGGAGTCAGCTGAGCGTGTCAACAAACCCCCATCATAGTCGATGAGGGCGCGCCCGTCTCCGGGCGCCTCCACCGGCCGCAGGCGGCAATCAGGCGCGGCGGCCCGGCATGAACAGCTTCTCGGTCTCGCCGGTCAGCAGCACCCACAGTCCGTAGATGCCCACCGCGGTGCCGACCGGGAAGTGGATGAGCAGCAGGATCGACAGCACGATGCCGACGATCCGCGCCCAGGGGCGGAACTGGAGCAGCCCCACCCCGACGATGATGCCGGGGATCGACAGCGCCAGGATGAAGAAGGAGAGCCCGGTGCCGATCACGCCGATGATGGGCACCGCGATGGCGGCCTCTTCGGGTCCGGCCTGCGTGCCCACGATGCCGGCCGCCCCGCCGAACAGCACCATGAAGAACAGGGCGGTCAGGAGCCCGAGCACGCCCAGGAAGATCTGCAGGACCGCGAGCACCTTGACGTGGGTTTGCATCGACGTGTCCTCCGAGCGGGCCGGCTCCCGCCGGCCGGTTGACGACGGTGAGGAATCCAGCACCGGGAGCGGCGCGGCCGCGGGCGCGCGATGACGGGGCGCGCCCCGTCGGCCCGCTGCCGCGTGTCGACGCGCGGACGGTTCCGCCTACTCCTGCTCGTCGTCCGGCTCGTCGCCGTCGTCGGGCAGGCTCGTCGCGAAGTCGTCGAAATCGTCCAGCGGTTCCTCGGCCTCGTCGGCGACGCCGTCCACGTCATAGACTCGGCCCGTGAACTTCACCGGGATCGGGCCGCTCGGCCGTCGCTCCTCGCGCTCGCTGAGGGTTTCGCGCGCGAGCCGCCGGGTGCTCCAACGCACCTCGGCGACTGCGACGTCTTCGCCCGCCGCGGCGGAGACAAAAATAGAGACGTATTCTTCGGCCGCGGCGAGGCTCGCGGC
>JAHECP010000312.1 GCA_024641665.1 Acidobacteriota bacterium
CTTCGTGCCGTCCAGGACCGAGGGCTCCTCGCGCGCCACGGGCGTCGCGGGCGGCGCGCCCAACGGCACGCGGCCGTACGAGCTGCCGCAGTACAGCCGCTCGCGCGGCGGCCAGCCGGCCATCGGCACGGCGGTGCCCCGCGGGAACCAGCCGATCGTGCGGCCGGGCAACGGCTACTACTACGGGTACCCGAGCTACGGGTACTACTACGGCTACCCGTACTACTACGGCTACCCCTACTTCGGGTCGTTCGGCCTCGGCATGTTCTATTACGACCCGGCCTGGTGGGGCTACCCGACCTACGGCTACGGGTACGGGTACGACTACGGCTACGGCTACGGCTACAGCTACAGCTCGGGCCAGTACGCCGACACGGGGCAGCTGCGGCTGAAGGTCAAGCCGCGCGAGGCGCAGGTCTTCGTGGACGGCTACTTCGTGGGCGTGGTGGATCAGTACGACGGGATCTTCCAGCGGCTGCGGCTCGATTCGGGCGGCCATCGCATCGAGATTCGCCTCGACGGCTTCAAGCCGCTCACCTTCGACGTCCTGATCCCGCCGGGCGAGACGATCACCTATCAGGGGCAGCTGCAGAAGCTGCCGTAGCCGCGGGAGACGCCGTCCCGACCTCGGCGGACGTTCGAGACGCGCCGGACGCCAGGCGTCCGGCGCGTTCTGTTCGTTCGGGGACCTCCGCTCCCGCCAAGGTGCCGCGTGGAAGGACCCGCCCGCACGCTCTCGATCGTCGCCGCCATCTCGGGCGTCTACGATCTCGCCATCGGCCTCGTGCTGCTCGCCGCGCCGACGGTCATGGCCTCGGCCTTCGGCGTCGCGCCGCCCACGCCGCCCATCTTCGGGACCCTCAACGGCCTCTTCCTCCTCGCGGTCGGCGCCGGCTACTGGCTGCCGTACCGCGACCCCGAGACGTACCGCGCCTACCTGTGGATCATGGGGCCGCTGCTCAAGGGGACCGGCGCGCTGGCCTTCGTGATCGACCACTTCGTCCGGCGCTCGCCCGCCTCGTTCCTGCTCTTCGCGGCCGCTGACGGCGCGCTGGCGGTCGTCACGCTGTGGGCGCTGATGCGGACACCTGCCGCCGCCCGTACGAGCGGGCCACGTAATAGAACGGCAGCCCCATCGCGATGATGGCGAGGCCGGTGAGCGAGGTGCGCGGGTTGCGCAGGATCTCGTTCACGACGATCACGGCGCTGGCGAGGACGAAGGCGGCCGGCGCCAGCGGGTAGCCCCACGCGGAGAACGGACGCGCCGCCCCTCCGCTCCGCCGGCGCAGCACGAAGAGCGCGGCCACGGCGACGCCGGCGAAGAGGATGACGGCGAAGCCGGTGTAGGTGACGAGCTGCGACAGGGTGCCCGAGAGCACGAGCACGCCGCTCCACACGGCCTGGGCGAGGATGGCGACGGCCGGCGTGCGGTAGCGCGGGTGCACGCGGGCGGCCGAGGGGAGGAACAGGCCGTCGCGGGCCATCGCGTAGTACACGCGCGGGCCGGCCAGCACCATCGCGCTGATGCTCGCGGCGAGCGAGATGATGCTGAACAGCGCGAGCAGGTCGCCGGCGACGAACCCGAAGAGCCGTTCGGCCACGGTGTCCACCAGCCGCCCGCCGCCGAGGCCGGCGAGGCCGGCGAGCGGCAGCGCGTAGAGATACAGCAGGTTCAACGCCACGTACAGCACGACGACGGCCACGGTGCCGAGGCCGAGGGCGAGCGGCACGTTGCGTCCGGGCGCGCGTACCTCTTCGGCGACGTACACCGCGGCGTTCCACCCCGAGTAGCTGAACATCACCGGCACGAGCGCGAGCAGCCAGCCGCTCGACGGCATGGCGCCGTCCGCCAGGAGCGGCGGCAGCGCGCCCCGGCCGACCGCGAACCCCGCGGCCACGAAGAAGACCAGCGCGGACACCTTCACGCCGGCGAGCAGGTTCTGGACGATGCGCCCGGGACCGAGGCCGCGCACGTGCACGCAGGACAGCGCGACGATCGCGGTGAGCGCCAGCACCGCGCGCGGCGAGACGATGAGCGGCAGGCCCGGCAGGGGCACGGTGAAGAGCGGCGTCTTGTCGGCGGCGGCCGGCAGGAAGCGGCCCACGTACTCCGCGAGCGCCACCGCGCTCGCGGCAATCGCGCCCGAGAACCCGGCGACGAACGACGTCCAGCCGGTCAGGAACGCCGCCGGCCGGCCGAACGCCTCCCGCAGGTAGATGTACTCGCCGCCGGCCTGGGGGCGCACCGCGGCGAGCTCGGCGTAGGCCATCGCGCCCGCGAAGGCGAGCAGCCCGCCGATCACCCAGACGGCCACCAGCGCGCCGGCCGAGGAGACCATCTGGGCGACCAGCACCGGGACGAAGAAGATGCCGCCGCCGATGACGTTCGACACGACGATGGCGGCCGCGTCCAGCGGGCCGAGGCGGCGGGCGAGCGACGGCCCGCAGACAGGGCTGGCGGCCTGAGTCGAGCGACGGGCCGGGTCGTCAGCCATGGGTCGGGCGGCCCGCGACTACTGGGCGGTCAGCAGAATGCGCTTGACGGGAAAGTCGCCGAGATTGGTCCACTGCTGGGACCCGTGCTTGGCGAAGAGCCTGACGGTGGCGTCCACCCAGAGCCGGTGCTGGAACATCTCGGCGCGCGGCTCCTCGCTCGTGTAGCCGAGCTTGGCACGGACGGTGATTGAGGCGGTCTCGGCCCCCGGCGCCAGCCCCTCGGGGCCGATGCCGCGCAGGTAGGCCGTGTCCCAGTCGTCGGTCTCCCCCACGCGGCGGAACTGGAGGTTGAGCTGCACGCTCGAGATGGGCTCGGTCGAGACGTTCTTGAGCGTGAAGGTGATCGACGGCACCAGCTTGTTCTTGCCGGCGACGATGCCGTCGTCGTACCACCCGCTCGAGACGTTGGTGACCTGCAGGCTGGCCTTGACGTCGATGGGCTTGCTGCAGGCGGCCGCGAGGGGCAGCGCGAGCACGGGGAGGCACGTGAGACGGGCGCCCCAGCGGCGAGGATGGAGAGCACGTGCGCCCATGTCCCGATTCTAGATCAGAACTCCCGGACCTCCACCCGCTTTCTCGCCTCCGCTCTCGTGATGCGCTCGGCATACAGGTCGGCGAGATCGCTCCCCTTGATGCGGAGCACGATCGTCATCGCGTCGTAGGGCTCGCCCGGAAAGAGCGGCCCCTGGGCGTCGCGCGCCGCGATGGTCAGCCACTCGTTGGGGGCGATGCTCATCGGACGGCTGTAGTCGAGCATGGCGGAGATCAGGGCATCCTTGACCTCGGTAGTGTACGCCTCGTTCGGGTCCTCCGGCACCGTGGCGCCGGCGGCCTTGGGGGGCGCCCCGGCGGCGGGCGGCGTCGCGACCGTGCTCGCCTGGACCGTGTCGCCGGCCCGGCCGGCGCCGCGCGCCGGTGCGGGGGCCGGCGAGCCGACTTCGAGCTCGATGCGCCGCAGCGCCTGTTCGGCCTCGCGGCGGGCCGCCGGATCGGTGAGCGACTCGACGTGCCGGCGCATCAGGTCCAGCGCCGCATCCATGTCGAGGTTGCGGTGGATCACCCGCATCGACCAGGCGACGCTCATGGGCAGACCGGGCACCTCGACGTCGAAGAAGACCCCGTAGTCGGGCAGCACGAAGCCGCGCGCCCGGGCGGTGTCGGACATGAGCACGACGTTGGGCGCCACGGCCTGGATGCGGCGTCCCATCAGCTCGGCGGCGTGCTGCACGGCGTTGACGAGCGCGCTCTCGAGCTGGCGGATCTGGTAGCGCCGCTCGCCCTGCGACTCGTCCGCGCCGGGCGGCGGGCTCGGCGCCGGCGCCGCGGGCGCCGGCGGCGGCGCCGGCGGCGACGGCGACGGCGTCTGCGCGAACGCCGGGCTCGTGGCCACCACCAGCGCGACGACTAGCATGTGTTTCACGGTTGGCTCCTCCACCCCAAAGGCCTTCGATCCCGGGCACGCGCTAGCGCACCGTCTTCTGCGATGTGCGTACCAGGTAGTTCAACATCTCTCGCTGCTGCGCCATGCCGGCGCCCGTCAGGTCCTCCAGACGTCCGAAGCCCGCCTGGATCCGCGTCCAGTCGGCGCGGCGCTGCTGGTCGACGTCGCGCACGACCTCGGCGATGTGCAACGCCAGCTCACGCTGCTGCCGCACCTCGCTCGCCTCGATGAGC
>JAHECP010000131.1 GCA_024641665.1 Acidobacteriota bacterium
CGGCTGACCGGGCCGATCGGCGGACCACCGGCGCTCGGGGCGTCGCGGCCGCTCCGGCCGCGGTCCCGGCGCGACGGGCCTGGCCGCGCCGTCCGCCGGCGCGTGACCACCAGCCGACGCCGGCGGAATTCCGGGCTTGCGCCGGGGCCGCTTGGGCTTCTTGAAGCGCGCCCGCGGATCGCGGTGCTCGCCGCCGGGACGCCACTCGGGCCCGCGCGTCTTGCGCCAGGTCAGGCGCGCGAGGCGCGTGAACTCGCGCGCCGCGTCCGGCGAATCCCACAGCCGCCCGTTCGCGAACCACTTCATCGCGGCGTCGGGGTGCCTCGACTGCAGCTGCTTGAGCGTCGGCGCCAGCGTCTCGCGGTCGTGCGCGCGAAACGAGGTTGGACCCTCCGGCAGGATGATCGTCCAGTAGGCGTGTCGGGACATGGCGGTTCCGTTCCTTGCGGCCGGGCGCTCAGGGGCGCTCGAGGCGCTTGAGCTTCTCGATGAGCGTCGTACGTTTCAGGTTGAGCAGTTTCGCCGCCTGCCGCTTGTTGCCGCCGGTGCGCTCGAGGGCGCGGGTGATGAGGGCGAGCTCGACCTCGCGCACGTGCGCTTCGAAATCCACGCCGCCCTCGGGAAACGCTTCCCGGGTGTCGCCGGGCCGGTCGGGCGCCTGCTGCACTTCGGCCGGCAGGTCCGAGACCTCGATTTGCGAGCGGCCGGGGCTGAGCGCGAGCGCGCGCTCCACGGCGTTCTCGAGCTGCCGCACGTTGCCCGGCCAGTCGTACGCCATGAGGCAGCGCATCGCCTCCTGCGACATGGTCACCGGCGGGCGGCCGGGTGTGACGTCGCGGGACAGCTTCTCGGCGAAATGGCGCACGAGCAGCGGCACGTCCTCGCGCCGCTCGCGCAGCGGTGGGAGCGCGATCGGGATCACGTTGAGGCGGTAGAAGAGGTCCTCGCGGAACGAGCCGTCGGCCACCATCTGCTGCAAGTCGGAGTGGGTCGCCGCGATGATCCGCACGTCGATCCGGATCGGGTGCGAGTCGCCCACCCGCTCGAACTCGCGCTCCTGCAGGACGCGCAGGAGCTTCGACTGCAGCGCCGGGCTCATCGTCCCGACCTCGTCGAGGAAGAGCGTGCCCTTGTGCGCCTGTTCGAGCTTGCCCTGCCGCGTGCCGACCGCGCCGGTGAACGCGCCGCGCACGTGGCCGAAGAGCTCCGCCTCGAGCAGGGTCTCGGGGATCGCGCTGCAGTTGAGCGCGAGGAACCGCTGCGCGCGGCGCGGGCTCGCGTGGTGGATCGCGCGCGCGGCCAGCTCCTTCCCCGTGCCGGTCTCGCCCGTGATGAGCACCGTGCTCGACGTCGCCGCCACGGTCTCGAGCATCTGGTACAGATCGCGCATCGCCCGGCTGTGCCCCACGATGCCGTCGATGCGGAAGCGCTCCTCCAGCTGCGACCGCAGGTAGGCGTTCTCCGACCGCAGGCGGCGCTGCTCGAGCGCCGAGCGCAGCACGTGCAGCAGCGCGTCGAACTGGAACGGCTTCGTGATGAAATCGGCAGCGCCCTGCTTGATGGCCTCCACGGCGTCCTTCACCGTGCCGAAGCCCGTGATGACGATGGCGATGATGTCGGGGTAGCGCTCGATCGCCGCGTCGAGCACCTGCCGGCCGTCGATGCCCGGCAGCCGCAAGTCGGTGACGACGATGTCGAAGGCGAACTCCGCGAGGCGCTCGAGCGCCGTCTCGCCGCTGTCGGCCTGGGCCACCTGAAAGCCGTGGTCGCCGAGGCGCTCGGCAATCGCCTCCCGCAGCGGCCGCTCATCGTCCACGAGGAGCAGATGTTTTTGTGGGTCAGTCATTTACTTGGACTGGCGGTATTTTGACACCCTGGGCGCCTGCCGTCAATCTCTTGAGCATCCCGGTGGATCCCTGAGTCGACCCGGGCCACCCTGGGCAGTGCTGGGCACTACAGGTCAATCCCGGGACGTCCGATAGACCCAGACGAAGCACGGGCGGGCGCCACGCGCGGGCGTGGCCGGCCCGGCACGACTCGGAGAACGCGTCTCGAACGGCGAGCCACGACATGATTGTCGACCGCAAGACCATCTCGATCATGAAGGCCTGTGAGCTGGTGGGCGTCAGCCGCCGCACGATCTACAACTGGATCGCGAGCGGCAAGGTCGAGTACGTCCGCACGGCGGGCGGCTCGGTCCGCATCTTCGTCGACACCCTCTGGCGCGAGCCGCAGGCCACCAGCCACTCCTGGACCAAGGAAGCGTCGTCCTAGGGGCCGCC
This sequence comes from Acidobacteriota bacterium, assembly GCA_024641665.1. Lineage (GTDB taxonomy): Bacteria > Acidobacteriota > Vicinamibacteria > Vicinamibacterales > JAHECP01 > JAHECP01. The sequence continues at coordinate 2,283 of JAHECP010000131.1, forward strand.
ATGGCGACGTCCGGGCGTTCGGGGGGCCAGCCGCTCCAGGAGAGGACTGTGGACGAGCCGCCAGACCTCGGCCTTCTCTTTCACCGCCTCAACAACCAGCTCGGGATCATCCTCGCCAACGCGGAGCTCCTCGAAGCGAAGGCGCCCGACGACGCGATGCGATCGCGTGCGTCGCAGGTCGTGGCGAGCGTGCTCGACGCGATGGCCACCGCCAGAGAGATCCGGACCAGCACCTGCGCGTAACGCCCGCCGGCGAACCTGCCCGATCGGTTCCCGCAAGCAAGCTCGCGATAGTCAAACAATCGACACTTCAAGGGCGTAACTGTCAACAAGTTGGCTTCTCCAGAGCACACCGTCTCCCAAGTCTGCGCGTCCCTTCACACCTCAGCAAGGAAGCTAACCGCATTTGAATGAATAGCTTGTGAAAAACAAAGGCTTCTGCCGACCGGCCCGGTCCGGCCGCCGTCGACCTGGTACCGCCGTTGCCCTTCTCGTTGCTGCTCACGGGTGCTCTGACCGGCACCCCCGCTGGGGGGCGGCCCACGCATGGGAGCCAGGGAGGACGACGGGTCATGCAGCGGACGCCACTGGCAAGTCACGAGCAGAAGCGGATTGAATCGGGTCTGCCGTTCGTCGAGTCGCTCGCGCGGCGCGTGGCGGCGACGATGCCGCACTCGATCGACATCGGCGACCTGGTGCAGGACGGCATGCTGGGGCTGATCGACGCCGCCCACCGCTTCGACGAGCGCCGGGGCATCAAGTTCGAGACCTTCGCGGAGCGGCGCGTGCGCGGCGCGATGATCGACGCGCTCCGGCGCGACGCGTGGCCGCGCGGCGTGCGCCGCATCCGCCGCGAGCTGGAGGCGGCGCGCGAGTCGCTGCGCCGCGAGCTCGGCGCCGAGCCGTCGCTCGCGGATCTCGCGGCGCGCGTCGGCTCCGACGAAACGCGGCTCGGCAAGACCATCGTCCGCATCAACACGATCGAGTCGACCTCGCCGCTGGCGACCGGCAACGCAATCGACGGCGCGTCGTTGCCGCCGGTGCTGTCGCCGTCGGAGCCGGAGGCGCCCGACAAGGCATACGAGGGGCGTGAGGTCCGCAACCGGATTCGCGCCGCGATCGCCTCGCTGCCGCCGCGGGAGCGGCGGGTGGTCGCGCTGTACTACTTCGGCGACGTCACGATGAAGGAGATCGGCCACCAGATCGGCGTGAACGAGTCGCGCGTGTCGCAGCTGCACGCGCGAGCGATCCAGCGCCTGCGCAAGGTGCTGTGCGAGGACGCGGAGCCCGAGGCGGGCGCCAGCCGTCCCGCGGTGCTCGCGTTCGAGCAGATGGTGCGGCGCATGAAGATGGCCAAGGCCATGCTGGCCAGCGGATCGGATCGCGGCGGGAACCACCGATCAGCGGACGCCGGGGCGGATCGCCGCGGCGTCGTGCTGTCCTACGCCCGGCAGGCGCGGCCCGCCGGGTCCACGCCGGCGGCGGCCACCCGCCGGACGTCCCCGTTCAAGCGGACGCCGCCGCGCCGCGTCGCGCTGGCGCGCTGACGGCGTCCGCGCCTCCACCTCCTCCTGGACGGCGCCGGGCACGCGGAGGCCCGGCGCCCCCCTTTGGCTCACTCCACGACGTCGCGCGCGATGCGCAGCAGGTCGCGCAGGCGGAACGGCTTGGCCAGCCACCGGCAGCCGCTCTCCTCCAGGAACCGTCCGGCGTCGGTGCCCGCCACGTCGCCCGTGACGAACACGATCCGCTTGGCCAGCGCCGGGTAGGTGACGGCCAGGGTGCGGTAGAACGCGGTGCCGTCGAGGCGCGGCATCTTCAGGTCGCAGATGATGAGGTCGTAGGGCCGCGCCTTCACGCGCTCGAGCGCCTCTTCGCCGTCGGCCGCGCGGTCCACCGTGAAGCCGACGTCGGCAAGCGCTTCGGCGACGGCGCTGCCGAGCGCGGCCTCGTCCTCCACGACCAGGGCCGTCGAGCCGCTCCCGACCTCGACCGCGACGTCGGCGGCGGGCCCCGCGGCCGGGCGCAGGTCGCCGCTGCCGACCGGCAGCTCCACGCGGAACGTGGCGCCGCGGCCGCTCCCCGGCGCCACGCTGAGCCGGCCGCCGTGCTCCTCGACGATGGCGTAGGCGACCGTGAGGCCGAGACCGGTGCCCTTCCCCACGTGCTTCGTCGTGAAGAACGGATCGAAGATCTTCGTCTGCATGTCCTCCGGCACGCCCGGCCCCTCGTCGCTCACCTCGATCACGACCGAGTCCCGCTCGAGCTCGTACCACGTGCGGACGATGAGGCTGCCGCGGCCGGTGGACTCGAGCATCGCCTGCTCGCCGTTGATCACGAGGTTGAGCAGCACCTGCGTGAGCTGGTGCGGGTCCGCGAACACCTGGGGCAGACCGGCGGCCAGCGCGTCGATCGTGGTGATGTTGTTCACCTGCTGCTCGTAGGCGCGCAGGGCGAGGGTTTCGCGCACGACCTGGTTGACGTCCACCATGCCGCGCGTCGTGTGCCGTTTGCGCGCGAACGTGAGCAGGTTGCGCACGATGCGCGCCGACCGCTCCGCTTCGCCGAGAATGACCTGCAGGCCGCGCGCGGTGGTCTCGTCGGGCGCCTTCTGCGCGAGCCGCTCGGCCCAGGTGAGGATGGTGGCGAGCGGATTGTTGAGCTCGTGCGCGACGCCCGAGATCGTCTGGCCGAGCGCCGCCAGCTTCTCGGCCTGCACCAGCTGGTGCTGCAGGTCGCGCGCCTGATGCTCGAGGCGCTTGCGCTCGCTCACGTCGCGCATCAGCGCCGCGACGTGCAACGCGCTGTCCGCGGGCCCGGGGTCGACGTGCGCCGTGACCTCGACCCAGATCGCCGTGCCGTCGGCGCGGCGGAGGCGCAGCAGGTAGTCCGACACCGCGCCGTCGCGCGACAGCCGCTCGAGGAACGCCGCCCGCGCTTGCGCGTCGACGAACCGTTCCGCGTCGAACGGCCGCACGTCGGCCGGCGGCGTCTCGGCCGGGTAGCCGAGCATCAGGCGGAGGTGGGGATTGGCCGCGCGCGTGGTCGTCTCGCGCGGGCCGAGCGAGCCGAGGTAGACCCCTTCCCGCGCCGCCTCGAAGAGCCGGGCGAAGGCCTCGGCCCCGGGGCCGCTCGCACGCTTCTTCTTCACGGGACCCAGGCGCGAACCCACCGCGCCATCGTACCTGATCGCCCGGGCCCCGCGTCCCCCATTCCGCATTCGGGGACGGCGTGCGGCATAATGAACCGGTGTGCCGGTTTCCCTCCGCTCGCCGCGTCCTGCTGCTCGTCGTAAGCGCGGCCGTGCTCGGCGCGGCGCCCGCCGCGCGGGCGGAGGGAGCAGCGCGGGGCGTCGGGGGCCCCGCCGATTCAAGCCAGGACCCGCCTCCATCCAGGATCGAGCGCGTCGGACGGTTCTTCGGCGGCGCCGCCGTGGCCTTCGGCGCGCACGAGCTGGGCCACCTCGTGTTCGACGTCGTGTTCGACGCGAAGCCGGGCATCAAGAAGGTGTCGTTTCAGGGCGTGCCGTTCTTCGCCATCACCCACGAAACGGGACTGTCGCCGCGCCGCGAGTTCACGATCTCGTCGGCGGGCTTCTGGGTGCAGCAGGCGACGAGCGAGTGGATCCTGACGAGCCGGCCGGGGCTGCGCGGCGAGCGCGCGCCGTTCCTGAAGGGGATGCTGGCATTCGACGTGCTGGCCTCGGTGGCCTACAGCGGCGCGGCCTTCGCGCGCGGCGGGCCGCCCGAGCGCGACACGCGCGCGATGGCCGCGGCGCTCAATGTCGACGAGCGGTGGGTGGGTGCGCTGATCCTCGCGCCGGCGGTGCTCGACGCCGTGCGGTACTTCAGGCCGGGCGCGCGATGGGCCGTCTGGTCGTCGCGCGGCCTGAAGGCGGGTCTGGTGCTGCTGGTCCTGAAATGACGAGGGCGACCCACCGGGTCGCCCCTACGCGTCCGACGGACCCGCCGGTCGTCCCTGCTGTCCCAACCGGCCTGTCCGGTGGCCCCTGCCCGTCCGACGGACGCGGGCGCGCCGCCGGCCCTACACCCGTCCGCGCGGCGTTGCGTCGCCCTTGCGGCGCGCCCCGAGCGCGAAGGTCATCGTCCCCTCGACCGCCACCTCGCCGTCCACCGTGGCCACGCCGTGCAGCAGCCCCATCCGGGACCGCAGCCGGCGCACGGTGGCCTCGATCGTCACCACGTCGCCCGGGTGCACCGGACGCCGGTAGCGCACCTTCTCGATGCCCATGAAGAAGGGCAGCTTGTCGCGGTTCTCCGGCTTCGCGAGGATCAGGATGGCGCCGACCTGCGCGACCGCCTCGGTGAGAATGGTGAAGGGCAGCACGGGCGGCCCGCCGCCGGCGTGCGACAGGTAGCGCTCGTTGAGCGAGACGTTCTTGATGCCCACGATGCGCCGATCGGCCTCGAACTCGGTGATCCGATCGACGAGCAGGAACGGGTAGCGGTGGGGAAGAATCCGCTCGATCGCGGCGTAGTCGAACGGCGGTTTCAGCGGTTCCACGTCTTCACCAATCACCATGCGCGCGCCTCGAGAGCCCAGCGGAGACGGACCTGACTCGTGGGGTGGCGGCCCGATGCCGAGTTTGCCAGTATAATCCGGATCTGGCGCGCGCCAAACCGCGGTACCCCTGCCGCCACCCCCGATCACCCGGAGGTCCCATGCGATCACGAGCCGCCCTCGTTTCCGCGATCGTCGTCTGCGCGGCCGTCGTGCCGGCCGCAGCGCAGGTGAGCCGCGATCCGCGCCCGGCGACGTTCGACGACGTGATGGCCCTGAAGGCGGTGGGATCGCCCGCGATCTCGCCCGACGGCCGGACCGTGCTCTACACGGTCCGGCAGTGGCAGGACGCCGAGCGTGACGGCCGGCCGGACCCGTCCGGCCGGAAGGAGGCGCGCACCCAGATCTGGCGCGCGTCGGCGGCCGGCGAGCCGCAGCCCCGCCAGATCACCTTCGGCCCCGGCTCGGCCACGTCGCCTTCGTGGTCGCCCGACGGGCGCACCATCGCCTTCGTGGCGGCGCGGGGTGGCACGGGCGCCGCCCCGTCCGGCGCCGACGACGGGCCGAAGCCGCAGGTGTGGATCATGCCGGCCGACGGCGGGGAAGCCTGGGTGCTGACCGAGGCGCCGGAGGGCGTGGAGGCCTATGCCTGGTCGCGCGACAGCCGGCGCATCGCGTACGTGTCACAGGACCCGCTCGTCAAGCCCGACGAGGACAAGCGGAAGCGGCGCGACGACGCGAAGGTGTTCGAAGGGGACTTCCGGTACTCGCACCTGTGGACGATCGACGTCCGGAGCCGGCAGGCGACGCGGCTGACCGAAGGCACCGACTTCACGATCTCCGGCGGGCCGAGCTGGGCGCCGGACGGCACGCGCCTCGCGTTCGCCGCGGCGCCCACGCCGATGACGCGCGACGACCGCGCCGACATCTACGTCGTCACGGTGTCGACACGACGGGTGGATAAGATCACGACGAACCCCGGGCCCGACACGGCGCCGGCGTGGTCGCCCGACGGCGCGACGATTGCGTATCTCGCCGATCCGAACGACGGGACGCCGAAGGGCGACGGCATCGCGCTGCAATGCGTGGGGAACGCGCACCTGATGCTGTACGACGTGGCGGCGCGCCGCGCGCGGGACGCCGCGACCGCCGACTTCGATCTCTCGCCGGGCGCGCCGATCTGGGTGCCCGACGGCCGGCGCGTCTACTTCACCGCGGGCCGTCGCGCGTTCCGCGAGATGTTCGCCTACGACGTGGCGGCCGGGCGCTACGTCCGGCTCACCGACGGGCAGCTCGTCGCGTCGCCCTCGTTCAGCCGCGACGGGTCGCGCGCGGCGTTCGTCCGCGAGTCGGCGTCCGAGCCGGCCGACGTGTACGTGTCGGGCCCGACGTTCGGTTCGCCGCGCCGGCTGACGACGGCGAACCCGCAGCTCGCCGGCGTGGCGCTCGGCGCGGGGGACGTGATCAGCTGGACCAGCGACGGGACCCAGGTGGAGGGCATCCTGCTCAAGCCGGTCGGCTACGAGCCGGGCACGCGCTACCCGCTGCTCGTCGTGGCGCACGGCGGTCCGACCGGCGCGCACACCGACGGGTTCAAGCTGGCCGACGGCGGGCAGGTCTGGGCCGGCGCCGGCTGGGCGGTGCTCTACCCGAACCCCCGGGGCAGCACGAACTACGGCGAGCGCTTCATGCGCGCCAACATCGGCGACTGGGGCGGCGGCGACTACCGTGACATCATGACGGGCGTGGACGCCGTGATCGACCGCGGGGTGGCCGACCCGGCGAAGCTCGCCGTGATGGGCTGGAGCTACGGCGGCTACCTGACGTGCTGGATCGTCTCGCAGACCAGCCGGTTCAAGGCGGCCATGATGGGCGCGGGCCTGTCCGACCTCGTCAGCATGTACGGCACGACCGACATCCCCGACTACCTCGGCACGTTCTTCGGCGGCATCCCGTCGGCCGGCACCGATCCGCTCTACCGCGAGCGTTCGGGGCTCACCAGCGCCGACAAGGTGACGACGCCGCTGCTCATCCTGCAGGGTGGGAGCGACGAGCGCGTGCCGACCGGCCAGTCGATGGAGTTCTACTGCGCGCTGAAGGACCGCGGGAAGACCGTCGAGCTCGTCTTCTACCCGCGCGAGGGCCACGGGCTCCGGGAGTACTTCCACGTGCGCGATCGCCTGATGCGGCAGTTCGAGTGGATCACCAAGTACACGCTGGGCGACCAGGCGAAGCAGACCCCACAGTGAGCGACCATCCGATCGATCAGCTCGGAAAGCCGGCGACCGAGGGGGCGCCGCGCGCGCTCGAGCACGAGGTGCTCTCGACCCTGTTCGACCTGGGCCGGCGCGTGACGTCCGTGCTCGACACCGACGAGCTGCTCGAGCAGATCCCGAAGTTCATCGAGCGCCTGATCGAGTTCCAGGCGTTCGCCGTCTACCTGCTCGACGAGAAGCGGGGCGAGCTCAGGCTCAGCCACAGCGTCGGCTACCCGGAGCACACGCGCAACCGGCGCCTGCAGGTCGGCTCCGGCGTCGTCGGCCTCGCCGTGGCCGAGATGCGGCCGCGGCTCGTGCCGGACGTCCTCGAGGAGCCGCGCTACGTGGCCATCGTGCCCCACATGCGGTCGCAGCTCGTCGTGCCGCTCGTGCACAAGTCGAAGCCGATCGGCGCGCTGAACATGCTCGGCGCGCGGCCCGCGCAGTTCTCGGAGACGGACCTGGCGATCGTGCGCCAGTTCGGGGCGCACGTGGCCGTGGCGCTGGCCAACGCGCGGCTGTTCGAGCGCCAGCGCGCCGACGCCGATGCGTTCGAGACGCTGGCCGAGATCGGCCGCGACGTGGCGTCGGTGCTGGACCTCGACGCGCTGTTCGAGCGCATCGCCCAGCAGGTGACCCGCGTCATCGACTATCGCACCTTCGGTATCCTCCTGCTCAACGAGGAGAGGGGCGAGCTCGAGATGAAGCTCGCCGTCAAGTACGGCGAGAAGGTGAGCGTGCCGCGCGTCAGGCTGGGCGAGGGTCTGGTGGGCTACGCCGCGCTCAACCGCGAGCCCGTGCTCGTGCCCGACGTCGCGCGCGACCCGCGCTACATCAAGGTGCTCGACGACGTGCGGTCGGAGCTCGTGATCCCGATGCTGCTGAAGGACCGCTGCATCGGCGTGTTCGATCTCGAGAGCCCCGTCCACGACGCGTTCAGCAAGCGCGACGTCGAGATCCTGACGCTGCTCGCCAGCCAGGCCGCCGTCGCGATCGAGAACGCCCGGCTCTACGAGACCGTGCGCGACAACGAGGAGCGCCTGGAAAAGGAGCTGCGCTTCGCGCAGCGGGTGCAGGCGGCGCTCCTGCCGACCGAGCTCCCGACGCGGCTGAAGGGCGTGGACGTGGCCGCGTCGTTCTCGGCCGCGCGCGAGCTGGGCGGCGACTTCCACGACCTGCTGACGCCCGAGTCGCACACGCTCATCGTGGCCGTTGGCGACGTGTCGGGGAAGGGGACGCCCGCCGCGCTCTACAGCGTGTTCGCCGGCGAGCTGGTCCGCAGCCGCACCTTCCGGCGCCGCTACACGCCCGAGAAGTCCTCGCCGGCCGGCGTGCTGCTTTCGATCAACACCATCCTCCACCAGCGCCAGCTCGAGGAGTACTACGCGACGCTCTGCTACGCCGTGTTCGACCTCAAGCGCCGCAACATCACGCTCTCGAACTCGGGCCTGCCGTATCCCGTGCGCTGCTCGACCGAGGGCTGCGGCCAGATCGAGCTCCCCGGCGTGCCGCTCGGATCGTTCTTCGGGTCGACCTACGACGAGATCGCGCTGCCGCTGCACAAGGGCGACGTGTTCGTGTTCTGCACCGACGGGATTTTCGAGGCGATGGACCGCGAAGGGCGGGAGTTCGGCGCCGCCCGCCTCGTCGAGCAGGTGGGCGCCGCCCGCGAGCTGACCGCCCGCGGCATCGTCGACAAGATCGTGGCCGCCGTCGAGCACTTCCGGGATGGCATGCCGCCGAACGACGACATGACGGTCGTGGCGGTGAAGATCACGGCGTAGAAAGAAAAAGGGGACGGGAGCTATTTCCCCGGCGTGTCTGAGGAAGACGCCGGGGAAATAGCTCCCGTCCCCTTTTTCTTCGGAGGAGATGTGGGTAAGTTGGCCGCGCTGAACCGCCAACGCCCGACGACGGAATGCGGCGATGCCAGCGCCTGCCTGTGGTTAACGCATCCCGTTGATCCAGCGCGACCGACAGGCCATACTTCAAGACGCGTACCACCCGAAAGGCCCTGAAAAGACGCCATCGCGGCCCGCCTGTCGTCCTAGGCGGATGACGGGCGTGACCTCGCGAGGGGACTCGGGCCGGCTTGGGCGCACCGGGCGTACGCCCGCCGAAGTGGCGCGCGCAGCCGAGGCGTGGCGCCCGTGGCGCGCCTACGCCGCGGCAGCGATCTGGATGGGGGCGTGATGACGACCTTCTACACCGAAACCGACAGCCCCGTGGGCCCGCTCATGCTGGCCGGCACCGACGACGCGCTCACGGTGATCAGCTTCGAGCGGGGCCGGCGCGTGCCGCGGCAACCCGACTGGGTGCGCCGGGAGGCGCCGTTCCGCGAGGCGCTCGCGCAGCTGCGCGCCTACTTCGAGGGCCGGCTGCGCGACTTCGACCTGCCGCTCCGGCCCGAAGGCACCGCGTTCGAGCTGAAGGTCTGGAAGGCGCTCGTGAAGATTCCCTACGGCCGGACGATCTCCTACGGCGAGCTGGCGCGGCGGATCGGCAACCCGAGCGCGTCGCGGGCCGTCGGCCTCGCCAACGGCCGCAACCCGCTCCCGATCGTGATTCCCTGCCACCGGGTGATCGGGTCGAACGGCAAGCTGACGGGTTATGGCGGCGGTCTCGAGACCAAGCGCTGGCTGCTGACGCGCGAAGGCGCGCTGGCGGAGCTGGAGCTGTTCTAGCTTCAGCCGGGACTCCGCCCCGGACCCCCGCCTTCGCTGAAGCTCCGGCGGGCCGCCGTAGCCTTGGCGGAGGCTGGCCGGCTCGGTCGCTCGCGGGGCCCCATCGCCCCGCGCCGCTCCCTCGAGGGCCGCGCGGTGCGCGGCCGGGCCTGATGCGGCCCATGTCCGGGCTCGGGGGCTCCACAACGCCGAAGACGAGGTGGTGTTCGACGCTGCACTGGCGGAAGACCGGGTGCTGGTATCCGCCGACACCGACTTCGGGACATTGCTGACTCTCCGGCATCAGGACCGGCCCTCGGTCATTCTGTTCCGCCATCGTTCGCCCCGTCGACCCGACGAACAGGTCAAGCTGCTCCTGGCGAACTTGGACGCTCTTGCCGAAGACCTCCACCGCGGCGCCATCGTCGTATTCCGACAGAACAGGATCCGCACCCGGCGGCTGACCCAAGAACAGTGATCGTCGGCCAGTCCCGCCTTAACGGACTCGCGCTGAGCCGCGACCGGCGCGCCTCAACGCTCTTCCGAACAATGCCGCGCGCCGGTCGCCGGCTCCAGTGATGGTTAGACCGCGTGACTCGCCGCCCAACCAGCCCAACGAGCGATCGAGCGGGCCCCCGGCCGACGCAATGCCCAAACGGTCGACCGTACGACCCTTGCCCGATTGTCCAAGCCAAGGTCACCTGCCGCTGGAACGATCCCAGGGCTGCGCGCGGCCCGAACGGCCGGCCCGGCTGCGACCTTGCCACGACCCAGCTACGTCGCCGCGAATTGAACCCGCGCGTATTCAAAGAATAAGTTCTTGCCCGGTGGTTGCGAATTCAGCGGTCTGACTTCTTATTGAGCTGCAGGAGCTCGCCGCCGGCGGAACGATTCCTTGCGCGGCCTCAGAGGATAGCGCCACCACGATCCGCAGCCGGCATCGCCGCATCCCCCTGCGCAAGCGAATCGTAGCACGGGTGAGACGACGTGGCGGCGGCATCGACAGGCTGGTCAGCGTAGCGCACGTGCCGGTCCGCGAATCGGCCGGCATCCTCCGCTCGAAATCCGACGTGCGCGAACCCTGACCGCCGTAGCACGAGCACGGGACGGCTCCAGAAGGGCGGTAAGCTCATTCGGCACAATTGGTTGCGACCGCGTTTCATGGATGAAACGAAAGCGGTACGTTGCGAGGGTCGGTCTGGCTCGGCTAGGATCCGGGCATACAGCCATGGACGACCTTCCGCCCGAACGCTCGTTCCGCCGCCGGCTCGCCGTCGCGATCTGGCTGCTGTTGACGCTGGTCTTTGCCGGCATGGTCGGCTACAGCTTCTTCGTCTGGCAGACGAGCGGCGCGCCGATCCTCTGGTTCACCATCGTGGGCGGGATCGGCTGCTTCGCCGGGATCTGGCGCTGGTTCTTCGAGCGGTCGCGCGCGCAGCGGGCGCGGCGGGACCGCGAGTCGTGAGGTTCACATGCGGAGACGCACGCGCGCGACGGACGATCTCGAGACCCTGCCTGGCGTCGGGCCCAGCATCGCGGTGGACCTGCGGGAGCTCGGCGTGCGCTCGGCGCGCGCGCTCGGCCGGCGCGATCCGGAGCGCCTCTACGCGCGCCTGAACGCGCGGCGCCGGACCCGCCAGGACCCGTGCCTGCTCTACACGTTCCGGTGCGCGGTCTACGCGGCGCGCTCGCCCCGGCCGCGGCCGTCGCTCCTCAAGTGGTGGAACTGGAAGAACCGGGCTCTCGACGATCTCCGGTCGCGCCGCCCGGAGAGGCCCGCCCAGACCAGATCTGCGGCGGCGAACAGCGCGGGTCGTAGGTGACGCGACCGGTGAAGCGTCGGCGGGTGACGCCCGACGGGCGCCCGCGGGCGCGGAGGGCCCTCAGCCGTGATCGCGTGCTTGGGCCCGAGCACCCGTGGGCTGTCGGGCGGCAGGACCCGAACGGCGGCAGCCCGCTTCACCGGTCGTGGTGCCGCACGTGCCCCCCGCCGCTGCTCCACAGGCGACGTAAACGAGCGCCGGGGTTGAGATCGTCCGGACGGGCTACGCGTGGTCGGCGGGCAGGGTGATGGTGAACGTCGTGCCCTCGCCCATGGCGCTCGCGACCGCGATGCGCCCGCCGTGCTGCTCGACGAGCGCCTTGGTGATGGTCAGGCCGAGGCCGGTGCCCTGCACCTTCCGCTCCGACCCGTCGAGCTGCTGGAACTTCTGGAACAGCATCGGGATCTTGTCCGCCGGGATGCCCGCGCCGCGGTCGCGCACGGCGATCTCCACCTCGCCGTCGGCGCTCGCGCGCGCCGAGATGGTCACCTCGGTGTCGCGCGGCGCGAACTTCACGGCGTTCGAGAGGAGATTCACGAGCGCCTGCACCATGCGGTCGCCGTCCACGCGCACCGGCGGCACCTGCGCGTCCACGCACGGCGTCAGCGTCACCGCCAGACTGCGCGCGAGCTGATCGACGTTCTGCACGGCGGTGCGCACGAGGTCTCCGACCTCGCAGTGATGCCGCTGCAGGTTCAAGCGGCCCGCCTCGATCTTCGCGATGTCCAGCATGTCGTTCACGATCCGGATCAGGCGCTCGGTGTTGTTGAGCGCCACCCGCACCAGCTGCGCCTGCTCGGGGTTCGTCGCGAGCACCTCGTCGTGGTGCAGCAGCTGGAGCGAGCCCTTGATCGAGGTGAGCGGCGTGCGCAGCTCGTGGCTCACGATCGACACGAACTCGTTCTTGAGCCGATCCACCTCGCGGCGCTCGGAGATGTCGCGGACGTTGCCGGCGAAGTGCCGGCCGGCCGGATCGTCGAACTCGAAGAACGACAGTTCGAGCGGGAACACCTGGCCGTTCTTCCGCACGCCCTCCCACTCGGTGACCCGCCCGATCGACTCCTTGAATGCCTGCCGCAGGAAGTCCGCCGAGCGCTGGCGCACGTGCACGGGGATGAGCACCGTCACGTGCTGGCCGACGAGCTCGCCCTCCGCGTAGCCGAAGATCTCCTCGGCCGCCGGGTTCACCAGCTCGATCCGCCCGGCCTGGTCGATCGTGACGAGCCCGCCGAGCATGTTCCCGATGAGCGAGCGCGAGCGGTCCTCGCTCTCGCGCAGCTCCGCCGTGCGCCGCTCGACCACCCGCGAGAGCGACCGGTTCCACGCGAACGCGCCCACGAGCAGCAGGCCGACCGTCCCGCCGGCGACGGTCAGCAGCATCCCGTACTGCCGCCAGAAACCCCGGTCCTCCGGTATCACCAGCAGGCGCTCGACGAGCCGGTCGACGCCGTCGCTGTGCCGGAACGCCTCGAGCGCCGCCCCGACCGGGGCCATCTCCGCCGCCCGGCTCTTCTGCGTCGCGAGGTGGTACGCCACCGACTTGACCGGGATCGACTCCAGGCCGCCGGCGTTCGCCTGCCGGGCGAAGTAGCCGAGCGTGAGCGAGTTGCCCGCCACGGCCGTCGCCTGGCCGCCGAGCAGCAGATCGAGCGCGCGCTTCTGGTCCGGCGCGAACAGGAGCGCCGGCCGCCGCACCTCCGGCAGCTGGTCGAACAGCACTTCCACCACCGAGTCCTTCTCGATGGCGACCGTCTCGTTGTGCAGCAGGTCGAGCCGGTTGGGGTACGAAGGGCGGCCCTTCCGGAAGAGCACGGCCTGGCTCAGCGTCCAGAAGCGCGGCAGGAAGGCATACTGCTCGGCGCGCGCGTCCGAGTACGCCATCGCCACCAGGTCCACCTCTCCGCGATCGAAACGCGCCAGGGTCTCGGCCCAGGGCGCCAGGCGGATCTCCAGGGTGACGTGCAGCTGCTCGGCGAGCGCGCGCATCAGCTCGACGTTGAAGCCCTGCGGGCGACGCTGGCTGTCGAGGTACTCGAACGGCGGGAACGCTTCATCGCCGCCGTACACCAGATGCGACGGGAGTCCGGACGCGACCTGGCCCTCCGCGGCGGCCGGCGTCTGCGGCTCGTCCACGTCCTGCGCCCGCGCGGGCACCCGCGCCGCGCCGACGGCC
>JAHECP010000132.1 GCA_024641665.1 Acidobacteriota bacterium
CGGCCGCCGCCCGCTCGTGGCCGGGCCCGGAGACGTCGTCGGGCTGTTCGCGACGCTCGCCGGCGCGCCGCTCGGCTGGACGCAGACCGTCACGCGCCGGGGCAGCGCGCTCCAGATCACGCGGGACGATCTCTTCGACCTGCTGGGCCAGCGACCGGCGCTGCTCCGGCAGCTCTTCGGCGCGCTCTTCGCCGCGCCCGGCGCGGCCGCCGCCGCCGGCCCGTCGATCAGCGCTTCATCAGCGCCGTGACGGCCGCCACGACGTGCCCGGCCGAGATGCCGTAGCGCGCCATGAGCTCGGCCGGCTGGCCGCTGCGCGGGATCTCGCGGACCGCCAGCCGGTGCACGCGGACGGGCTCGTCGGCGACCGCCTGCGACACCGCGTCGCCCAGCCCTCCAGCCGCGTAGTGATCCTCCACCGTGACGATCAGGCCGCCCGTGGCGCGCCCGCTCGCGACGAGCGTCGCCCGGTCGATCGGCTGCACCGAGTAGGCGTCGATCACCCGGATCGCGATCCCGTCCTTCTGCAACGCCTCGTAGGCCTCGAGGGCCTCGAACACCGTCACGCCTGCCGCCACCACGGTGGCGACGTCCGCGTCCGACCGGCGGAGCACCTTGGAGCCGCCCACCGGGAACGGTTCGCCCGGCCCGTAGATGACCGGGGTCTTGGGCCGGCTGGTGCGCATGTAGGCGGGCCCCGGCGTGGCCGCCATGGCCACGACGAGCCGTTCGGCGCTGACCGCGTCGCACGGGTACAGCACCGTGCAGTTGGGCACCGCGCGCATCATGGCGAGGTCCTCGAGCGCCATCTGCGACGGGCCGTCCTCGCCGATCGAGATGCCCGCGTGCGAGCCGGCGAACTTGACGTTGACGTTCGAGATGCCGGCCATGCGGATGAAGTCCGACGCCCGGCTGAGGAAGCAGGCGAACGTCGAGGGGAACGGGATCGCGCCACGCGCCGCCAGGCCCATGGCCGCGCCCACCATCACCTGCTCGGCGATGAAGTTCTCGTAGAAGCGCTCCGGGTGCGCCTTCTCGAACGTGTTGCTGTAGGTCGAGTTGCCGACGTCGGCGTCGAGCGCCACCACGGACGGGTCGATGCCGCCGAGCGCGGCGAGCGCCCTGCCGTACGCCTCGCGGGTCGCCACCGTGTCGCCGATCTTGTAGGTCGGCGCGCGCATCCGGCCGTAGTCGGCCGCGGGCGGCGGCGCGGGCGCGGGCCCGGGTACGGGCCGCACCCTGGCGACCTCGTCGGTCTTCACGAACCGCGCTTCGATCTCCGCGATGGCGGCGTCGGCTTCGGCGCCCTTCTTGAACGGCTTGCCGTGCCAGCCGTCCTGGCCTTCGACCTTCGAGAAACCCTTGCCCTTCTCGGTTCGCGCCAGGATCATCGTGGGCCGGCCCTTCGTCGCGCGCGCCTCGTCGTAGGCCGCGCGGAGCGCGCCCAGGTCGTGCCCGTCCACGACGCTGGCGTGCCAGCCGAAGGCGCGCCAGCGGGTGGCGAACTCCTCCATGTGGTGCCCCCACTGCGTGGCGCGACTCTGCCCGAGCGCGTTCACATCGGTGATCGCGCACAGGTTGTCGAGCCCGTGGTAGACCGCCGACTGCGCCGCCTCCCACACGGACCCTTCCGCGCTCTCGCCGTCGCCCATCAGCACGTAGGTGCGGTAGTCCGCGCCGATCCGGCGCGCGTTGAGCGCGAGGCCAATC
Source organism: Acidobacteriota bacterium (assembly GCA_024641665.1). Taxonomy (GTDB): domain Bacteria; phylum Acidobacteriota; class Vicinamibacteria; order Vicinamibacterales; family JAHECP01; genus JAHECP01. The sequence goes on from JAHECP010000132.1 coordinate 1,711, forward strand.
GCCGCGCACAACCCCTGCCCGAGCGAGCCGGTGGCGACGTCCACGAACGGCAGGCGCGGCGTCGGGTGCCCCTCGAGATCCGAGTCGATGCGCCGCAGCGTCAGGAGCTCCGCCCGGTCGAACGCGCCGGCCTCGGCCCACGCCGCGTACAGGATGGGCGCCGCGTGGCCCTTCGACAGCACGAAGCGGTCGGCGTGCGCGTGCCGCGGGTTCTTCGGATCGAAGCGCAGCTCGCCGAAGAAGAGCGAGGCCATGATCTCCGCGGCCGACATGCAGCTCGTGGGATGGCCGCTCCCCGCCTCGGTCGTGGCGCGGATCGAGTCGATCCGGAGTCTGTTGGCGATGTTCTGGAGCGCGGAAACGGGGAAGGTCGTCTGTCCGGACACCGTCACCTCGATCGTGGATGAACCAAGCGGGTCAGAAACTTCAGTTTATCACGCCGGTTGCGACCCCACGGGGCCACGCCCTCACGGCCGTCGCGCGGCGTCGGCCGCGCGGTCGAGCAACGTCGCAACGTGCTTGAAGCGCCCGTCGCCCGTCTCCTGCCAGCGGACGAGCGCCAGCCGCACGGCGTCGGGGTGCGGAAACCGGGGCACGCCCCCGAAGCCGCCGCGCGCGGCGTCGAACGCACCGAGCAGGACGCCGTCCAGCCACGGGTCGAGCGCCGCGGGCGCCAGGGGAACGGGATCGCGCGCCGGCGTTCGTCGGCGGCCCGCGCGTCGATCTCGGGCCGCCGCGCGCGGTAGGTGTCGGCCACTTCCGCCAGCGCGGCGGCGAGGCGGGCCGGCTCGACGAAGGTGCCGCCGCCGAGGATGTCCCCGCCGGGCGTCAGGAACGCCGTCGTCGGCCAGCCGCCCAGGTTGTAGCGCTCGTTGACGTCGGGGCGCTCGTCGGCGTCCACGCGCACGGGCACGAAGCGCGCCCGGACGAGGGCGACGACGGCGGCGTCGGCGAACGTCGTACGCTGCATCTCGTCGCAGCCGGGGCTCGAGGCCGTGCCGAGGAACAGGAGGATGGGCCTGCCGGCCGCAGCGGCGCGCGCGAACGCCTCGGGCGTCCACGCGAGCCAGTCGACGGCCGGGCCGGAGTCCTGCGAAACCATAGAGGGGGTCGGGCTCCCCAAATTATAATGGCGCGATGCGCCTTCTCCGGTACGCGGCGCTCGTGGCGCTCACCGTCTGGATCGGCGGTCTGGTCACGCTGGGCGCGATTGTCGCCCCGACGGCGTTCGTCGTGGTCGAGGCCCGCCACGTGGACTCGGGTCGCCTGCTGGCCGGCGCGCTGTTCGCCGCGTTCCTGCACCGCTTCCACTACGTGGCGGTGGCGGCGGCGCTCGTCGTGCTCCTGTCGCTCGTGGCCCGGCGCCTGATCGGCCCGCGGCCGGTGCGCTTCGGCGTGCGGACCGCGCTCGTGTCGGTCATGCTGGCGGTGACGCTCTACTCGGGGTGGGTGCTGGTGGACCAGGTGGAGCGAATCCAGGACGAGGTCGGCGTGCCGTCGCTGACGCTGCCGCGCGACGACGCGCGCCGCGTCCGCTTCAACCGCCTCCACGGTCTCTCGGTCGGCCTGCTCGTCTTCGACGTCGTCGGCGGTCTCGTGCTGCTCGGATGGGAGACCCGGGACGCCTAGGGTCCCGCGTCCCGCTCCCGCCTTTTTGATATAGTCAGGCGGTGATGCCGGACGACATCACGCGTGCGGTGTTTGCGCATGACGACGTCGCCCGCTACCTGCGCGGCGACGCCGGTGCGCCGGACGAGCAGGTGCGCGCGCGCATCGCCGCCTACCTCGACGAGCTGCGGACGACGCAGCGCTACTCGTTCTACCGCGCGCTGAAGCATCCGCTCTACCCGATTCTGCGCAAGATCGAGCGGTGCGACGAAGGCATCGCGCACGTGCGCGCGGCGACTGCCGCGGGGCGCGTGATCTACGTCTCGAACCACAAGAGCCACATCGACTACCTGGTCGAGCCGCTCGTGCTCGACGACCACGGCATCCGCCCGCCGATCATCGCCGCCGGCATCAACCTGTTCGGCGGCCCGCTCGGGTTGCTGCACCGGCACGTGACCGGCGCGATCCCCATCCGGCGGAACACGAAGGACCCGGCGTACCTGGTGACGCTCAAGGTCTACATCGGCGAGCTGCTGCGCCAGCACGACCTGCTCTTCTACCTCGAGGGCGGCCGCAGCTACACGGGCGAGATGAAGGCTCCCAAGACGGGGCTGCTGCACGCGACGATGTGCGCGACGCACAGCCCGCGCCAGGTCGTGCCGGTGGCGGTGGCCTACGACCTGGTGCTCGAGGATCACATCCTGCCGCGGCAGGCGCCAAAGCGCCGCTCCAAGGCGTTCTCGCGCGAGGTGGCCGAGATGGTGCGCTACGCGGTCGGCTACCAGTCGCGGGCGTTCGTCACCTTCGGCGAGCCGATCGCGCTCGAGGGCCACGATCCCGAGTCGCGCCGCGACGTGCTCGCGCTCGCCCGCGAGATCCGCCGGCGCATCGGCAAGCTGTACAAGGTGCTGCCGACCTCGCTGCTCGCGTTCGCCCTGCACTCCTCGGCGACGCGCGCGGAGCTCGAGGCGCGCGTGGACGCGCTCATCGAGACCCTGCGCGCCCAGGGGGCGAACCTGGGGGTCGACAGCGGGCGGCAGGCCGTCGAGGACGCCACCGACGCGCTCGTCTCACGCAACGTCATCGTCGTCGACCGCGCGGGCCGCTACCGCGTGCGGGACCGCGCGGTCCTTCGCTATTATTCCCGGACCATTCAACACCTGTTCGTCGCCCCGACGGGCCCAACACGGACGCACTGATGCTGGACGCAGTCTCGAAGTCCTTCTTCCACGCGCTCGCGCGCAGCTCCACTCTCAAACACGTCGCTTCACGGTACGGCATGCGCCGGCCCGGCAGCTTCGCGCGCCGGTTCATCGCGGGTGAGACGATCGACGAAGCCCTCGAGGCCGCGCGCGCCATTCAGGCGGGCGGCGTGCTCATCACGCTCGACCAGCTCGGCGAGAGCGTGACCAACGCCGCGGAGGCCGACGCGGCCACGCGCACCTACCTGACCGTGGTGGACCGCATCGTGGCGGCGGGCGTCGAGCGCAACATCTCGCTGAAGCTCACGCAGCTCGGCCTGGACATCGACCGGACGACCTGCCTCGACAACCTGCGCCGCATCCTCGACGCGGCCCGGGCGCACGACTTCTTCGTGCGCATCGACATGGAGAATTCGCCCTACGTCGACGCGACGCTCGAGGTCTTCGAAGCCGTCTGGCACCAGGGCTACCACAACGCGGGCGTGGTGCTGCAGTCGGCGCTGATGCGCAGCGAGGAGGACGTAAAGCGGGTCAACGCGCTCGGCGCGCGCGTCAGGCTCGTGAAGGGCGCGTACAAGGAGCCGGCGGCGGTCGCTCACCAGCGCAAGGCGGACGCGGACGCGGCGTTCGTGCGGATCATGCAGGCGCTCCTGACCGGCGGCACGTATCCCGCCATCGCCACCCACGACGTCCGCATGATCGAGGCGACCAAGCGCTTCGCCGCCGAGCGCGACCTCGCGACGGACGCCTACGAGTTCCAGATGCTGTACGGCATCCGCCGCGACCTGCAGGCCGCGCTCATCGCGGACGGCTGCCGGTTCCGGGTGTACGTGCCGTTCGGCACCGAGTGGTTCCCCTACTTCATGCGGCGTCTGGGCGAGCGCCCGGCCAACGTCGGCTTCGTGCTGAAGGGCATCCTCAAAGGCTAGGGGCCTCAACAGAAGGCGCGCGCGAGCGCGGCCAGCGCGTCGCGGCAGACCAGCACGCTGTCGATCTCGACGTACTCCTCGAGGCCGTGCAGGCCGGCGCCCGACGGGCCGAAGAGGAGCGACGGGATGCCGGCGTGCCCGAGGATGGCGGCGTCGGTCCAGAAGCTCATGCCGGTCACCGCCGCCTCGCGGCCCGTCGCGGCGAGCACCGCTGCGAGCGCGCGCGTCAGCTCGTGGTCGCGCGGAATCTCGTACGGTGGACGGCCGAAGGTCAGCCGCGCCGTGCCCTCGAACTCGGGGTCCTGGGCGCGCAGGTCGGCCAGGATGCCCAGCACCTCCTCGAGCGCCCGATCGGCCGGCTCGCCCGTGATCGTCCGCCGCTCCATCCGCAGCACGCACCGGTCGGGATAGCTCGACAGCTCGCGCCCGCCGTCGATGATCGACGCGTGCAGCGACGCCGTGCCCAGGATCGGGTGCGGCGCCCGCGCCTGCAGGTCGCGGTCGAGCTGCTCGAGCCGCGCGAGCACGCGGCCCATCGCCAGGATGGCGTCGCGCCCCTCGAGCGGGCGGCTGCCGTGCGCGGCGCGGCCGACTGTCAGCACCTCGACCCAGCTGAATCCCTTGTGGCCGACGGCGATCTGCAGGTCGGTGGGCTCGGTGACCACGGCCGCGTCGGCGGTCCACTGCGCGGCGACGGCGTCGGCGCCGACGCTCGCGTACTCCTCGTCGGCCACGGCGGCGACGACCAGCCGCCCGCGCGCGAGCCGCCCGGCGAGCGCGCGCGCCGCGCCGACCATCGCGGCCACCCCGCCCTTCATGTCCTGCGCGCCGCGGCCGTAGAGCCGTCCGTCGCGCTCGACCGGGTCGAACGGCCGCGTCATGCCCTCCACGCCCACCGTGTCCAGGTGCCCGCAGAACATGAGCGTCCGGCCCGGCGCCCTGCCGTCGAGCACGCCGACGACGTTCGGGCGCCCCGGGCGCACGTCGCTCAGGTGGACGTCGAGGCCGATCGCCGTCAGCTCGCGCGCGACGGCCTGGGCGATCTCCGCCTCGCCCGCGGCGCCCGGCACGAGCGACGGGTTGACCGAGTCGATGGCCACGAGGTCGCGCAGGAACCTGACGGTCGGATCCATGCGCCCAGTCTACCACCCGGGGTTTTGCTATCATCGCGGCCAGACGGGGCGGAACACCGTCGGGGACGGGGCTTGCCCGCCGTGGCGCGCCGCGCGAAGGCGGGGGGACTGGGGGCTGGGGATTGGGAGCGCCACCGCTGACGCCGCTCGAACTGGCCGAAGCCATCGCCCGCCGCGTGCGCGCCGAAGGCGGCCGCGTCCTGGTCGTCGGCGGCTGGGTGCGCGATCGTCTGCTCGGGCGGACGTCGAAGGACCTCGACCTCGAGGTCTACGGCGTGCCGGCCGGTCCCTTGCGCGCCCTGCTCGAGACGTTCGGACACGTCGACACCGTCGGCGAGAGCTTCACCGTCTACAAGGTCGGCGGCGTGGACGTCGCGCTGCCCCGCCGCGAGTCGAAGGTCGGCCGCGGGCACAAGGGCTTCCTCGTCACCGGCGACCCGGACCTGCCGGTCGCGGAAGCCGCGCGCCGGCGGGACTTCACGGTCAACGCGATTGCCTGGGATCCGCTCACCGGCGACTACCTCGACCCGTGGGACGGCCGCGGCGACCTGGCGCGCGGCGTCCTGCGCGCGGTGGACCCGCGCACCTTCGGCGACGACAGCCTGCGCGTGCTCCGCGCGCTGCAGCTCGCGGCGCGGTTCGAGCTCGCGCTGGACGAGGACACCCGCGCGCTCTGCCGCGCGATCCCGCTCGACGATCTGCCCGCCGAGCGCGTCTGGGGCGAGCTCGAGAAGCTCCTGCTCGGCGCGCGCCGCCCGTCGCGCGGCCTCGCCCTGGCGCGGGACCTCCACGTCGTCGATCGGCTCTGGCCCGAGATGGCGGCGCTCGTCGGCTGCCCGCAGGATCCCGAGTGGCATCCCGAAGGGGACGTCTGGGATCACACGCTCCTCGTCCTCGACGAGGCCCGCCGCCTGCTGGACGCCGCCGGGTTCGATCGCCCGCGCCAGATCGCCGTCATGCTGGGCGCCGTGTGCCACGACTTCGGCAAGCCGCTCACGACGGCGTACGAGGAGGGCCGCATCCGGTCGCGCGGTCACGAGGAGGCGGGCGTCGCGCCGGCCACGGCGTTCCTGGACCGCCTGCACGTGCAGGCGTTCGAGGGCGTGGACGTCCGGCGGGAGGTGCTGGGCCTGGTGGCGCACCACCTGAAGCCGACCATGTTCCACCAGGCGTCGGCGCCGATCGGCGACGGCGCGTTCCGGCGCCTCGCGCAGAAGGTGGATCTCGAGCTGCTCGCGTTGTTCGCGAAGGCCGACTGCCGCGGCCGCACCGGCGAGTTCGACTGCTCGGCGATGGACTGGTTCCTCGAGCGCGCCCGGGCGCTGGGCGTCGAGCACCAGCCGCCGGCGCCGCTCGTGCTGGGCCGCCACCTGCTCGCGCTCGGGATGAAGCCGGGTCCCGAGGTGGGCGCGATCCTGAAACAGATCTACGAGCGACAGCTCGACGGCGAGATCGCCACCCTCGAGGAAGGCCTCGCCCTCGCCCGCGCGCTCGTCGCGCGCGATTGCGTCTGAACCGGCCCCGCGCGCGGCGGGGCCCCCACCGTATTGACGCGCCCGCCCCTTCCTGCTACACCGGAGACGGGAAGCCGTCGTCGACGCGACCGTCGAGGAAGGGATGATCCATGGAAGCGTTCCGCCATCATGTCTATGTCTGCGATCAGAAGAAGCCCGACGGCGCGCCGTGCTGCTCCGCCAACGGGTCGCCGCGGGTCATCGAGGCCCTGCGGCGCGAAATCGGCCGGCAGGGGTTGGGGGCGCACGTGCAGGTCACGACCTGCGGGTCGCTCGGCCTGTGCGAGCGCGGCCCGAACATGGTCGTCTACCCCGAAGGCGTCTGGTACTCGCGCGTCCGGCCCGAGGACGTGCCGGAGCTGGTGCGCGAGCACTTCGCGAACAACACGGTCGTCGAGCGGCTCCTGAGCGGCGACCAGCACGCCGTGCGCGCGGAGATCGACGGCAATGCGCAGAAGCGGCTCGCCGCGTTCCGGGCGCGGGACGAGGCGGGCGTGCTGCCCGACGACCTGCAGCAGGCGATCCGCGGCTTCCAGGACAGCCGCGTCCTCCTGACCGCCATCGAGCTCGACCTGTTCTCGGCGGTGGGAACGGGCGCCGATGCGACGGCGGTCGCCGGGCGTCTCAGGACCGACCCGCGGGCCACCGAATCCCTGCTGAACGCGCTGGTGGCCCTCGAGGTGCTGGAGAAGCGCGACAGCAGGTTCACCAACACCCCGGCGGCGGCGCGCTATCTGGTCGACGGCGCCCCAGACGACTCGCGCGCGGCGCTCATGCACACCGCGCACCTCTGGGCGCGGTGGTCGACGCTCACCGAGTGCGTCAGGCGAGGGACGTCGGTGACCTACACCGAGATGGCCGACCGCGACGACGAGTGGACGCGGGCGTTCATCGCGGCCATGCACAAGAACGCCGCGTTCCGCGCGCCGCTGGTGGTCCGTGCCATCGGGCTCGAGGGCGTGCGCCGGGTGCTGGACCTGGGCGGCGGCTCGGGCGCGTACGCGATCGCCTTCGCGCAGGCCCAGAGTGCGCTGACCGCCGACATCTTCGACCTCGCCACGGTCGTCCCGCTGGCCGAGGGGCACATCGCCGACGCCCGGTTCGCCGGACGGGTGAAGACCCGCATCGGCGACCTCCGCAAGGACGACTACGGTGCCGGCTACGACCTCGTGTTCATCTCGGCCATCTGCCACATGAACACCCCGGACGAGAACCGCGCGATGCTCGCGAGGGCGTTCAAGGCGCTGTCGCCGTCGGGACGCGTGGCCGTCCAGGACTTCATCCTGAACATGGACAAGACGGGGCCGAAGGCCGGGGCGCTCTTCGCGCTCAACATGCTGGTCGGAACCCGCGGGGGGAGCGCCTACAGCGAGGCGGAGTACGCGGAGTGGCTGCGCGGCGCCGGCTTCCAGGAGGTCGAACGCCTCCGGTTGCCCGGGCCGACCGGCCTCATGGTCGGACGGCGGCCGTAGGGCGCCCGGGCGTTGCGGGCGCGGTCACCGCGCGGCCTGCGCCGCGAGCGCCGCAATCGCCTCGACCGCGATGTTCCCGCCGCTCAGCACGGCGACCGTCGTGCCGGGGGCGAACGGGGCGGGTGACGCGAACACGGCGGCGACCGTGGCCGCGCCGCTCGGCTCGACGACCAGCTTCGCCTTCCGGAACAGCCACACCACCGCGGCCGCGATGGCGTCGTCCTGGACCGTCACCAGGTCATCGACGAACGCCCGCACGTGCGCGAAGGTGAGATCGCCCGGCCGCACCGTCAGCAGGCCGTCGGCGATGCTGGCGGTCTTCTCGAGGGTGACGGGGTGGCTGGCGTCGATCGACGCCCGCATCCGGCGGGCGCCCGACGGCTCGACGCCGACGATGCGCACCGAGGGCCGCAGGCGCTTGATCGCGGCCGAGACGCCGGAGATGAGGCCGCCGCCGCCGATCGGAACGTACACCGTCGAGACGTCGGGGCATTGCTCGACGATCTCGAGACCGCAGGTGCCCTGCCCGGCGATGATCCACGGGTGCTCGAAGGGCGGCACGACGGTCAGGCCGCGGGCGGCGGCCTCGGTTTCCGCACGCGCCTTTCGCTGCGCCGACGTCGTGCCCTCGAAGATCACCTCGGCGCCGTAGCTCTTCACGCCCTCGACCTTCACGGCCGGCGCGGTGGTCGGCATGACGATCACCGCGGGCGCGCCGAGCCGCCGGGCCGCGAGCGCCACCGCCTGTCCGTGGTTGCCGGACGAATAGGTGATGACGCCCCGCGCGCGCGCCTCGGGGTCGAGGCGCGAGAGCATGTGGTACGCGCCGCGCATCTTGAAGGCGCCGGCGGGCTGCAGGTTCTCGCACTTGAGGCGGAGCGGCCGACCGGCCTCGAGCGAGACGTCCACGAGCGGCGTGACCCGCGCCACGCCAGAGATGCGCGCGGCCGCGTCGCGAATGGCTTCGAGCGAGACGAGTTCGGTCATGAGCGTGGTCCGGAGACGCCCCGCGCGCGGCGGTCGCCCTCCAGTATACTGATTCGCCATGGCCTCTCGCGGTCCGTCCGCCGCCGCGTTCCTCGCCGTCGTCGTCCTGGCCGCGTCGCTTCGCGCGGCGCCCGCGCTCGCGCAGCAGACGCCGCCCGCGTCGCCGCCGCCCGCGCAGGCCGAGCCCACGGTGCTGACGCCCACGCCCATCGGTCCCTTCGCCATCGACGTGCACGGCGCGCTGCCGCGGTTCGATCAGAGCGGGTTCACGGCGGGCGAGCTGGGCGTGGTGAAGACGACCCTGCCCACCTGGGGCCTCGGCGTGCAGCTCGGCGCGCACTGGTATCCACTGCGCATCGCCAAGGTGACGGTCGGCATCGGCGGCTCGATGCTCTTCGGCCGCGCGCGCAAGACACCGACCGACGCCGACGGCAACGCGACGGGCCCCACGATCGAGAGCCGCCTGATCGCGCTCTCGCCACAGCTGTCGCTGAACTTCGGCACGGGCACGGGCTGGAGCTACATCAGCGGCGGGATCGGGCGGTCGGTCTTCGACACGCGCCTCGACACGACGCCCGCCGACAACAGCCGGAAGGTGAGGACGATCGACTTCGGCGGCGGGGCGCGGTGGTTCGCGAAGCCGCACCTCGCCTTCTCGCTGGACCTGCGGTTCTACTCGATCCCCGCCCAACCGGCCACGGCGACCCTCACCGCGACGCCCAAGACGACGCGCATGGTCTTCAGCGCGGGGATCTCGATCAAATAGACGGCTCAGGGTTCAGGGCTCACGGCTGACGGCTTTCCGCGGCGATTTCCGTGGTAACTCCGTGGCAGTTCCCAGCCCCCGGCCTCTGGCCTCTGGCCTCCAGCCCCCTTACATGAGGTGCTCCTGGAAGAAGGCGACCGTCAGCGGCCACGCCTGCTCGGTGGCCTTCATGTTGGCGCCGTCGCGTCCGGTCTGCTGCCGCAGGAAGCCGTGCCCCGCCCCGTCGTAGACGTGGTGGACGTACGACTTGCCGAGCTTCTTCATCGCGGCCTCGGCGGTCGGGATCGTCGCGTTCACGCGTTCGTCGCTGCCGCCGTAGAAGGCCAGCACCGACGCGCCGATGTTCGCATAGGCGGCCTCGTCCGACGGCGACGCGCCGTAGTAGACGACTGCGGCGTCCAGTTTCGGCTGGCGCGTGGCGTACATGAAGCTCGTCGAGCCGCCCCAGCAGAAGCCTGCCTCGCCCACCTTGCCGTTGGCCGCCGGGATCGACAGCGCGTAATCCCTGACGGCGTTCAGCCGCGTCGTGATCTCGTCGGGCGTCAGCGTGCGGATGACCTGCCCGACCTTGTCGCCGAGCGAGTCGGTGCCGCCGCCGTTGGGGCCCTTGCCGGTGAGCAGGTCGGGCGCCAGCGCGATGAACCCGTCCTCGGCGAGCTGGTCGGCCACCGCGCGGACCCAGTCGCTCATGCCGAAGATCTCGTGGATCACGATCACCACGCCCGCCTTGTCCGGGCGCTCGGGATAGACGGCCCACGTCAGCACCGTGCCGCCGCCGGGCAGCTTCACGTCCACCCATTCGCCGTGTCGCGGCGACTTCGCCAGCGCCTCCTTGGCGTGGTCGCCGTCGGGCGGGAGCGCCTCGTTCATGGGCATGGCGGCCTGCGCCGCCGGTGCGGCGGCCGTCGGCCCCGACTCATGGCGTGATTCCGGCTCACGCCGCCTCCCTGCCGCGCCGCCACTCCTCGAACAGCCGCGAGGCGTTGTCGGCCATCGACTGCAGCGTGGGCGCCCAGCCCAGGGCGCGGGCGCGCGGGCTGCGCACGAGCTGATCCAGCGCGAGCGCGTCGGCATACGCCCCCATCTTCTTGCGCGCCTCCGCCATGGGCATCCGGCGGATCTCCGGCCGGACGGGCACCACCGACGCGATGGCCTCCACGATGTCCGCGACCCGTTCCTCGCCGTCGTCGGTCGCGTGGTAGATGCCGGCCGCCTCGGGCGAGGTCACCAGCCGCTGATACAGGTCGCCGAGGTCGCGGTCGTACACGAGCGGCCAGTGATTGTCGCCCGTGCCGATGACCCGCATCAGGCCGTTCGCGGCGTCCTTGAACAGGTCGCCGACGATGCCGCGGGCGCCGCCGTAGACGATGCCGGGCCGCACGACGATGGCCCGGACGCCGGCCCGCCCGGCGTCGATCACGAGGCGCTCCCGCTCGGGCCGCCAGGCCACGTGGGCGGCGGGATTCAGGGCGGCCGACTCGTCCACCGGCGCGCGCTGGTGGCCGAGCACCCAGATGCCGGACGTGTAGACGAAGACCGTGTCAGGCCGGGCGGAGGCGGCGGCCACGAGCGTCTCGATGGCCGTGCGATCCACGCCCGGTCCGCGCTCGCCCGATTCGAACGCCGCGTGCACGTACGCGTCGAAGCCCTCCGCGGCCGTGCGAGAGGTCGTCGGGTCGGCGAGGTTGCCCACGACCGCGTGCACGTCGCGGGTGAGCAGACGTTCGGCGTTCTCGCGCGAGCGCACGAGCGCGGTGACCTCGTGGCCGCCGCGCACGAGCGCCTCGAGCGCGGCCGAGCCGATGTACCCAGTGGCACCCGTCAGGAAGATCCGCATGGTCACGTCGACCGGCGGGTCCATGGGGCGGGCGGGTCGCACCCGCCGGCCGGCCGCCGTCGTCCTCCCCTTTGCGATCATTCAACGGGGAAACCGGCCGGCGAGTCAATGGGTTCCTGGAGCGCCCGGTCCCCAGCCCCCAATCTCCGCACCGGGCGACGGCGTGGCAGGCCCGGCCGCTAGATGTCCCAGACCCGCTCGCCGTCGAAGAACGTGATGATGCCGTCCTCGCTGACCTTGAGCACCGGACCGAACCGGCCCGCGGTCATGGCGGCCGTCGTGCGCGCGCCCTCGACGGCGAAGCCGGACGCGCTCGACACGCTCGAGTGCAGGTCCATCGAGTAGATCGACCCGTTGCCGCGCGCCGCGCGGCCCTCGCCCGCCGGGTCCTCGTCGGCGTCGACGAGCAGCACGCCCGACGAGATGGGCCGGTTCTCGTAGCTCGAGAGCGCCGCCACGCGCAGCACCTCGATCGCGGTGGCGATGCGGTCCGCACGGCTCTCGGTCGCCTCGATGCGGTAGGAAGTGTCGTCGAGGAACGCGCCGATGCAGCGGTCCTCGATCGAGCCGCGGAAGAGATCGCCGCGCTGCGCCATGAGCCGCGCGTCGAAGATCGCCCGGTAGCGCGCCGCGAGCACCGAGCCGATCGCGCGGGCCAGACGCGTCTCGTGCGCGGTGAACGGCCGGCGGTCCGGCACGTGCAGCGTGTGCCGCGACCCGAACCACCGCACGCACAGCGTGGCCGGATCGCCCGTCGGCTCGATCGCCAGGCGGCCGTCGGAGGACACCGACGGCGTCGCCACGGTCTCGAACCTGGCGCGCGAGAAGAACTGGCGCAGGGCGCTCTGCAGCAGGCTGTCGTAGAGCGCGCCGGCGGCGAAGGCGGGCGGCAAGGTCATGGGCGGTTCGCGCGCGGCCGCGCCGGCAGATCACCCAAAGCTGACGCGGCGGCGGTACCTACATGATAATGCACCGGTATGGCGCGCGAGACGCTCCTCGACTTCTTCGCCGACTTCGCCCGGCAGCCCGGCGACTTTCTCGTCTACGACGACGGCTACCGGAGTCGCGCGTGGAGCTACGGCGACGTGGGCCGCGCCGCGCGCGGCGTGGCCGGCCGGCTGCGCGCGGCGGGCATCGCCAAGGGCCAGACCGTCGTTCTCTGGAGCGAGAACCGGCCCGAGTGGGTGATCGCGCTCTGGGGCTGCCTCGCCGAGGGCGTCGTCGTCGTCCCGATCGACTACCGTTCGTCGGCCGCGTTCCTGCGGCGCGTGCAGCAGATCGTGCAGGCGAAGGCCGTGCTGGCCGGCGCCGACGTCGAGCTGCCCGACGACGGCGACCCGACGCCCGTCTGGCGCCTCGCGGAGCTCTGCCGCGCGGCCCTCGAGACGGACGCGCCGGCGCCGGCGGCGGCGGTCGCGCGCGACGACATCGCCGAGATCATCTTCACGTCCGGCGCGACGGCCGACCCGAAGGGCGTCACGATCACCCACCGCAACGTCCTCGCGAACATCGTCCCGATCGAGCGGGAGATGGCGAAGTACCGTAAGTACGCGCGTCCGTTCCACCCGGTCCGCTTCCTGAACCTGCTGCCGCTCAGCCACATGTTCGGGCAGGCGATGGCCACCTTCGTGCCGCCCATGCTCGGCGGCGTGGTGGTGTTCGAGCGGAGCTACAACCCCGCCGAGATCGTGCGCCAGATCCGCACGCGGCGCGTGTCGGTGCTCGTGTGCGTGCCCAAGCTGCTCGATGTGCTGCGCGAGCACGTCCTGCGGCTGGCGCCCGAGGCCGCCGACCCGCCGCCGCCCGGCACCCACTGGATGCGGCGCTGGTGGCGCTACCGCCGGATCCACCGGATGTTCGGACTGAAGTTCTGGAGCGCGGTGGTGGGCGCCGCCCCGCTCGAGCCCGAGCTCGAGGAGTTCTGGTCGCGGCTCGGTTTCCTCGTCGTGCAGGGCTACGGGCTCACCGAGACCGCGCCCATCGTCACGTTGAACCATCCCTTCCACGCCTCGAAGGGCACCGTGGGCACGCCCATCGCCGGCGTCGAGGTGCGCGTCGCGCCCGACGGCGAGATTCTCGTGCGCGGCGACAACGTGACCGGCGGCTACTACAACGCGCCCGGCGAGACGGCCGAGGCGTTCCGCGACGGCTGGTTCCACACCGGCGACATCGGCGCGATCGACGCCGACGGCCGGCTGGCCATCCGCGGCCGCAAGAAGGAGATGATCGTCACGCCGCAGGGCCTCAACGTCTTCCCCGAGGACGTCGAGCGCGTGCTGAACGACCAGCCCGGGGTCGTCGAATCGGCGGTCGTGGGCGTGACGACCGGCGGCGAGGAACGCGTGCAGGCCGCGCTCGTGGTGACGCCGGGCACCGACCTGGACGAGGTCGTCCGGCGCGCCAACGCCCGCCTCGACGACCACCAGCGCGTGCGGGCGGCCACGGTCTGGCCCGGCGCGGCCCTGCCGCGCACCGAGGGCACCGCCAAGCTGCGGCGCCGCGAGGTCCAGCGCTGGCTGTCGCGCGG
>JAHECP010000313.1 GCA_024641665.1 Acidobacteriota bacterium
GGTCGCGGTGTGCGTCCGGCCGGTGCCGGCCGTGCTCGCCGCCGCCCGCGAGGCGGGCGTGACGCGGCTCTTCCGCGTCGGCGGCGCCCAGGCGGTGGCCGCGCTCGCCTACGGCACGCGCACCGTGCCGAGGGTGGACAAGATCGTCGGCCCCGGCAGCGCGTACGTGGCGGCGGCCAAGGCGCTGGTCGCCGCCGACTGCGGCATCGACTTCTTCGCCGGCCCGAGCGAGATCGTCGTCGTGAGCCGGACGGGCAACCCGGACTGGATCGCCGCCGACCTGGTGGCCCAAGCCGAGCACGATCCCGACGCGCGCGCGATCCTGATCACGCCGAGCCGGCGGCTGGCGTCGACGGTGGCCGCGCGCGCCGCGGCGCGCGCGCCCCGGACGGGCCCTGCGCGGACGGCGCTCCGCCGGAACGGCGGTATCATCGTCACACGCACGTTGAACGAAGCCCTGGCCCTCGCGGCGCGTCTCGCACCCGAGCACCTCGTCTGCGACGACGACGAGGCTGCCGCGCGTGTGAGGGCGGCCGGCACCGTCTTCGTGGGCGACTACAGCGCGCAGGCGGCGGGCGACTACGCCACCGGATCGAACCACGTGCTGCCGACCGCCGGCGCGGCGCGGTTCCGCGGGGGCCTGAGCGCCGCCGACTTCGTGCGCGTGACCACCGTGCAGCGGCTGACGCGCGCGGGTCTGGCGCGGCTGGCGCCCGCGGCCCTCGCGCTGGCCGCGCTCGAGGGCCTCGGCGCGCACGCGGCGTCGATCGAGGCGAGGATGACGTCATGAACGAGTACCTGCGCGTGCCGGATCCCGGCGAGGGTCTGCGCCTGCACCTCAACGAGAACACGGCGGGCTGCTCGCCCCGCGTGCTCGAGGCGATCCGCGCGCTCGGCGCCACCGACGCCTCGTTCTACCCCGACTACGCCGCCGTCGAGCGCGAGACGGCCGCCGCGCTGGGCGTGCCACCCTCGCGGCTCGTGCTGCTGAACGGCCTCGACGAGGGCCTGCACCTCGCGTCGTTCGCCGCACTGAAGCCCGTGGACGGCGCGCCGGCCGAGGCGATTGTCGTCGAGCCCGCGTTCGACATGTACGCGGCCTGCGCCGGCGCCGCGGGCGGCCGGGTGGTCGCGGTGCCGCCGCGGCCCGACTTCGACTTCCCGACCGAGGAGACGCTGGCCGCGCTCACCCCCCGCACGCGGCTCGTGTTCCTCACGAACCCGAACAACCCGACCGGCCAGCGCATCCCGCGCGCCGCGATCGAGGCGATCGCGGACGCTGCACCGCGCGCGCTGGTGCTCGTCGACGAGGCGTACGTGGACTTCTCGGGCGAAACGATGATCGACGGCGGCGGCCTCGACCGCTGCCCGAACGTCGTCGTCGGGCGCACGTTCGCGAAGGCGCACGGCCTCGCCGCGCTGCGCGCCGGGGCGCTCGTCGGCCGCGAGACCACGCTCGAGCCCATCCTGCGCCTGACGCCGCCCTACAACCTGAACGTCTGCGCCGCGGTCGCGCTGCGCGCCGCGCTGGCCGACCCCGACCACCTCCGCTGGTACCGGGACCAGGTGGAGCGGTCGAAGGCCCTGGTCTACGCGACGTGCGATCGCCTCGGCCTCCACTACTGGCCGAGCGCCGCCAACTTCGTGCTGATCCGCGTCGGGCCGCGCGCCACCGCGCTGGTCGCCGCGTTGGCGCGCCGCCGCATCTTCATCCGCGATCGATCGGGTGAGCCGGGCTGCGCCGGCTGCGTGCGCGTCACGACCGGCGTCGTCGCGCACACCGAGGCGTGCCTGGAAGCCATGGAGGCGGCGCTGTGCGACGCGGCGTAGTGGACCGCCGGACGGCGGAGACGCGCGTGACGGTACGGCTGGCGCTCGAGGGACGGGGGCGGTACCGCGTGCGGACCGGCGTCCGGTTCCTGGACCACATGCTCGAGCTCGTCGCGCGTCACGGCGCCTTCGATCTCGACCTCGCGGCCGAGGGCGACCTCGACGTGGACCAGCACCACACCGTCGAGGACGCGGGCATCGCGCTCGGCGAGGCCGTGGCGGCGGCGCTCGGCGCGCGCCGCGGCATCAACCGCGCCGGCTACTTCGTCATGCCGATGGACGAGTCGCTCGGCGTGGCGGCCGTCGATCTCGGCGGGCGGGCGCACGCGGTGGTGGACCTGCGGCTGCGCGTCCGGCGCGTGGGCGACCTGCAGTCCGAGCTCATCACGGACTTCTTCGAGGGCTTCGCCCGCGGCGCCCGCGCCAACGTGCACCTGAAGGTCCTCGACGGCCGCTCCAGCCACCACCAGGTCGAGGCGCTCTTCAAGGCGTTCGGCCGCGCGCTGCGCATGGCCTGCGCCCGCGATCGACGGCTGGCGAAGACGATGCCGAGCACGAAGGGGCTGTTGTGAGCGCCGACGGCCCGGTGGTTGCGCTCGTCGACTACGGCGCGGGCAACCTCGCGTCGGTGCGCAAGGCGCTCGCGCACCTGGGCGCCGCTGTGCGCGACGCGCGGACCCCGGCCGACCTGGACGGGGCCGCGGCGATTCTCGTCCCCGGCGTCGGCCACTTCCAGGCGACCGTTGCGCTCGACGAGCCGTGGCGGCGCGCGGTCGGCGCGCTCGTCGCGAACGGTGTGCCGCTCGTCGGCATCTGCCTCGGCATGCAGTGGCTCTTCGAGGGCAGCGCCGAGGCGCCCGAGGTCCCGGGGCTGGGCCTTCTGCCGGGACGCGCCGCGCGCCTCGACGGCGATGTCAAGGTGCCTCACGTCGGCTGGAACGCGCTGGCGATCGCACGGACGTCGTGGCTGCTCGCGGGCGTGCCGGACGGCGCGCAGGCGTACTTCACGCATTCGTACGCCGCGCCCGTCACCGCCGACTGCGCCGCCACGACGACCCACGGCGTGACGTTCGCGAGCGCGGTCGAGCGCAACGGGGTGGCCGGCGTGCAGTTCCACCCGGAGAAGTCCGGAGACGCGGGCCTGCGCATCCTGCGGAACTTCCTGGATCGCGCCGCGGGGCGCTGATGCACCAATGCTGTCCAAACGCATCATCGCCTGCCTCGACGTCCGCGACGGCCACGTCGTCAAGGGGGTCAACTTCGAGGGCCTGCGCGAGGCGGGCGACCCGGGCGCACTGGCCCGCCGCTACAACGCCGAGGGGATCGACGAGGTGGTGATCCTCGACGTGACGGCGACCGCCGAGACGCGGCAGGCGCGCGCCAACACGATCCGCGCGGTGGCCGGCGAGCTGTTCATCCCGCTCGCCGTCGGCGGCGGCGTCCGGTCCGAGGCCGACGCGGAGGCCGCCATCGGGGCCGGCGCCGACAAGGTGAGCCTCAACACCGCCGCGCTCGAGCGGCCCGGGTTGATCGAGGCGCTCGCCCGCCGGTACGGCAGTCAGGCCGTCGTCGTCGCGGTGGACGCGAAGCGCGAGGGCGCGCGCTTCGCCGTGTACGCGCGCAGCGGGCGGGCGACCACGGGCCGCGACGCCGTCGAGTGGGCGCGCGAGGCCGCCGCGCGCGGCGCGGGCGAGATCCTGCTCACGTCGATCGACCGCGACGGCACCCGGCGCGGCTTCGACTGCGAGCTGACCGCCGCCGTGTCGGCGGCGGTGAACGTCCCGGTGATCGCGTCGGGCGGCGCGGGCTCGTTCGACCATTTCGTGGAGGTGTTCACAGCCGGCCGCGCGGACGCGGCCCTGGCCGCGTCGGTGTTCCACTTCGCCGAGCACGGCGTCGCCGCGCTGAAGGCGCATCTCGCCAAGCGAGGAATACCGGTACGGTTGTAGGCGCCAGTCAGTGCGTAGTGCCGGGCTTCAGCCCGGCCAGAAAGGCTGGCCTGAAGGCCAGCACTACGTACGTCGAGTGCCGAGTCCCGAGTACCGTCAGGATTGACCCGTGCTGATCCCATCCATCGACCTCCAGAACGGCCAGATCGTACAGCTCGTGCAGGGCGAACAGCTCGCGCTGGCGACCGGCGATCTCGACGGCTGGATCGCGAGGTTCTCGCGCTTCCCGCTCGTCCAGGTCATCGACCTCGACGCGGCGAAGGGCGGTGGCGACAACGCGGCGCTCGTCGCGCGCATCGCGAGCGCGCGCATCTGCCGCGTGGGCGGCGGCGTGCGTTCGGTGGCGCGCGCGCGCGACGTCCTC
>JAHECP010000016.1 GCA_024641665.1 Acidobacteriota bacterium
CGATGCGGCCGTGGCCGCGGTGGCGCTCGAGGGCGCGGCCCCGCTGGCGGGCGCGCTGGCGAAGGGCGCCGTGCACGCGTCGTGCAGCACGATCTCGGTGGCGCTCGCCGCGCGGCTCGCCGCGGCGCACGAGGCGGCCGGCCAGGGATTCGTGTCGGCGCCGGTGTTCGGGCGGCCCGAGGCCGCCGAGGCGGGGAAGCTCTGGGTCGTCGCGGCCGGGCGCGACGATCTGGTTGCCCGCTGCCGGCCGCTCTTCGACGCCGTGGGCCAGGGCGTCTTCGTGGTGGGCGCCGAGCCGCCGCGCGCGAACGCCGTGAAGCTGGCCGGCAACTTCACGCTCGCCGCCCTGCTCGAGACGCTCGGCGAGGCGTTCGCGTTCGTGCGGCGTCACGGCATCCCGCCCGACGAGTTCCTGCGCGTCGTCGACACCGCGCTCTACCAGTCGCCGATCTACAAGGCGTACGGGTCGCGGATGGCGAAGGCCGAGTCCGAGCCGGCGGGCTTCGCGCTGCGGCTGGGGCTCAAGGACGTGCGGCTCGCCCTGCAGGCGGCCGAGACCGCGGGCGTGCCGATGCCGCTCGCGAGCCTCGTGCACGATCACTTCCTGTCGGCCGTCGCGCGCGGCAAGGGGGACGCGGACTGGTCGGCCCTCGGCGAGATCCTGGCCGCGAACGCCGGCCTGCCGCCGCGATAGGAGCGTAGGCTGCAGGCTCGAGGCTGTGAGTTCCAGCACGCTGCAGGCGTCAGGTCGGCGGAGATGGCTCGGCCACGCTCCGAGTCGAGTAGCCTCTGAGGAACTCCTGTAGGGACCAACCGCCGCCTGGCGCGCCGGTGTGCACCCCAGATAGGCCGCAAGCGCCGCGGCGGTTCGTCGTGCTATCGAGATCGGCCTATTTCCGGCCCCTTCTTCCTGGCAATTGGCCGCAACATGCACGATCGTGGTCACTTCCAAGGCACTTCAATCACGCCAGCCGCGGTGCTAGACTGCGACGGTCCGGAGGTCTATCGAATTATCGAGTTCCGCCGACTACTTATGCGGGCATGACTATCAAGAACAGATTGCTCGATCTTGCGTTCGTGAGTCAGCACGACTTCCGAGTAAGCGGAATGTCGGAGTTTGGCTGCGGCGTTGCGGCGTTGATGATGCTGCTGCACCATGAGACGTCCCTTCGACGGCTATCGTCGGTACGGCGCTTGTGCCGAGAACTCAGAGTCCGGACTCCCGGGTCGCATAAGGGCATTCCCGACTCGCCCGCCTGCGGCGTGTACCTCGAAGACGTCAGTCGATTCTGCAACGTGCATCGTATCGCCGGCCAGGCAGTGATTCGGAAGTCCCGACGGGACTTCTCGCGTCTCAAGAAGATTGTGCTCCGTTCGCCTGTGATGGTCGAGATGGGGGGGGATCCGCAGCGTTGGGGATTGTACGGCCACTGGATCGTCCTGCGTGGTGCCGCGGACGGGAAGTGGCACTACTTGGATCCGGGGTACAAAAGGGTCTCCGGCAGATTTGCGAGGTCCCTTACCGACGAACAATTCCTTCGCAACTGGACGGGTGCTATGGTGTTCTTCAAACCTGTGGCCGCATAACACGCGAATGGAGCCGGCGCGCCCTAAGGCGTCGTCAATAAATAAACTATACAAGGCGCGGTGGTTGGCGCTATGATGCCGGTGTGAGCCCCGCCGATGCGCTCGCCGCGAAGTTCGCTCGTATCTGGCCGCACTTGGATGAGCGGGCGCGTCGCATGATGGCCGCCAATGAAACGCGACAACTGGGCTACGGAAGCCTGTCGCGGGTGAGTCGTGCCTGTGGCCTGTCGCGGGTCACGATTGCCAAAGGCATCGCGGAACTGGACGCCGTGCCGCTGAGTCCCGGTCGGATTCGTCGCCCCGGGGCAGGCCGGCCGACCCTGGTGGCGCGGGACCCCGAGTTGCCGCAGGCGTTGGAGGCCTTGGTCGAACCGCTCGCGCGGGGCGACCCGGAGTCGCCGTTGCGCTGGACGTGCAAAAGTACGCGCATGCTGGCCGCGGCCCTGACCGCCCACCACCATCCCATTAGCCATGAGAAAGTCGCCCAGTTGCTGCGCGCGATGGACTACAGCCTGCAGAGCAATCGGAAGACCGAGGAGGGCGACGACCATCCGGATCGGGACGCGCAGTTTCGGTACATCAACCGGCAGATCCGCCGGGCCTTGCGCATCGGTGACCCGGTGATTTCGGTCGACACAAAGAAGAAGGAATTGATCGGCAACTTCGCCAATGCCGGCCGACAATGGCGGCAGACGTACGCGCCCGAGGGCGTCGGGGTCCATGATTTCCCGGCGCCCGAGGTGCCGCGCGCCTTTCCCTACGGCATCTACGATCTGGGCCGCAACACGGGGTTTGTGAATGTGGGCACCGACCATGACACCGGGGCGTTTGCGGTGGCCTCGATTCACGGATGGTGGCGTGCCGAAGGCCGTCGGCTCTACCCGCACGCCCGCAACCTCTTGATCACGGCTGATGCCGGTGGCAGCAATGGGTATCGGTTGCGCCTCTGGAAGATCGCCCTGCAGACCATGGCGAACCGCACCGGCGTCTCCCTGCGGGTCTGCCACTTTCCGCCCGGCACCAGCAAATGGAACAAGGTCGAGCATCGGCTCTTCTCGTTCATCTCTTCCAACTGGCGCGGCCAACCCCTGCGGGACTACGAGACCATCGTCCGCCTGATTGCGTCGACGACGACCGCCAGGGGTCTCACGGTCACCTGCCGTCTGGATCGCCGACGGTATCCCGTGGGACGCCGCGTCAGTGCCAAGGAAATGGCCGCGGCCGTCAATCTGATTCCTGGCCGTTTCCATGGTGAGTGGAACTACACCATTCGCCCGAACTAACACGCGCCTTCCCTTGTCTATCTTATTTATTGACGCAGCCTAAGACAATTCGGCGCGCGGCTCATTCCCAACGTTGGCGCACGAGGAGGAAGAGAGTGACGACCTACAAGATGGTGCAGGTGCCGCCCAACATCGCCGTTCAGGCCAAAGGCATGTTTGGGAAGGCGCCAGACCCGAGTCAGCTAGCTGCTCAGTACCTTGAGGCTGTAGTGAACGACATGGCGGGAAAGGGGTGGGAGTTTCTCCGAGTTGACGCCATCGGGGTCAAGTCCAGCCCGGGTTGTCTCGGGGGCCTGCTCGGCTACAAGGAAACTCAGCAGACCTATTACGTGATTACGTTCAAGAAAGGCTGAGGGCTCCGCCCAATCTGCGCAGGCATCACCGTGTCTGATGATAGTGACAAGATCGCGAGTTTTCTTGCGGCCTTGAACCTGGAGGCGGGCTGGGAATGGAAATGGGAGCGCCGCCACCGCCGTTGGGGCTGGGGTGTCAATTGGGCCACTTGGATCTCCCGTTTGTTGATCCTCTCGCTCGCCTGGTTTCAGTGGACTGCGGGTGGCAAAGCCAGCCCTCCTGCCGGGGTCGTGTTTTCCTTGGCAGTACTGTCTGTGCTGAACGTCGCGCTGCCGCTGCTCGCCTACACGTTCCGATTCCAGCAGCGGCAAGAAGTGCATGACCGCAATGCTAGAGAGTACAAGTGCATCAAGGTGGAGTTCGCAACTGGGCACTTGGACTTGCCAGCTGCAGTCGCACGCTTTACCGAAACGAGGCGACGACCCACCGAGAAGGTCATTCGGAGCACACCCTAATCTAAGGCAAGATGCGCAGATGCATCAATGAAGAGCGTCTAACATCGGTTTGCAGCCGACGGCGACCGGTGGAATCATGAGTCGCCGCCGCTGAAGCCGGACGTTGATATGACTTCGGTTGTCAAGTCACCCAGATGCGGGGCTGAAGCGTTTCCTATAAGCCCGCTCTTTCTTCGTTTGGGCTTGTTGCACACACCCGGGTCAGCGCCGAGGCGGGGCCAGTCACATCGACGGTTGATCCTGCTGAGATCCGTGGATTGGGTACCACCTGACTGGGAACCGTCAACGCGCCTGCCTCGATCTAGGGACGAGGATCGACCGGAGTCACCTCTTAACGTTGTCGAGGGCTGCGCGGAAAACCGGGGCCGCACCCCGACGCCGACCCGAGAACTTCGAAGGCGCTACGACGCGATCGGGACTTCCTTCGCGATCGCCCACATGAAGGCGATCAACTCACGGGCGATGGCCGTCACCGCGACGTTCGGATGTTTGCCGCGCGCGACGAGGCGACGGAACCGCTTGCATAAGCGGACCTGCGCCTTCCAGCCGATGTCCTGAATCGGTTTGGGCAGCGTGTCGATCCGCGTCTGGATGTGCTGGGAGACCTTGGCGGGGTGACGATAGGCCCAGGCCCCCTCGACGAGCGCCCGCCGTGCGCGGCCGTTGCCGGTTTTGGTGATAGCCCCGAGCCGCCGTCGCGGGCCGCTGGAGTCCTCCGACGGAATCAGCCCGACGAAGGCGGCCAGCTGCCGTGAGGAGTCGAAGCGAGTGAGGTCGCCGAGTTCCGCGACCACGGTGATGGCGACGAGCCACTGCACGCCGCGCAGCGCTTGGAGGGCCTGTACGACGGGATAGAGGCGCCACGGTGGGGCGAGTTCGCGCAGTTCGGCCTCGAGGCGCTGCAGGCGGTCGACCTGCTCGTCGACGGCGCGGACCGATTCCTGAAAGACGATCTGCTGCGCCGGAGTCGGACAGACGACCTTGGCGAGATACCGCCGATGCGCGTCGTTCCAATCCGCCCGGCCCATATAGTGGAGGCCGAGGCGGAGCAAGAAGGCCTTCAGGCGAAGCTTCGCATTCTTGAGCGTGAGCCGCGCGGCATCGCGCGCGCGGCACAGGTCGCGGATGGCCTCATCCTCGACCGAGGGCACGTAGACGCGCGTGAGATCCCCCGACCGGAGCAACCGCGCGAGTTCGACCGCGTCGCGGCGGTCCGTCTTCACCTTGTCGCCGGGCTTCTTCGGGATCAGCGAGGGCGCCACGACATGGCAGTCGAATCCCTGGCCCGTCAGGTCGCGATGCAAGCGGTAGCCGCACGGCCCGGCTTCATAGGCAAACACCAGCTTGGGCGTTTTCGCCTGGAGCCGCCGGATCAGTTTGTCGAGGTCCGCCTGGCGCGTGCCGATCGCGCCGAGAAACACAGGCGGATCGGCGCTCTGCCCTTGGGCGTGGGCGACCGCGATCGAGTCCTTATGGACATCCAACCCGACGAACAGCGGTGTAGACGTGGACATGGCTGACCTCCGGCAACACCACGTCGCGATCCATGCGACGGGGCGGCTCTGGCCTCAGGCTAACCCGCGATCACGCCGGAGGTCAGCCGTGCGTTACCGAAGTCATTCTGTCTAGACCGGCGTTAGACCGCGGGATTGACGTGTCGGAGTTTCTCGGGGACGATAGCCCGTGGACTTCACCGTCATCGGAGACATCACCGACATCGAGACGTTCGGCGTCGGTCGAGGAATTCGGGAGCGGAGGCGCCTCGAGCGGCGGTACGGCAAGGGACGGTGGCGGAAACGGAAGGGCCGGGCCAAAGTTCGGCTTCCCGATGGAACGGTTCGACATGCCGAACTCCACTGGTACGAGGCGACAGGAATCGGTCGGAAGGAGCTGAAGATCAAACGCTACCTGGATTGACTCCCATGGCAACACCACGACGACAACTGATGGTCTGTCTGCGCAATGACGGTTACGAGGTCTCCCTCGAACGCCGGAAGATCTATGCGGCTGTTCCGGACGCGGACGCGGCGCGCCATGGCCAGGTGCGCATCATCGACGAGTCCGGCGAGGATTACTTGTTTCCGGCGACGTACTTTGCGCCGATCGACCTTCCTCAGGCCCTTCGGCGCGCGGTGCTCGCTGCGGTCTGACCTCGCGCTGCACCCGACGGCCGCGGAGGCTGCGCGTGGGCGGCCGCGAGTGAGGGCGAAACGTTCGGCATCAAGCTCCCTGAAGCAGAGTACGGCTTCCGCACCGGAGCGGTGACGCTCGGCTTCGCCGGTCGGCAGCCAGAAACACAGAGGGGCGTCGTTTTGGGTGCAGGCTTCAGGCGTCAGGCCGCTCTTCCTGAAGCCTGATGCCTGACGCCTGATGCCTGTGTCTCACGCCTTGCTCGGCGCGGCGCCGTGCTTGCCGGTGCGGGGCCGCCCCATCAGGAGCCCCAGCGGCGCGATCAGGAGGAACATGAGCGCGAGCAGGCGGAAGGCGTCGATGAACGCCATGATGCCCGCCTGCTGCAGCACCATGGCGGTGACGACCGCGTAGGCGCGGTGGGTGGCGGTCACCACGTCGGCGCCGGCGGCCACGAACGCGTGGGCGAGCCGCTCGACCAGCTGCCGCGCGCCGGGCGAGGTCGCCGTGATGTGCGCGCCGAGATCGTGGAAGTGCACCTGGCGGTGCCGCGCGATGTAGGTCTGCACCGTCGCGATGCCCACGCTGCCGCCCACGTTGCGCATCAGGTTGAACAGGCTCGTGGCGTTCCCCATTCCCTCGTTCGGGATCGGATCCATGGTCGTCGTCGTGAGCGGCACGAAGAGCAGCGCGAAGCTCATGCCCTGCACGATCTGCGGCCAGAAGAAGTTCCAGAAGCCGGCCGAGAGATCGAGCGTCGAGAACCAGAACAGCGTGCCGGCCGCCGTCGCGAAGCCCAGCATGAGGAGCTTGCGCGGGTCCGCCCGCGTCGTCATCAGGTAACCGACGAGGGGCGTCATGAGGAGCGTGCCCAGCCCGCGCGGCGCCATCATGATGCCCGCCTGCAGCGCCGGATAGCCCATCAGCGTCTGCACGAGCAGCGGCAGCAGGACCAGGCCGCCGCCGTAGAGCACGAAGCCCATCAGCGTCACCAGGAACACGCCGACGGCAAAGGTGCGCTGGCGGAATACCCGCAGATCCACCACCGGGTGCTTCGCCGTCAACTCGCGCACCAGCATCGCCGCGAGCGCCACCACCGACACGACGATGAGCGCGGTGATCCAGTGCGACGCGAACCAGTCCTCCTCCTGGCCCCTGTCGAGCGCGATCTGCAGCGCGCCGACGCCGACGGCCATCATGCTGATGCCCCAGTAGTCGATCGACGAGGTCCGGCGGCGGATGTAGGCCGGGTCGAAGATGAACTCCTGGATCATCACGAGCGCGACCAGCCCCACCGGCAGGTTGATGTAGAAGATCCAGCGCCAGGTGTAGTTGTCGGTCAGCCAGCCGCCGATGACCGGGCCGAAGATCGGCGCGACCACGATGCCGACCGTCCAGAGCGCCATCGCCTTGCCGCGCTCGCGCGGCGGGAACGACTCGAGCATGACGGCCTGCGACAGCGGCTGCATCACGCCGCCGCAGGCGCCCTGCACGACGCGGAAGAAGATGAGCACCGTCAGCGACGGCGAGATCCCGCAGAGCAGCGACGCCGTCGTGAACGTCGTCACCGCCGTCAGCAGCAGCCGCTTGCGTCCGACGTAGTTGGCCAGCCAGCCGGTGACGGGCAGGATGATGGCGTTCGCCGCGAGGTAGGAGGTGAGCGCCCAGGTGGACTCCTCCACCGAGGCGGACAGGCTGCCCGCGATGTGCGGCAGCGCGACGTTCACCACGGTCGAGTCGAGCACGACCATGAACGTCCCCGCCAGCACCGACAGGCTCGCCAGCCAGCGGCCGATCCCTGGAGCAGCGGGCGCCGCGCCGTCGTCCATCGGAGGGGTCTCCGGCCGGCCCGGGCACGTCGCGCACCCCGGCACGGACCACGCCCTGCGCCCCCCCGGGGGCGTCGGGCCAACACACCAAGGTACTCGATCCGCGTCAGCGTTTGGACAGGGACTTTTCGATCGGCAGGGCCGGGTCGGCGGACCACTCCTCGTACGAGCCGTCGTAGAGGTGGACGCGGTAGCCGAGCAGCCGCGCGGCGACATAGAGGAGGCTGGCCTGCTGGCCGATGTGGCAGTAGGTGACCACCTCCCCGCCCGGCGGCACGCCGGCAGCCGCGAAGATCGCGCGAATGGCCGAAGGGTCCTTCAGCGCTTCGGACGGCGCGGCCACCAGGCGGCTGTAGGGGACGCTCTTGGCGCCGGCGATGTGCCCGGGGCGCGGGATGCGCCCGCGGCCGTCGCTCTCGCCGGTGTAGTACTCGGTGTCGCGCGCGTCGAGAATCGTGACCGCCGGATCCTTCAGGCGCCGTTCGATCCACCGCGCGTCCACGATCACGCCGGGGCGCGGGTGGGGCGTCAGGTGGCCCGCGGCCGGCGCCGTCACCTCGGCGGTGACGGGACGGTGCTCCGCGCGCCAGGCGGGCAGACCGCCGTTCATGATCGACGTGCGGTCGCCGAGGCCGAGAGCGTCGAGCGCGACGAAGATGCGCGCCGTGGGCGTCTCCCAATCGTTGCCCCAGTAGAGCACGACGCGAGAGTCGTCCGAGACGCCGCGCGACGCGAAGGCCCCGGTCAGGCGCTCCACCGACGCCATCTGCAGGCGCAGTTTCGCGTCCGGGTCGGACACGTCGGCGAGCGCGATGTACTGCGCGCCCGGGATGTGCGCCTTCTCGTATTCGTCCCTGTCGCCGATCTGCAGCAGCACCAGCGTGCCGCTGCCCATCTGGCCGGCGACCCACGCGGGCGTGACGAGGACCGGCGCCGCGCGGCTCGCGGCGGAAGCGGGCTGCGCCGCGGCCGGCGTGGCGAGCGCGGACACCAGGAGGGCAAGGAACGGGAGCGATCGGCGCGCGGACATGACCAGCCTCGCTTCCGGACGGCGGGCGGGCCGCGCCGGGCGACGGACGTCGTCGCGAGGTCGCGGCCCCGGGGACACTCGCTGTCTGGCTGTTGTAGGCAATCTACAAGAGACTCTTGTCGATTGTCAAGAGGAGAGGGCGGCCCTGCGCCGCCTGCCCTGAGCGAGCGCAGCGAGTCGAAGGGTCAGTCCGTCCAGCCGTTGATGATCGTCTCGCGCAGGTCGAAGCCGAACGCGCGCTCGGACACGACGATGATGGGCGGAGCCTGGAGGCGCTTGTAGACGGCCTTCAGCATGAGCGCGCGCGTTTCGCGCACGAGCGCCTCGAACGCCGCGGCGTCGAGCTTGTCGTACACGGTGCGGCCGTCGGGGTCGGGCACGAAGCGCTCCGGGTCGAGCGACCGGGTCTTGAACGCCTCGACGATCTCGGCCGGGCTGCGGCGCTTCTCGATCATCTCGCCGACGAGCGGCGCCGTCACGTAGTAGTCGAACGGGTCGAACTGCCCCTCGCTCAGCTCGGCCGACGGCTTGAGCCGGATGAGCGCCTCGGGGATCGCCTCGCGCCCGCGCCGGGCGTTCACGTGGCGTGCGAGCAGGTAGACGTCCACCTTCGAGAGGTCGCCGATGACGGCCACGCCGCCGCACATGTCGCCGTACAGCGTGGTGTAGCCGAGCGCCAGCTCGGTCTCGTTGCCACAGGCGATGAGCAGGCGGCCCGAGTCGTTCGACTCCATCATCATCAGCACGCCGCGCACGCGCGCCGACAGGTTCTCGCGCGTGACGCGGCGCGCGACCGGGTGCGCGTCGCGCTCGAACGCCGCCGCCGCCGTGTCGTCGATCGCCTGGATCGCCATCACCCGGTACTCCACGCCCAGGTTACGGCTCACCTCGGCGGCGAGCGACCGCGTCAGCTCGGTGTTGTAGCGCGAGGGCAGGTTGTAGGCGACGACGTTCGCGGCGCCGAACGCGTCGGCGGTGATTGCCAGGGCCAGCGCCGAGTCGATGCCGCCCGATACGGGCACGACGGCCTGCGTGAAGCCGCAGTGGCGCGCGTACTCGTGCAGGCTGAACACGAGCGCGTCGTACATCACCTCGTCCCGCGGGCACGGCGGCGGCTCGACCGCCGGCCCGGCCGCCGCGCCCTCGAGCGGAACCTCGACGACCTCGACCGCTTCCTCGAACCGCGGCGCCAGGTGCAGGATCCGCCCGCTCCCGTCCATCGCGAGGCTCTCGCCGTCGAACGCGATGATGTTCTTGCCGTTGTCGCCGGCGCCCACGGTGTTGACGTACACGAACGGCCGGCGCGTGGCCTCGACATGCGCGCGGACGAGCTGGAGGCGATCGCGGAGCCGGCCGGGGTAGAAGGGCGACGCGTTGATGTTGACGATGAGCTCGGCGCCCTGCGCGCACAGCTCGTGGATCGGCTTCACCCCGTACTCGGCGTCCCACATGTCCTCGCAGATCGAGACGCCGAGGCTGACCGGCCGGCCGCCGGCCCGGATCGGGATGGGGCGGCGCTCGGCCGCCGGCGTGAAGTAGCGCTTGTCGTCGAAGTAGCGGTAACTCGGCAGGAGCGACTTGCGCGCGATGCCCACGAGGCGCCCGCCCTGCGCGACCGCCGCCGCGTTGTACTTGCGGATACGGCCGTCCTCGTTGCGCGCGGCCGGGTCGTGCTCGATGAAGCCGAAGACGAGGGCCAGGCCGCCGGACGCGGCGGCGAGGCGCGCGGCGGCGGCGCAGTTGGCCGCGAGGAATCCCGCGTCTTCGATCTGGTCGCCGATGCAGTAGCCTGGGACGACCATCTCGGGCGCGACGAGGAGGTCCGCGCCCGCGGCGCGAGCCGTGTCGATGGCGGCCGCGATCCGGCGCTCGTTGCCGGCGATGTCGCCGCTCGTGGGGTTGAGCTGAGCCAGAGCGATGCGCACGTCGCTATTGTACGCGGGCCGGGGGGGATCCGGGTGCACGGGGTGCACGGGGTGCACCGGGTGCACGAGGTGCACAGGGGTGGCGGTGGCGCGGGGGCCAGGCCGGTCAGGACAACAACCACGGAACGACCACGGACATCGCCACGGAAGGAACCACGGAAAGGCCCCGCCGATCCAAGAGAAGACGCGCCCCAGGCGTCAGCCTCGGCGCCTCATCGCACCCTGTGCACCTGGTGCGCCGTGCACCTTGTGCACTTTGTGCACCGTGCACCTATACGTTCGTCTGGGTCTGCGTGATCACGCCCTCGGGCACCGCGCCCTCGGCCGGGCGGGGGTGTGGTACGTGGACGCGGCCCATGCTGCCGCGCATGCCCTCCATCCACACGTAGAAGGACGGCGTGATGTAGAGCGTGAGGAGCTGCGACACGAGCAGGCCGCCGACGACCGCGAGGCCGAGCGGCCGGCGGGACTCGGCGCCCGCGCCGAAACCGAGCGCGATCGGCAGCGTGCCGGCCAGCGCGGACATCGTCGTCATCATGATCGGCCGGAACCGCACCATACACGCCTCGTGGATGGCCTCGACCGGCGCCTTGAACTCCTTCCGCTGCGCCTCGAGCGCGAAGTCGATCATCATGATGCCGTTCTTCTTCACGAGGCCGACCAGCATGATGACGCCCACGAAGGAGTAGAGGTTCAGCTCCTGGTGGAAGATGAGCAGCGTCACGAGCGCGCCGAAGCCCGCGGCCGGCAGGCCCGAGAGGATCGTCAGCGGGTGGATGAAGCTCTCGTAGAGGATGCCGAGCACCACGTAGATGACGGCGACGGCCAGCACCAGCATCAGGCCGAGGCCGGCGAACGAGTCCTGAAAGGCCTGCGCCGTGCCCTGGAAGCTGCCGCTGATCGTCCCCGGCAGCGTTGCCAGCGCCACCTGCTGCACCTTCGACACGGCGTCGCCGAGGGCCATGCCGTTCACGAGGTTGAACGAGATCGTCACCGACGGCAGCTGTCCGGTGTGGTTCACCGAGAGCGGGCCGACGGTGCGCTCGATCGTCGCCAGCGTCGAGAGCGGGACGAGGGCGCCCGACGGCGCGTGGATGTAGAGCAGCGACAGCGCCGCCGGGTCGTCCTGGTACTGCGGCTCGACGCCCAGGATGACCTGGTACTCGTTGGTCGGCGTGTAGATCATCGAGACCTGCTGGGTCGCGTACGCGTCGCCCAGCGCGTTGGCCACGTCGTTGAACGTCAGGCCGAGCGCCGCCGCGCGGTCGCGGTCCACGTTCACCTGCACCTGCGGGTTCTTGATCTGCAGGTCGCTCGTGACGTCCGTGATCCCGGGGATCTGGGCGATCTTCTCCTGCATCACCGGCGCCAGGGCGAACAGCTCGTCCGTGTCGGGGCCCTGCAGGGTGTACTGGTAATTGCTGCTCGACATGCGCCCGCCGACGCGGATGGGGGGCGGGTTGGTCAAGAACACCTGCAGGCCCGTGACCCGCGCCAGCTTCGGCCGCAGCTCGTCGATGACCTGGTCGGCGCTGAGCGCACGCTCGCTCCGCGGCTTCAGGTGGATGGAGAACCGGCCGGTATTGCCGCCGTTCACCGTGGAGGTGAACGCCTCGACGTTCGGGTCGGCGCCGATGATGGCGGCGGCCTCCTGCTCGTGCGCCACCATCGCGTCGAAGCCGATGCCCTGCACCGCCAGCGTCGAGCCGGAGATCGCCCCGATGTCCTCGCTCGGGATGAACCCCGTGGGCACCACCACGAAGAGGTAGCCCGTGCCGGCGATCAGCAGCACCAGCGCGGCCACCGTGACGTTCGGGTGGCGCAGCGTCCGCCGGAGGGTCACGTTGTAGAAATGCAGCGCGCCCTGGAACACGCGCTCGGTCACCCGGTACATCCGGCCGTGCCGCTGCTCGGCCGGGTTGCGCAGGAAGCGGCTGCACAGCATCGGCGTGAGGGTGAGCGACACGACGCCCGACACCAGGATGGCCACGCCGATCGTCACGGCGAACTCGTGCAGCAGGCGGCCGACGATGCCGCCCATGAAGAGGACCGGAATGAACACCGCCGTCAGCGACAGCGTCATCGAGAGAATCGTGAACGAGATCTCGCGCGACCCCTTCAGCGCGGCCTCGAACGGCCGCTCCCCCTGCTCCATGTGACGCACGATGTTCTCGAGCATCACGATCGCGTCGTCCACGAGGAAGCCGACCGAGAGCGTGAGGGCCATCAGCGACAGGTTGTCGAGGCTGTAGCCCAGCAGGTACATCACCGCGAACGTGCCGACGATCGAGGTCGGCAGCGCCAGGCTGGGGATGATCGTCGCCGGCACGTTCCGCAGGAACAGGAAGATCACGAGCACGACCAGACACGCGGTCAGGAGCAGCGTGAGCTTGACGTCGTTCACCGAGTCGCGGATCGACTGCGAGCGATCGTGGAACACCTCGAGGTGCACCGAGGGCGGGAGCTCGGCCTGGAAGACCGGCAGGAGCTTGCGGATGTTGTCCACCACCTCCACGGTATTCGTGCCGGGCTGGCGCTGGATGGCCAGGAAGATGGTGCGCGCGCCGTTGTACCAGGTGGCGGTCTTGTCGTTCTCCACGCTGTCGAGGACCTGCGCCACCTGCTCGAGCCGCACCGGCGTGCCGTTGCGGTACGCGACCACGAGGGGCCGGTAGGCGTCGGCGTCGTTCAGCTGGCCGTTCGACTGGATGACGAAGGCTTCCTTCGCGCCGTTGAGGATGCCCGACGGCTGGTTGACGTTCCAGCGCGAGATCGCCGACGCCACCTCGTCCACGCCGATCCGGCGCGCGGCCAGCGCCGTCGGGTCCATCAGGATCCGCACGGCGTACTTCTGCGCGCCGAACACCTGCACCTGGGCGACGCCGCTCACCATCGAGATGCGCTGGCCCACCGTGTTCTCGGCGTACTCGTCCACCGTCGAGAGCGGCAGCGTCGTCGAGCTGGCCGTCAGGAAGAGGATCGGCGAGTCGGCCGGGTTCACCTTGCGGAACGACGGCGGGCTGGGCATGCCCTGGGGCAGGCTCCGCAGCGTGCGCGAGATCATCGACTGCACGTCCTGCGCCGCAGCGTCGATGTTGCGGTCGAGCGTGAACTGCAGCGTGATGTTCGTCGAGCCCTGCGAGTTGCTGGAGGTGATCGAGCTGACGCCGGCGATCGTCGCGAACTGCTTCTCGAGCGGCGTCGCCACCGCCGACGCCATCGTCTCGGGGCTCGCGCCGGGCAGGCCGGCCGACACCTGCAGCGTGGGAAAGTCGACGTTCGGCAGATCGCTCACCGGCAGCTGCCGGTAGCCCATGATGCCGAAGAACACCGCGGCGACCATGATGAGCGTCGTCGCGACCGGGCGGCGGATGAAGAGCTCGGAGAGGTTCATGGCTGGAGGCTCTCGGTGTGGGTCGCTGCCGTCTCTTCCTTCACCGTCACCCCGGGCTCGAGCCGCAGCTGGCCGTCGGTGACCACGGTCTCGGACGCGTGCAGACCCTTGCGGATGACGGCCAGACCGCCCGCCGTGCGCTCCACGTCCACCGGGCGTATCTCGACGGTCTTGTCCGCCTTCACGACGAACACGTAGGTGCCGTCCTGGCCGGTCTGCACGGCCTCGGACGGCACGACGATGGCGTTCGGCTCGGTACGCAGCGTGAGCGAGACGTTCACGAGCTCCCCGGGCCACAAGTGCCGGTTGGCGTTGGTGAAGGTTGCTTTCAGCCGGATCGTGCCCGTCGTTGGATCCGCGCCGTTGTCGACGAAGGTGACCGCGCCGTCCTCGGGCGGCCCGGCGGTCTCCGGGATCGTCACGGCGACGTGCAGCTCGCCGAGCCGGGCCGGCTGCAGCACGGCGGCCAGCTCGCGCGTCGGCACGCTGAAGCTCACGTAGATGGGCGCGATCTCGTTGATCACCACGAGCGGCGTCGTGTCGTTCGCCCGCACGAGGTTGCCCGCCTGCACCATCAGCGCGCCCGTGCGGCCCGAGACGGGCGCGCGGATGATCGTGTAGTCCTTCTGCAGCTCCGCGTTCTTCACCGACGCCTCGTCCGCGCGCACCGCGGCGTCGAGCGCGGCCGCCTGGGCCTGCGCCTGGTCGTTCTGC
Organism: Acidobacteriota bacterium; assembly: GCA_024641665.1. Classification (GTDB taxonomy): domain Bacteria; phylum Acidobacteriota; class Vicinamibacteria; order Vicinamibacterales; family JAHECP01; genus JAHECP01. The sequence goes on from JAHECP010000016.1 coordinate 14,702, forward strand.
TCGGGCGGGATGAGCCCCCGCTTCAACAGGTCGGCGTAGCGCTCCGCGGTGGTCCGGGCCGACGCCGCCTGCGTCCGGTCGCGCGCGAGCACCGCGGTCGCCTGCTCGAGCTGCACGTCGGCGGGACGCGGATCGATCGTGAAGAGCAGGTCGCCCTTCTTCACTTCGGCGCCTTCCTCGAAGGCGACGCTCGCCAGCGCGCCCGTCACCTGCGATCGAATCGACACCACCGACCGCGACTCGACGGTGCCGATGGCCTCGACGGTCACCGGCAGGGTCTTCACCTGCACGAGCGCCGTCTTGACGGGCACGGCGGCCGGCGCGTCGCGCCGGCCCTGGCGCTCGGGCTCGCCGTGGGCGACGCAGCCCTGGGCCACGAGCGCGAGGATCACCAGGCCAAGGAGAGGAACGGCGGAGGACGGACGGGCCAAAACGGCTTGCGGATTCACGGTGTCACCTCGTCGCGAGTCTCGGTCCGGGGGGCTCGCGACCGTACTTATCGTGTCTGGGCAGCCCACGACTCGAATACTCCGACGCGGGACGGTCCGTTTCAAACCCTGAGCGGCACGGCAAAATCGCCACACGTCGCCCGGCCCCGCGGCACTTTCGCCCCACTTACGGGAGGATCCTCGTCCGTTCAGGGGGGATCTCTTGTCCGTTCAGGGGGGATCCTTGTCCGTTCAGAGGGATCCTTGCCCGTTCAGGGGGGACCCTCGTCCGTTCTGAACGTGTCACGCCGAACGGACCCGCGTCAGCACTCCCGAACGGACCCGCGTCGGTCGCCCGCAACGGACCCGCGTCAGTCCCCCTGTCGAGCTCAGTGCGGATCGGCCGGGCCGCGGCCTGCCGCGACGGCTTCGGCCAGCGCGTGGAGCCGCGTCCGCGAGGGTCCGTCCTGAATCCAGTCGGTCACGTCCTGGATGATCCCGTCGAGCCGGCCGGCCGGCGCGGTGGCGTCGACCACCGTTTCCGCCTGCAGGTGCACGAGCCGCTCGGTCCCGTCGGGCAGATCGAGCCGGCAGTCGATGACGCAGGACCCGCGGTCGCGGCAGGCGAGGTCGAGCAGCTGCCGCACGTACTCGCGGTCGTCCGGGTGGACGAGCGCGAGAAACGCCCCGGCCGAATCGCCGAGTGCCGGCGGATCGAGCCCGAAGAGCGCCGCGGCTTCGTTCGACCAGAGGATCGCGCCCGTCGCCGGGTCGAGCCGCCAGCAGGCGAGCCGGGCCATGTGCAGGGCGCGGGTGCGCTCGTCGGCGGACACCGGCCGATGGAACTGGTGCAGCATCCAGTCCACGCGCTCCGTCTCTGACAGGTCGCGCAGCACCAGCTCGGGCGGCTCGTAGAAGCGGTTCTCCCGGTAGACCTCTTCGTCGAACACCACAATCGGGTGGGTGCGGAGGACGTCGCGGATGACGGCCGGGTGCGACCGCTCCCGGTTGTACTGGCACAGGGCGAGCACCCGCTGCCCGGGCAGGAAGCGGTTCAGCAGCGCCTCGTACTCGATCAGCCGCTCGCAGCCGCGCTCGGCGCCGAGCGCCCACGTCATCTCGCCGGTGACGCGCAGGCCCCTGAACCCGTCGCGGAGCGCTTCCTCGGTCGCCTCGCGCAGGAACGCGATCATGGTCGCCGGATCGAAGTAGCCGGCGCGCAGGTACGCGTCCCGCTTGGTCAGCACCTCGAGGCTGCGCGACTCGAGGCGCCGGCCGACCTCGACGCCCGCCGCGCCGAGCGCGTCGATCACCTCCACGGTCGTCCGGTCGTCCGCGATGTAGACGCAGCGCTCGTCGCGCTCGAGCCCGACCGTGATGAAGGTGGCGGCCGTGACGAGCTGCTCGTCCGCGGCGTCGTAGATCAGGCAGACGTGGTCGCCCTGTCCCAGCCGTTGAATCTGCGAGAAGAGCTCCGGCTTCATCACGGCACCTCCCTCACGACTGAGCCTCGTCCGTTCGGACTGATCCTTGTCCGTTCGGGAGTGTCACGCTGAACGGACGCCCTTCAGGTCCGCGAACGAACGGGCGTCAGTCCCCCGAACGGACCTGCGTCGGCTCCTCTGAACGGACCAGCGTCAGCCCCGTGAACGAACACGCAATAGACCCCGCGAACGGACCCGCGTCAGTCCCCCGTGTAGAGATCAATCACCCGCGAGATGGCGCGCTGGCACACGCGACAGAATGGCACGTCGTCGCGGGTGAACATGATGCAGTCGACCTGGGGCCGGAAGTAGCCCTTGGCCTGGTAGTTGGCGCCCTCGAAGGCCCCCACCTGGCCCGCGTACGGGCTCGATCCGAGGAGCGCGGTTTCCTCGGCCTTCTCCTGCTCGAAGAGCGCGTCCATCTCCGACTCGGGCCGGCCCTCGGCGCGGATCTGGCGGCGCCGCGCCTGGATGTCGTGCGACGCGCTCTCGAAGCGCGCCTTCGGCCACGGCGTCGGGATCGGCGTCGCCAGCTCGACGAGGTCACGCCACTTGAGCGCCTTGGGATCGACGAGCGCCGTCACGTTCGGCTCCCACGGCTCGACGCGGTCGGGCGACGCCTCGTAGGCCACGTCCGACGTGTAGTACTCGTCGGCGAGGCCGGCGAACTGGTGGCCGAACTCGTGCACGAAGATGTAGGGCGCCCACAGGCTGTCGGACGCCACCGTGCTGTAGAGGCCGAAGATGCCGCCCCCGCCGTAGGTCCGGCCGTTGACGAGGATCTCGACGAACTCGTACGGCGCGAACATCGCCGCGTCGCGGAACGCGCGGTTCTCGAAGGTGAGCACGTACCGCTCGGAGCCGAACGCGTCGTAGGTCGCGCCGACGGGCGAGCGGCGGTGGACGCCGGTCGACGGGCGCGAGATGCCCGACTCGGCGGCCGCCGGGCACAGCCCCCAGACGTTGAAGTCGGCGCGGCGCTCGCGGAAGGGCGACTTGGCGAAGAGCAGGTCCATCAGCCGCCGCGCGTCCTTCTCGAACTTGGGCCGCTCGGCCGCGGTGTAGCCGTCGCCCAGGATCAGGACGTCCACCTTCCGCGCCGGGTCGCCGCTCTTCTGCAGCGCGAGGAGCGGTCCCGGCGCGGGCGGCGCCGACGGGTCCACGAACACGTCCGTCGGATCGACGACGAAGGTCCAGACCTCGCGGAAGACGTTGCGCGCGTCGCGCTTCTTGAGGACCACCTGCACCGGACGGTCGGGCGCCGGGAAGCGGAGCGACTCCTGGAACGTCCGCGTCGTGCCCTGCGCCTCGCCCGTCGTCTCCCATTCGCCGTAGATCGACGCGAAGCCGCGCGAGTAGATCGGCCGGTTCGTCGCCGGGTCGATCACCTCGAAGAAGTACCGGCCGAGGTTCGTGTCGTCGAGCGGGCGGGCGGAATTGCCGGGCCACGGGAGCGGCTCGATCACGACACGGTCCAGGCTGAAGCGCTCCTCGCCGGCGCGGCCGGTGTGGTAGTAGTCCACGCGCATCGTGCGCGGGACGGCGCTGGCGGCCGACGGCATGGCGAACACTCCAAGCGCGAACACGGCGAGCAGCGGGCGGGCGATCATAGGCCTCTCCTCACCCGCTCATTCTATCCGCGGGCGGAATCCGCGTGAATCGCCGGATCCGCGGCAGCCGGGCGCGGCCGGTCGCTGGTAGTGGTCAAGTGACCACTACCCGGTCGCTTGACCACGCACCGGGACGGCGGGATACTCAACTTTCGGGGCGTCTGCCGGCGAAAGGCCGCTGCCATGCGACTGCGTGCCGTCGCTCCAACGCTGCTCGGCGCGCTCCTTTTCGTGTGTCTCCCCGGCGCGCTGCGCGCCACCCAATCCTCGGTCCCATCGTCCACCCCGGATCCCGCGGCGCGGTCGCCGGTGCCGTCGTTGACCGTCGACGTCGTGGCCGTCGATGGCCGGTCGCGGCCGGTGCTCGATCTCGGGCCGGACGATCTCGCGGTCACGGTGGACGGGCAACCGCGCGCGGTGCGTGCCGTGCGGTACGTGCGCCGCGCGCCCTCGGCACCAGGTCCCGCCGGGCCGCCCGCGGTCGCCGTGATCGTGGTGGACGAGCGGATGCTCGGACGCGCGACCGAGCGGCTCGTCCGAACCGCCGCGAGCCGGCTCGTCATGCAGCTGCCCGCGCAGCTCGGCCCGGAGACGCAGCTGGCCGTGGTTCGGCTGCGGGATCGTCTGGATCGGGTGGGGCTGACCACCTCGCGGGCCGACCTGAGCCGCGAGGTGAACGGCATCACCGCGCGCGCGGAGAGCCCGTCCGAGCTGCTGCCGGCCGATGTCGGCGCGCGGCTGTTCGCCCAGGGTGAGAACGCCGGGATCTCGGACGCGATCGAGGCCGACGAGCGCGGCGTGCAGCGCGTCGACCGGCCCGCCCGCGAGGGCGACGTGGCGCGAGGCTCCTGGCAGGACGCCGATCTGTCGGCGGTCGCGACGGCGCTCGCGACCCACGGCCGCGCCCTGCTCGACACGCTGACGGCCGTCGCGCAGACGCTCGGGCCGATGCCGGGCTTCAAGTCGATCGTCGTGGTGTCGTCGGGGCTCCTCGTCGATCCGTCGTCGCCCGACGTCGAGCGTCTCGCGACGGCGCTCGCCGCGGCGCGGGCGACGGTCTCGACGGTCCAGGTCGCCGCGCCCGGCTGGCTGCGCTCGGCGTGGGGCGCGCTCGACGCGTCGGCACTCGCGGTTCCGGGCGCGGGCGCGCGCAGGGGCGAGGCCGGCCTGGTGTTCCTCGCCAGGATGGGCGGGGGCACGAGCGTCGGCCTGCCTCCGGAACCCGCCCGTGTCATCGACGCGCTGGTCGAAGAGCTGTCCGGCGTCTGCGTGATCACGGTGGACGGCGCCGAGTCCGACGCCACGGGCGAGGCCCACGTGGTCGGCGTCGAGTCGCGCCGCGCCGGCGTCCAGCTTCGCGCGCGGGCGCGCTGGGTCGCACGCGACGACCGCGCGGACGTCGCGCCCCGAGGCTCCTCCACGTCGGCCCCGACCGCCACGCTCGGCGTCTCGATCGGCCCCAGCCGGCTGGACCTGGTTCCGAACGCCAGCCTGGCCCGCGCGCCGACAGCGGCCGCGTGCCCACGCGCCTGCGAGAATTCGCCGGAGACGACGACGCTCGTCCAGTTGCTCGCGTGCGGGTCGCAGTACGTCCAGGCCTTCGAGCACGAGTTCTCGTCGGTCGTTGCCGAAGAGCGCCTCGAGCAGCTGGGAGGGGTGTTCCAGAACAACGCCATCGTCCTGCGGCGGCGCATCACGCGCGCCGACATGCTGCTCGTGCAGGATCCGGCGGGCGAGGGATGGATGCCCTTCCGCGACGTGTTCGAGGTGGACGGCCGCACGCTGCCGGAGCGGCAGGACCGGCTGCGACGGCTGTTCCTGGAGCAGCCGGCCTCGGCGTTGAAGCGGGCCGCCGAGATCGCGCACGAGAGCGCGCGGTACAACATCGGCGCGTTCGCGCGGACCATCAACGTGCCCACGCTGCCGCTGCTCTTCCTGAGCCCCGCTTATGCGCCCCGCTTCGAGTTCCGCAAGGCGGGCGAGGAGGACCTGGGCGGCGTCCGCGTCTGGAAGGTCGAGTACCGGGAGCGCGCGCGGCCGACGCTCATCATCTCCCTCAGCGGCGCGAACATGCCCGCGAAGGGCTTCTTCTGGATCGACCCGCGGAACGGCAGCGTCGTGGCCAGCCGGATCGAGGTCTTCGAGATCAAGGTCCACATGGTGGCCGTCGTGACTTACGCCGCGGGCGAGGTGCCCGGGCTGCTGGTGCCGGTGGAGATGCGCGAGGGGTACCGCAGGCCCGACGGCAACGGCCCGTACGTGAACACGGTGGCGGCCTACTCGAACTTCCGGCGCTTCCAGGTGACGACGGAGACCGTGATCAAAAAGGAGCGAACGCGCTGAGTCAGGCGCGCGCGGCGCGCCAGCCGTCGCCCTCGAGCAGGAACCGCGTCTCGGGGTGGACGTGCGTCATGCGCTCGGCGTCGGGCGCGGGGTACAGCGGGTCGCCGGGCACCGCGAGGAGCCGCACGCCGGCCTCCTCGAAGAAGCGGGGCTCGCGGCGGAAGATGACGCGATCCCGCGTGGACGCCAGGACGGCGTCCACCGTGTCGAAGCGCGCGAGGTCGCTGAGCGTGCTCCAGGTGGGCGGCGGCAGCGCGATCTCGCCGCAGCGGCAGCGATCGAGCGCCTCGGCCGCCGTCATCCAGGCGCCGTGGGTCGTCTCGGTGGCGTCGTGCCGCGCGGCCTGCCGTTCGGGCGCCCGCGTGACGAAGAAGCGCGCGTCGAACCGCTTCGCCTCGACGGCCGGCGTCACCCAGTGCGCCAGCGGCAGGAGCGCGTCGAGCGCGAGCCGCAGGCCCTCGCGCGCGACGATCGATCGGAGGTCGATTCGGCCCTCGTGCAGCGCGGCCCGGTCCGCCCTGAGCCGCGCGCTCCGCTCGTCGTCGCCCTCGACCACGAAGCGGCCCGTCCGGTCGCGCGCCGGCAGCACGCCGGCCTCCTCGAACAGCTCGCGCATCGCCGCCACGTGAGAGGCGACGGCCTCGCCGGGCGGGAGGTCCGGCCAGTGGGCGCGCGCCTCGTCCAGCCCGTCGCACCACGACGCGTCCGCCCGCGCGTCGGCCGCGTCCACGCGGCCGCCGGGGAACACGTAGGCGCCGGCCATGAACGACGCCCGGGCGGTCCGCCGCAGCAGGAAGATCTCGGGCCGGCCGGCGCCGTCGCGCAGCAGGACGCACGTGGCGGCCGGAAACGGGGGAACGGCACTCATTGGTCGATCCTACTTGTTGGGCCGCTGGATTCGTAACCATCGGTTCTCGACATCCGTCGGCCATCGACGCGCGGGTGTGCAGGGGGTTCGGTCAACCTTCTTGCGGGAACAGAGCTAGAATCCAGCGACGGAGGCACGCGTGCGACGGGTCCACTGGCCAATGGTCCGGCGGTGCGCACTGGCGCTCGGTGCGGCGCTCAGCCTCAGTGGGTGGGCACCGCGCTCGTACGCGTCCGTGAATTCGCCGGGGCCCTCCTACCAGATCGCGGTGGCGCTCGATGCCGTTCGGAACACCCTTCGAGGGTCGGAAACCATCACGTTCCGCAATCCGTCCGGACGGACAATCGACCGGCTGTATCTGCACCTCTACGCCAACGACTACCGGAGCGCGGATACGGTCTTCGCGCGCGACCGGGCGCGCCTGGCGTACTCCGAGGATCCTGCCGGCGCGATTCCGACCGGTGGCCTGACCGGATCGATCACCGTTGGCAGGGTCGAGGTCGGCGGACGCCTGGCGACGTTCACGGTGGACGGCACGGTCCTGCAGATTGCGCTCGAGCAGCCGCTCGCACCCGGGACCGAGCTCCGCGTGGCGATCGACTTCGACGTCGAGATCCCGCGGTTTCGAGACCGCCTGGCCGTCAGCGGGACCAACTACGCGATCGGCGTGTGGTTTCCGAAGATGGCGGTGCTGGACGATGAGGGTTGGCATGCCGGTCAGCACCGTGGGATCGGCGAGTACTACAGTCAGACGGGCGAGTACGACGTCTCGATCACGGTGCCGCCGGCTTCGTCGTCGGCGCGACTGGCAGCCGGGTGTCGCAGGCGACGAATGCGAACGGCACCGAGACCTCGCGCTGGCGGGCGAGCCACGTGCGCGATTTCGCGTGGGTGGCCGATCCGCGCTACCGCGTCAAGCAGACCACGTGGGGCTCCGTCCGGATCACCTACCTGTATTTCGAGCGGGACGAACAGGCCGTCGTGCAAGGCCTGGGCCTGGCCGTGAAGGCCCTCGAGTATTTCAGCACCCACTTCGGCCCGTACCCGTACCTGGACTTCACCGTGGCGGAAGTGGCCGCGATCACCGACGGGACGGGGATCGAGTATCCCCAACTCATCATGGTCAGCCGCGACGTCCACCGGCTGTCCACGTTCCTGTCGGCCTACGACACGATCCTGGTGCACGAGATCGCGCACCAGTGGTGGTACGGCCTCGTCGGCAACGACGAGGTCAACGAGGCCTGGCTCGACGAGGGGTTCGCGACCTACTCGGAGCGGCGGTTCATGCGCGACACACGCGGGGGGGCTCCGCCGCTGTTTCGCTGGCCGAAGCCCCTCGCCTTTCTGCCTTCGCCAACCGACCGTGACCTCTCCCGTTTCCTGTACGTCAGTCAAGCGCGCGTCGGCTTCGACCGCCGGATCCGCCAACCCTCGGCCGCGTTCGACGACCGCCTCGCCTACGCCGTGGCCGTCTACGAGAAGGCCGCGTTCGTGTTGGAGATGCTGGAGGATCTGGTCGGGCGGGACACGATGGACGCGATTCTCAGGCGGTACGCCGACCAATACCGGTACGGTGTCGCGCGATCGGCGGATTTCATCCGCGTGGCGGACACCGTCAGCGGTCGCGACCTCACGGCGTTCTTCGAGTCGTGGTTGGACACGACTCGGATCTGCGATTACCGCGTGGACGGCGTCCACACGCGGTCGGCTGGCGACGGGTACGCATCGACCGTCCGCCTCCGACGAGTCGGCGCGATCGTCATGCCCGTCGACGTGCGGGTCGTGCTGGAAGACGGCACGACGATCACCCGCCGGTGGGATGGACAGGCGCGGGAGACCACGCTGGATCTTCACACGTCGAGCCCCGTCCGGCGCGTCGACGTCGATCCAGACCAGCGCCTCCTCGAAACGGATCGCGTCAACAACCACTACCCGCGAAAGCGGCAGGTGACGTGGAATCCACTCGTGATGCGAAAGGCGGACCGCTACACGATCGGTCTCCTGCCCTTCGCGTGGTACGACCGCGGGGTCGAGGTGGGAGGGCTGATCGCGACCGGGTACCGCCCGGACCTGGGGTTCCCCTACGACGTGCGGCTCCGGCAGTCCCTGCTGGCCACGTTTTCCCGGAACCTCGCGCGGGACACCAGCCGCGTGACGTGGTCCTACAACAGCCCGACGCCGTGGCTCGGCCGCCGCACGCTCGGCCGACTCGCTGGCGTCGCGCGGCCTGGCGACACGTGGGCGTCCGCGGACGTGCGCTGGTTTCTCGGGTCGCACTTCTACCGCGGCCCGGTGCAGGTCATTCAGCTCGCGGCATCCCACGAGCGCCTCACCGAGGACCCGCACGCGGCACCCGACCGCGGGCCGTTCAGTCCCGGCACGGTTCGGAGCGTGGAGGTCCGCTACACGTTCCATGACCTCACGACCGACTTCTTCCCCCGCTGGGGGCAGCTCGTCGAGATCGCGGTCGAAGGCGCCTCGGCCGATCTCGGCTCCGACTGGACGTTCGCGCGCGTGACGGCTCGCAGCGAGGTCTATCGCCCGATGTGGCCGCAGGGCACCCTGGCGGTCAACCTGTTCCAGGGAACGGCCTCGGCAGACACGCCCCCGCAACACGGCATGCGGCTCACGCAGGAGGGCCGGTTCCGGTCGAGCGCGCTCGACCAGGTGTGGGGACGGTCGCTGACCGCGCTCAACCTCGAGTTGCGTGTGACCCCGACGCTCGGCGCGCCGCTCGCCGGCGCGGTGTTTCTCAATCTCGGCAAGTACTGGGGCCGGATCACCACGGCATCGACCCGAGTCGTGCGCGAGGCGGGCCTGGGCGTGCGGCTCTTCGACAACGCCTGGTACGCCGTGCAGATCGACTGGCCGCTCTGGCTGGGCGGGCCCGGGCCCGGGCGGACCGGATTCGGCTCTCGGGGCATCGAGGTCCGAGTCGGTCCCGTCTTCGGAAATCGACCCCGCTGACGCGAGTATCTCCAAAGAGGCGGTCGGCCTTGCGCCGGGCGGCCCGTGCGGCGCGTGCTGCCGCGGGATCTGTCGCTACGCCGCGCGACGCCGCCAGCGCGCGTTGACCTGCTCGACGAAGGTCTCGAGCCGGATGCGCTGGGAGGGGCCCTCGACGCCGCCGTAGGCCAGGGTGATGATCGGCGCACCGTCGTGGTCCGCGCGCACCGACGGGATCAACGCCGCCGCGGTGGTGCCGACCATGCAGTTGAGACCGGCGGCGTTGATCACCCCCGTCGCGCCCCGGCGCAGGAAGTCGACCATCTTGGCCGCGATGAGCAGCACGAGGTGGTTGGTGCGTGGGCCGACGTACCGCCGCGCCAGCTGGATCAGGTCGCCGGCCGGCGGCTCGACCGCGAGGTCCACGACGCGAGGCGGCAGGTGCTGGACGAGTCGGCGGCCGATCCGTCCGGCGAGGGCGCCCGTCAGGTAGTCGGCGGCGGCGGCCTTCACCAGCCCCTTCTCGGCGCAGTGCGGCATCTCCAGGGCCGCCGACAAATCGAACATGCTTGCAAAGTAGGGGCTGGGCCAGACCTCGATGCCCATCTGCTCGAGCCGGTCGAAGAGGCCGGCGTTCCCGACCGCGTTGATGCGCGTATAGATGTCGCCGGTCACGCCGACCACCGGACGCGTGGCCGGCGCGGCGGTCCGGGCGAGCGCCCAGAGCCCGCGGACCGACTCGGCCAACGCCGTGTCGACGGGTTCCCCCGCCGCGACCGCCCCGGCCACGTGCCGGAAACCCCAGGCCAGGAACGGATCGAACGTGCCGGGCTGCCGCTGGTAAGGGCGCAGGCGGGTACCGAGCACCATCAGGATGTCGGTCGCCAGCAGACCCTCGTAGAGCTGGAGCAGGCCCGAGACGCCCACGACCTGCGAGAGCTGTGCAAGGTCCGCGTCCCAGACTTCGAGGCCCGACGAGCCCCGGCGCTCGAGCAGCAGGCGGTACGCGTCGCCGTACTGACGCAGCAGGCACGGGGTCGTGCAGCACGGCACCAGGAACACGTCTCCAGGGCGTGGCGTGGCGGTCTCGAGGAAGCGCGCGAGCTCACCGGCGATGATCGCGTAGGGGTGACACTCGCGGCCCGACGCGTGCTGCTCGCCGAGCCGGACGGTCGCCTCGTCCGGCCCCGGCAGGACCTCCGCCGCGTGACCCGCCGCCGCCAGCACCGCCGCATAGATGTCCGCGTGCGGCGCGAAGCGCGGCACGAAGAAGCGCCGGCCCGCGGGCAGCCGCGGACCCGGCGTGAGCGTCGGCGCGCCGCGCGATTCGGCGCGCCGGCGGTGCTCGTCGATCTCGTCCGCGAACGCCTCCAGGCGCGTGACGAGGCCCGCCTCGCCCCGGTGCTCGTCGAACTCCAGCAGCAGCCGCGGGCGGTCGGCCAGCAGCTCCTCCATGTGCTTGACGATGAACCCGTCGGGGCCGCAGCCGTAGCTCGAGATCAAGATGGGAAACAGACGCGGGTCCTGGCGCACGAGCTCGATCGCGCGCAACTGCTCGCGGCTGTAGTACCACGGCACCGTGCTCCACCGCGGGTCGAGCTGAACCCGGTCGAGCGGCAGCAGGTCCCACGGGATGGCCGCCAGGCCCAGCCGCTCCAGGTGGTGGGCGAGGGAGAGGTTGAGGAACTGGTCGTGCGTGTTGTAGGGCCGGCCCAGCACGACCGCGGCCCGGTCGAAGGACGCCGCGAGCGCGTCCTGCCCCAGCCGCCGGCGCTCGAGGATGTAGCGCGCCTGCGCGGCGTTCGCCTTGCGCAACGCGCGCAGCACCGCGTCGACGGACCGATCGAGCGCCTGCGCCAGCGCCAGGGTGGGGCCGACGAGCGACAGGAGGCCGTGCCCGAGCGAGAACTGGGCGCTGATCACCCGTTCGCCCAGCTCGACCCGCAGCATGTCGGGGAGCTGTTGCGAGTACAGACACGTGTGGGTCTCGTCGTCGCCCTCGCGCGGCGGGCATTCGAGCAGGGCCGGCACGAAGATCCGGTCGACGGCGCCGTTCGCGAGGAGCGCGTGCGCGTGCGCCGCCGCCGTCTTGATGGGCAGGCAGACTTCCGCCGGCACCCCGCGCGCGTGATCCTGCAGCCGCGCCGAGGTGGTCGCGCCGCTGACGAGCGGGTCGTAGCCGAGATCGCGCAGGAACGCGCTCCAGAACGGCAGGAACTCGAGGTTCAGCGACGCGCGCGGCAGGCCAATCCTCGGCGCCGACGGGCCGCTCGGGCTCTCACGTGACGCGTCGCGCCGGTCTCCCGCGGCCGCCGCGCCGGCCGCCACGAAGCGTTCCAGCAGCGCGTCGCGCCGCGCGAACAGCTCGCCGAAGGCGCGCGCGGCCGGCGCGGTCTCACGGTCGCGCTGCGCGTAGCGCTCGCACACGTCGCCGAAGTGCACCGCGCGCGATCCAATCTGGACGCGGTTGACCTGGCAGCGGTTCTCGCACCGGCGGCACCCGAAGCTGCGCAGCCGGGATCCGACGCACGCGTCGAAGCCGCGGAAGGCGGTCCGGCGCAGGCCGGCACGCGCCGCCAGCAGCGCGACGCCGATGGCGCCCGACAGGCGGTTGTAGGGATGCACGCGCACGGGACGCCCGAGGATCTGCCGAAACGCCTGCACGACGGCCGCGTTCGAGGCCGTGCCGCCCTGGAAGAGGATCGCGCGTCCGACTGCACGGCCGGCGACCACCTTCTCGAGGTAGTTGCGCGCCACCGAGTAGGCCAGCCCCGCGCAGATGTCCGGCAGCGACACGCCGCGCTGCAGCGCGCGGACCAGCTCGGTGTCCATGAACACCGTGCAGCGCGCGCCGAGATCGCACGGGTCGGTCGCGGCCAGCGCCAGGTCCGCGAACTGCCCGACGATGGCGATGCCCAGGCGGTCGGCCTGCTCCTCGAGAAACGAGCCCGTGCCGCCGGCGCAGATCTTGTTCATCTCGAAGTCGGCGAGCCGCCCGTCCCGGACGGAGATGTACTTGGAGTCCTGACCGCCAATCTCGAAGATGGTGTCCACGGCGGGGTCGACGGCCAGCGCGGCGGTCAGCTGGGCCGTGATCTCGTTGCGGACGAGGTCGGCGCCGACGAGCTGGGCGGCCAGGTGGCGGCCGCTGCCGGTCGAGCCGACACCCAGGATCTCGAGCCGGGCGCCGAAGCGCCGGCGCACGCGATCGAGGCCTTCCTGCAGCACATCCACGGGCCGGCCGCGCGTCGGGAGATAGACGCCGTGCTGCAGCGTCAGATCGGGGCCCAGCAGCACCAGGTTGGTGCTCACCGATCCCACGTCGAGCCCCAGATACGCCCGCACCGCGCCGGCCGCCGGCGCGGGCTCTTCCGGCGGGTGGAGGTCGACCTCGTCCGGCGAGCGCCTCAACGGGGCCAGGCGCGCGCCACCCGTTCGCGCCGGCGCTCCAGGTTCCCGCCGGCTCGGGCCACGGTGGCCCGCCAGGTCCGGCTCGGGGTGGCACGAGGCTTCGGTCCTGTGCTGGAGGAGTCGCCACCCGTCGATCGCCGGCGCGCCGGCGGCCATCAGCGCGGCCCCCAGGGCGCCGAGGAACCTGGGCTCCTCGGGCGCGACGAGCTCGCCGGCGCCGGGCCCCACGAGCTGTCTGAACGCCCGCACGAGACCCGGATTGCACGCGCCGCCGCCGACGAGCACCACCGGAGGCGTCAGCGGGCGGCCCTGGACGACCGTCGCGAGGAACGTGCGCGCCAGCGCGAGGCAGAGGCCTTACGCGATCTCCTCGGGCGGCGTGCCCTTCTGCTGCAGATGGATCATGTCGGACTTGGCGAAGACGCTGCAGCGCCCGGCGATCGATGCGCCGCGCCGCGCGGTCGCCGCCAGCCGCCCGAGCGCCTTGACGCTCAGGCCCAGCCGCGAGGCCTGCTGTTCCAGGAACGCGCCGGCGCCCGCCGCGCAGAGGCCGTTGCTGGCGAAGTCCGCGACCGAGCCCGGCCGGGCGGGATCGGGGTCGAGGAGGATCAGCTTCGAGAACTGGCCGCCGAGATCGATGATGGTCCTCGCCTGGGGATACAGGGCCCGCACGCCGCGGGCGGTGGCGACGACCTCATTGACGGTGACGGCTTCGCGGAACTGGTGAAGGGCGTGCCCGCTGCCGGTGACCGCCACCGTGACGCCGCGGTCCCCGGGCAGCTCGGCCGGCATGTCGTCGAGCAGTCGTGACAGGGCGGCGGACGGTTGCCCCTGGCAGGCGACCGCGGCCCGGTGCAGGGGGACCCCAGAGGGGGCGCACCACGCGATCTTGAGCGTGGACGCGCCCGCGTCGATGCCCAGGAGCGTGGGTCCTACGACCGCCAAATCGCCGGACGGGTCGCCGCCCATCGGAACCGCACCCCACCGTTCGTGCTGGCCGTCTGCGGCACGGCTACCGGGAGGGGTCCGTCCGTGTTCAGGTGGACGGAGGAAGAACGGACTCCTCCCTCCACATGCAATATGCGCCTGCCGGGGAAAAACGCAAGGGCACGTGAAAAACGGGGTCAGACCCCATTCTTCCTACTTCGCCCCGCCCGGATACCAGTCGCGCAGCCGCACCTCGATCGGCTCGCCCTTCAGCGCGTCGGCGAACTCCTGCAGGTTCGAGCCGCGGTAGTGGTACGGGTAGACGATGTGCGGCATGAACGTCTTCGCGCACGCGGCCGCCTCGACAGGCGGCATCGTGTAGGGCAGGTTCATCGGCAGGAACGCGACGTCGATGTTCTTCAGGGCGCGCATCTCGGGCGTGCACTCGGTGTCGCCCGCGATGTAGACGCGCTTGCCGCCCAGCGTGAGCAGGTAGCCGTTGCCGCGCCCCTTCGGGTGGTAGAACTGCCCGGGCGAGGGCCCGCGCGTCAGGTTGTACATCGGGAGCGCCTCGATCGCGACGCCGGCCACCGTGCGGCGCTCGCCGTTGGCCATCACCGTCACACCCTCGAGCTTCTCCGCCACCGCCGCCGGTCCGACGATCGGCGCGCCGGGCTTCCGGATCTTCGCGATCGCCGCCGGGTCGAGGTGGTCGGCGTGGATGTCGGTGATCAGGACGAGGTCCGCGGGTCTGGCCGCGGCGTAGTGATCGACGCCCCACGGGTCCACCTGGATCACCGTGCCCGCGTGCTCGATCTGCAGGCTCGCGTGGAAGATGGGGGTGATCAGGAGGTCGCCTCCGTTCGCCGGAATCTTGTCAGTCGTCGTCTGGGCCATGATCGCGCTCCCGAACAGGGCCAATGCCACGCCGCTCCAGGCTGTCTTCATCGTATGCCTCCGCAGGAGGGGGCTCGTGATGCGGGGGCGGGAGCCTCTCTGGCGGTGAGGCTCCCGTCCCCATGGTCTATTTCTGGCAGCTTGCGTTGATGAAGTTGTCGATGTCGGTGTGCAGCTTGTCGTCCATCTTCTGGTCGATGTAGACCATGTGGCCCGACTCGTAGTACGTGAAGCTGATGTTCTTCCGGATTTCCGGCTCGAGCATCATGTGCGACACGGTCTCCTCGATGCCGTTGAACGGTGTGGCGAGGTCGTAGTAGCCGCACACGACCAGCACCTTCAGGTGCGACTGCTCGGTCATCGCCGAGCGCAGGACCTCGGCCACCTGGGTGTTGCCGGTCTGGTCCCACGGCCGCACGTTCCCGCTCACCGCGTAGTACATGTCGCTGTCCCACTTGAGCTCGCGGCGCACGTAGTCCTGGAACGTGGCGACGAACGCGCCCTCGTAGGACGCCTCGCTCGGGTCGTACTCGTCCCGCTCGCCGGCGGCCTCGCGGTCCATGCCCGTGAAGCGCGAGTCGAGGCGCCCGACGGTCTGGCGCTTGTCGCGCATCAGCTCCTTGAACCAGCGGAACGGGGTGACGCGCAGGTTGCTCTGCTCGAGGTACTGCGGCGAGAGCGCCGTCAGCCGCGCCATGTCCTGGACCACCTTCTGGTAGTCGGCGGGCGAGATCGTGTCGCCCTTCTCGAGCGCCTGCGCGTACTCGCCGTGCGCGAACTCGCGCGCCTGCTGCGCGATCTGCTCGACGGTCAGCTTCTGCAGGTCGGGCGCGAGCAGGTGATGGTACCACGCCGACGTCACGTAGGTCGGCAGGAAGAACTCCGACCGGTCGTCGGCGCCCCAGTTGGCGAACGCGACCGTGGACACCAGCACGATCCCGTTCAGGTACATCTGGTGCCGCCGCTGCAGCACGCCCGAGAGCTGCGCCGAGCGCGTGGTGCCGTAGCTCTCGCCGATCAGGAACTTGGGCGAGGCCCAGCGCTCGTTGCGCGTGATGTACTGGTAGATGAAGTCGGAGAAGTAGTTGGCGTCCTCGACGATGCCGTAGAACTGCGCGCGGTTCTGGCCGGCGACGGGCCGGCTGTAACCGGTGCCGATTGCGTCCACGAACACCAGGTCGGTGGCGTCGAGGTACGAGTCGCGGTTGTCCTCGATGCGGTACGGCGCGGGCATGCCGTGGCCGTCGGGCGTCAGCACGACGCGGCGCGGCCCCATGCCCATGTGCGTGAAGAGCGACGCCGAACCCGGGCCGCCGTTGTAGACGAACGCGACCGGCCGCGTGGCCGGATCCTCGACGCCGTCCTTCGTGTAGGCCACGAAGAAGAACGTCGCCTTGGGCGTCCCCTCGTCGTCCTTGATGACGTAGGTGGCCGCCGTGGCCGTGTAGTTGATCACCTGGCCGCCGATGCGCGCGCTGTGGTGCGTGACGGACGACTTCTCCTCGGGCGGCGGCACCGGGCGGCGCGGCGCCTGGGCCGACTCCGGTTCCGGCTGCGGGCGCTGCATCTGCTGCGCCATGGGGTTCGCGCTGCGCGGGCGCTGCGGGGCCTGCGCCGCGGCGGTATAGGCCATGAGCAGCACGCCCAGGCCGATGACGATCACGCCTCTCATCCTCATGAGCCAGTCTCCCTTTCGATCATGTGGCGGATGCCGGGTCTCCCGGCGATGAAGGGGGATGTACACAGGCTTCATACTCTGGCCGAGTGGGTGGCGTTTACCTGGGGGGTGGAGCACGTCGCGCGCGGAGGCGGGAGCCGTCCTACAATGCGTGTGGCCGCGCGGCCTCGTCCCGGGGCCGCGCCTTCCCGTTCGGGGGCTTCATCGTGAGACATCGTCTTCTCGTGACCGGCACCGTGACGATCGGCGCCGCGCTGCTCGTCTTCCTGACGCCGTCGGCGAGGGCCGTTCGCGCCGGCGGGCAGGCCGGCGCACGGGCGCCGATGCCGGCGCCCATCGACCCGCAGCAGGTGCAGGACCAGCAGGACATGACGTGGGCCGACTACCGGCCGATCCCGGGCGTGGACTGGGCCGACCCGTCGCGGAAGGCCCCGCGGACGCTCCGCGTGGCGCTCGTCGCCCTGGACTTTCCCGACCAGCCGTTCGTGATCACGATGCCGAAAGGCTCCGATCCGTACGGCAACCCGCAGATCGACCCGGTCCGGCGCGAGGACGTGCCGCGCTTCTACGCGGACTTCCTCGGCAAGCCCGGACCGCTGAACCACGGGCACACGATCAACGGCTACTGGATGGAGCAGTCGCGCGGCAAGGTGGGCATCGAGCTCGCCGACGCGTACGGCCCGTACCGCATGCCGAAGCGCCTGTTCCAGTACGGCCTCAACGAGTGGGGACAGGAAGGCGGCTGTCCCGGCGGGTACGTGTGCGACGGCCGGCTCGAGCCCGACGCCGACGCGCTCTGGGCCGCCGACGCCGGTCCCGACATCAAGAAGCAGTACGACATCGTCCTGCGCATCTACGCGGGGTACGACGAGACGAGCGTGTGGCAGGAGTTCGGCGAGATGAGGTTCGCGTCGAAAGACGACATCCCCGCCGAGTGGGGCAACCCCGACACGACGAAGCCGCGGTGGGTCGTGACGCGCTACGTGCCGTGGACGTCCTGGAAGGCCGGGCAGGAGCTGTGGGGACTGTCGTCGGTGCGGCAGGGCGAGAGCTCGGGCACGATCACGCACGAGATCGCGCACTTCGCGTTCCGCACGGGCGACAACAACAACAATCCCTACGTGACGCCGTACCGGCGGGTCGGCTCCGGCCCGTGGGACATCATGGACCGCGGCTCGTTCAATGGGCCGGGCGGGCCGCATCAGCGCTGGGTGGTGCCGCCGACCCAGGGCGCCTCGATGCCCGCGGGCTTCATGCTGCGCAACCGGATCCGCTACGGGTTCGTCCGGCCCGAGCAGGTGCTGGCGTTGAGCCGTAACGGCCTGGCCGCCTCGGGGCTGGCCGTGGCGACCGTCCTGGCCCGGGCGGTGGACCCGGGCTCGAACGGCCTGGCGGGCGTGACCGTCGCGCTCGACGGCGACGCGCCGCAGGACCGGACGCCGCCGTGCGACATGAACGCCGATCCCCTGTGCGCGGGCGATCCGGTGTTCAACTTCTATTCGATCGAGGTGGTGCAGCGCATCGGCTACGACTCGTTCACGCCGGACAACGGCGTCCTCCTCGCCAAGAACAAGGACCGCGAGGGACGCTCGTGTGGTTACAACTGCTTCACGTGGGTGATCGACGCGCACCCCGAGGACATCGGGATGGTGGACTTCGTCAGGCCCGACGGGACGCGCGTGATGCGGACGGTGGCCGACTACCGGCAGCTCAACGACGCGCTGTTCCACGCGGGGCTGGGCTCGGGGAGCCAGTACGAGTGGGAGGACGCGGCAAACCGCCTGCACTTCTACGCGATCGACCGGCACACCGACGCGAACGGGATCCTGTCCTACACGGTGGGCGTGCGGTCGCTCGATGGGTCGGGGCCCCAGGCGCGCGGCGTGGCCGCCGCGGCGCCGGACACGCAGGCGCTCGCGGGCGCGTCCGGCCGGGTCGAGGTGACGCTGACCAACACGGGCGCCGCGCCGGCCGCCGGCCCGTCGCCGCACCCGCAGGACGCCTCGGCGTACCTCGACGCCGACATCTACCGCCTGTCGGTGTCGGTCGAGGGCGAGGGCTGGACGGTGGCCCTCGACAACGCGCTCGTGGCGATCCGGACCGGTCGCTCGGCGACGGTCCCCGTGTTCGTGACGCGGTCGCCCGGCGCCGCGGCGTCGGCCGCGATCACGCTCACCGCCGTGTCGGAGAGCGACCCGACGAAGCGGGCCACGGCCGCGTGGCGGGCGTCCGGCTACTGACGCACCAGCTCGACGCGCCGGTTGCGCGCGCGGCCCTCGAGGGTGTCGTTGGTGGCCTTGGGCCGACTTGCGCCGAAGCCCGCGGTGGCGAGGCGGTCGGCCGCGATGTGGTAGCGCGTGACGAGCGCCGTCTTGACGGCGGTCGCCCGTTGCTTCGACAGCTCGAGGTTGTAGTCGTCGCCGCCGATGTTGTCGGTGTGCCCCTCGACGCTCAGCTTCCACGCCGTGTTCTTGTCCATCACCGCGGCGATCTCCTTCAGCACGGGTTCCGACTCGGGCTTGATCACGGCGCTGCCGAAGTCGAAGTAGATGCCGTAGATCTCGGCGCGCCCGGTCTTCTCGAGCGCCTGCTCGATCTGGGGCGCCGCGTCCGCCTGCGCGGCCGCCTGCTCGACGGGAAACGCGATCTTGATCACGTTCAGCGTGTCCTCGTCGATCGCGAAGCGCAACGAGATCGGGTTGTCCGGATCGTCGAGGAAATAGAACTCCGCGTCGCTCTCGCCGAGCGTGCCCTTGGCGTGAATCGCCGGCAGCTTCACCGGCTGGTCGTTCACCAGGACCGTGAGCATCACCGGCTTCGGCTCGACGCGCGTGAGCGTGCCGGAGATCTTGCCCAGCTGGTCGAGGTCCTTCGTGCTCTGGCCGCCGAGCAGGCCGCTCAGCATGCCCGCGATGCCGCCCGCCATGCCACCCGCGGCCGCGGTCAGCTTCGTCTCCCCCTTCGTCTTCAGATCGTTCAGCACGGTGGCCGACACGCCGAGCGCGGTCGTGCCGGGCAGCACCCGCGGTCCCCGGTTGCTGAACGACTGCGCGTACTCGTGCGCGTCGCGCAGGTCCGCGCGGCGGACCGTGCGGAACGCCTTCATGTGCTCGACCTCGTCGGTCATGGGATTGGGGATGTCCGCGTTGTACGACACGTCCACCGCGTCGTCCTTGACGGCCGTCACGACCTTGATCGACTCGAAGTCGCCCAGATCCTGGTGGATGGCCGTGACGATGGTGAGGCCCTGGCGCAGCGGGACGGGCGGCGCCTGTTGCGCGGAGACGACGGCGGCGAGAGCGGCGGACGTCACGGCGAGGCAGGCGACGGACGGGAGGCGGGTCATGGCGAGAGTCCTCCAGGGGGAGCGTGCGGCCAATCATACTCGCGGACGGCCCGGGTCTCGGGAGCGCCGGGGGAGGGTAGTGGTCAAGTGTGGCGAGGGCTGGATTCTTAGGGCCAGGTAATATCGCGCTTGAAGTCGCAATGGGCCAGGAGCTCAGGAGCGGGGAAGTAGCCAGGCACGCATACCAGCGCGACCTGTAGCCCGGAGCGTCTCACGTACTTCATGGCGGGGATGCAATCCGTGTCGTTGGTCAGCAAGGCGATAAGGTCAACCGAGCGATTCGCACAATGATTTGCCATGTCCAGACCGATTCGCATGTCGACGCCCTTTTGCTCAAAATTGGGCTTGAAATCGGCATCAGTCAGCGCTGTTCCACTAATCGGGATAGTGGTAGGTACCCAGCCTCTGAATTTCAGCACGCCCCGACGAACCGCGAAAAGGTCCTTCCCTGCCAGCTCTCGGAGAAGCTGGTCACCACCCGAGAAATGGACCTTCTTGCCAGACACCGGAGCTGCGGGATGGCCTTCGTACGCAGCGCAATCGTAGTACAGAATCCGCCAGATCACTTCGTCCTGATAGGCGGACGAAAGACCCAGCTTTTCAACGAAGGATGCATCACAGGTCTTACCAGCTTGCTTGGCAAGGAATCTGACATGCCCCCCGTCGATCATCACAGCGATCTTCTTCATGTCCCGCACCCAAAAAGGAAAGGGCCGCCGAAGTTTCCTCCGGCGGCCCTCCGTAGATATAGCCCGCCTACGGGCGTAACGGATGAGTCAAAGTACCTCTTCCCGAAGGGCAACGTCAATGGAAATCGGTTTCGCCAAATATTCGCACCAAATCATCCAAAGAGTGCCACTATTTCGAGTGCCACTATTTCGTCCAAACTCCAGACGTGGTTGGAGATTCCGGCCTCCATCGCGGGGGTAACGCGCAACGTCTGATGGATTCGGGCGAAGTTGTAATTACATGAAGTGCAGGGCCACGGCCGCCGCGTGATTCGCGAGCTTCTTGGAGAAGCCGTTGGTCAACCGCGTGAACCGGCGCATGCTCATGCGCATCGTGAGGTTCTGGCGCCCTACATAACTCGTGGAAATGTGCTTGCGGTTCGGCTCGCCTGTTATTACCTCCGTCGTGCTGCTCAGGATCTTTGCGGGGCTATATCGCTTCTCGGCCTGCGGATCGGTCCCGTACACCTTTTGCAGCATCGCGTAATCGATGTCCAAATTGAAGGCGCTCTCGACAGCCTCAAGGTATACCTTGAGACCATTCGTCGTGAGTTGCACGCGGTTCGAGAGACGGTCGGCGAGGTCGTGCATCACGTCGTAGGCGGTCGCCAAGATCGCGCGGCCCTACGCGCCACGTCGGAATCAGCTTCGTGTCCGCGTCGATGGCAACGAACGTCCAGACATCGCCGTAGCCGAACTGCCCGCGCTTGTCGGAGGGAACGTTCTTCTCTTTCGCGTAGCAGAACTGCCAAATCTCATCGACCTGAATCCGTCGGCACTTCAGGCCGCGCAACGCGTCATCCTGAAACTTGGTGCATGCGGCCCCAAGCTCGGCCAGCGACTTGAGGATCGTTGGCTTCGAGACGTCCGTCATGCGCGCCGTGGCCCGGACGCTGTTGCCTTCCACCAGGGCCGCAACCACCGCCGCCCGCTTGGCTGTGCTCAGCTTGTTCATGAGACGCATTGTACGTGAGCGGTCAAGTAATGTCAAGCTGTTTTTCTGTTCACGGCGTCCGATAGGTAGGTAAGGTAGACCAACAACTTGTGGCGATTGCTAAGTCCGCAGGAGCAGACCGCGTCTACACGGCCGACAACGACATCGTGAATATCGGAAAACGGTGGCGAGTACCGACTGTCGCCGTATGGGATCTCCTGCTGCCACCGGAGGAGATACCGCCAGCCCCCGAACTCCCGTTCGAGACGAACCAGGAATCTACTTCTGGGCCTTCCGTGACCAGCGAGTCTTTACGGCCTGGACGGCAATCTCCCGACGACGATCCGGAGTAAGCTTGGCCGCACGCGCCGGGCCACCTTTGAGCCCTCCGCGACGACCGAGTGCTACTGCCAGCGGATCTTTGCCGGTACCTTCGGTTTCCTGGATGACCTGCCGGATCGTATCGTAGGCCGCCTGGATTTCGTCACGGGTTCCTTTTCTTGACCGCTTAGGCATACCCCATTGTCGCACGCTCAGCGCGAGCGCGCTAAGGGGCGCGTCCCGCCAAACTTGACCACTGCCCGGGGGAGGGGCCCGCCGCAGGGGGTTTCAGGCGCCGCCGGGCCGCTCAGACGGCCCGGATCATCAAATTAATAAAATTAAGTTGAAACTTAAAAAACTTGCGCTGAACGGTTCTCTAGTATGATATATATTCACACATGGCTCGGGACTGGCAAGCGCTGACGGCCCTGACGGGCGGGCGGGCAATCCAGATCGAGCGGGTGCGGCTGGTGGACGAGAACGTGGCCATCGAGGGCCGCTTCGACCTGCCGCCCCTCGCGCAGCTCGCGGCCGAGGACCAGGTGTTCGTGGCCGCGTTCGTCCGCTCGCACGGCTCCATCAAGCAGGTGGAGAAGCTGTTCGGCGTGAGCTATCCCACGATCAAGAACCGGCTCAATCGCATCGGCGACCGTCTCCCGTCGGTCGAGGTCGCGCCCGCGGCGGCGCCGCGCCTCGGCGCGCTGCTCGACGAGCTCGAGCGCGGCGAGACGACGGTCGCCGACGTGCTGGCCCGCCTCGGCGGAGACGCGGACGCAGCGGCCGGCGGCAAGGACGACGACCATGAGTGACGACACCCGGCGTATTCTCGATCTCCTCGCAGGCGGCAAGATCAACGCGGGCGAAGCGGAGCAGCTGCTCCGCGCGGCGGACCGGGCGGCCACGGACGCCGCGGCGGCGGCCGAGCCCGGGGCGGCCGGCGCCGACCCGAAGTTCCTGCGCATCGAGGTGCACAAGGCGGCGCGGAACTGGCGCCCGGAGAAGACGGTGAACCTCCGGGTGCCGCTCGCGATGGTGCGCGGCGGCATGCGTCTCGGCGCGCTCATCCCGGGCACGGGCGAGCGCATCCAGGAGGCGCTGCGCGACAAGGGCATCGACTTCGACTGGTCGAAGCTCGATCGCGCCGACCTCGCGGCCGTGCTGAAGGACGTCGGCGAGCTGACGATGGACGTGGACAACGGCCGCGCGCGGGTGAGGATCACCGCCGAATGACGACCACGACGGACGTCCGCATGCCCATCGGCGTCCGCACCGACGCGCTCCGCAAGGTCTACACGTCGCCGCCGCCCGCCGCGGGCCAGGCCCGCGGCATGGGTTTCGCCCTGGGCCGTCCCGCGAAGAAGAAGACCAGGGCGAAGTACGAGGTGGTGGCGCTCGACGCGCTGTCGCTCGAGATCCGGCCCGGCGAGATCTTCGGGCTGCTCGGCCCGAACGGCGCGGGCAAGTCCACGACGGTCGGCATCCTCACGACGCGATCGCCTCGGGGACGCCGCAGGAACTGAAGCGGTCGATTCCGGGCGGCTACGTGCTGCGTCTGCACTTCACCGCGGCGCCACCGTCGCTCGTCGAGGCGCTGGGCGCGCTCGGCGGCGTCACCGAGGTGCGCGCGGGCACCGACGGCCAGGTCGACCTCTACGCCGGCCGCGGCGGCGCGCTCATCGCCGAGATCGTCTCGGCCGCGTCGGCGGCGGGCGCCGCCATCCGCGACGTGCACATCGAGGAGCCGAGCCTCGAGACGCTGTTTCTCCACCACACGGGCCGGAGCCTGCGGGAATAGCCATGAACCTGACGACGTTCTTCGCCATGCTGGCGCGTGACGCGCACGTCGCGCGACGCAACTTCGTCCCGCTGCTCCTGCAGAACCTGCTGCAGCCGATGCTCTTCGTCTTCATCTTCGGCCGCGTGATGACGACGAGCGGGTTCCTGCCGCCGCAGTACAAATCGCTGCTCCTGCCCGGCATCATCGCCATCAGCATGGTGTTCTCGGGCATCCAGGCGGTGGCGATGCCGCTCGTCGCCGAGTTCCAGTTCACGCGCGAGATCGAGGACCGGCTGCTCGCGCCGATGATCTTCTTCGGCTGCACCTACTACCCGTGGCAGGCGCTCGAGAAGTTCCCCGTGCTGCAGCGCGCCGTGCTCGTGAACCCGGTCGTCTACGCGAGCGAAGGGTTCCGCGGCGCGCTCGTGCCGCAGTTCCCCCACCTCTCCTCGCTCGTCGTCCTGGGCGGGCTGGTGCTGTTCACCGCGGCGTTTCTCGGACTGGGCCTGCGGCAGTTCCAGCGCAAGGCGCTGACGTGAACAGCACGCCCTTCGCCTCGGGACCCAGACCGACAATCAACGCGCCGAGCACGGTCACCGTCGCGGCCAGCAGCCCCATCGTGTGCGAATACGAGAAGTGCTCGCCGAGCAGCGCCTCGATGTAGACGATGCTCGAGGCGAAGAGGATGCCGAGCTGGTACGCCAGGCCGGGGAAGAACCCCCGCAGCTGGTTGGGCGCCAGCTCGTTGATGTGGGCCGGGACGATGCCCCACGCGCCCTGGACCATGAACTGCATCAGGAACGCGCCGAGGACGATGATCGTCGTCGACGGCGCGAGCACCCAGAGGGGCACGACGGCGCAGGCCAGCAGGAGGGCCGTGATCATCGCGCGGCGGCGCCCCGTCCGGTCCGAGTAGAGACCGAAGAGCAGGCCGCCGACGATCGCGCCCGTCATCGAGATCATGGTGATGACGGCCGTCAGCTCGGGGCTGAAGTGCCGCTCCCGCTGGAGGAACGTCGGGTACATGTCCTGCGTGCCGTGCGACACGAAGGCCATGATCGTCATCATCCCCACGAGGTACGCGAACAGCCGGAGATTCTGCCGGATCGCCCGCCGGTAGGTCGGCCAGTCGGTCCGCGCCTCGTGCCATGCGTCGGTCTCCTTGACCTTGGCCCGCACGAAGAGCGTGAGGAGCGCCGGCAGGCCGCCCACGAAGAACATCGCGCGCCAGCCCCAGAGCGGGAACACGACGGAGTACACGATCGCCGCGAGGAAGTACCCGCACGTGTAGCCCATCTGCAGCAGGCCCGACAGCACGCCCCGGCACCGGACCGGCACGGTCTCCATCACCAGCGAGGCGCCGACGCCCCACTCGCCGCCCATGCCGATGCCGTAGAGCAGCCGCAGCACGAAGAACACCGTGTAGTTCGGCGCGAGCCCGCACAGGAACGCGATGGCCGAGTAGAAGAGGATGTTGATCATCAGCGGCCGCCGGCGCCCCCAGCGGTCGGCCATGAGCCCGAAGATGATCGCGCCGATCGGGCGGGTCCAGAGGCTGGCGGCGACGGTGAGCGCGATCGCGGGCACGGACCGGCCGAAGTCGTGCGCCACCTGCGCGAGGACGAAGGTGAGAACAAAGAAGTCGAACGCGTCGAGTGTCCAGCCGAGAAAGCCCGCGATCAGGGCGTTGCGCTGGTTGGCGCGCACCGCCGCCGGATCGCTGCCTGACCGCCGCGCCGTGTCCATGGGCCCTCCAGGGCGAAGGGATGCGCGGCCCGCTCGGGCGGGCGGCGCCGCGAGAGGATACCGCACCGCGCCCGGCGCCGCCTAACCGGGAGGACGCCCATCGGCCCGGGTCCGTGGCGACGGGGGCGCGACGGGCGTATGCTGTCGGGGTCGCCGCGTGCCCGGGAGGCTCCATTGGCCGACGTCTACCGCCGCCTCGCGAAGAAGCTCGACCGGCTGCCGCAGGGCTTTCCCCCGACCGACAGCGGCATCGAGATCCGCCTGCTCGAGAAGATCTTCCCGCGCGAGGACGCCGAGGTCGCGCTGAGGCTCGGGCCCATTCCCGCCACGGTCGAGCGCATCGCGCGGACGCTCGGGCGGCCGGAAGGCGAAACGCGCGCGACGCTCGACCGCATGGCCGCGCGCGGGCAGATCGGATCGTTCACGATGGACGGCACGCAGCGCTACGCGCTCATGCCGTTCGTGATCGGCATCTACGAGTTCCAGCTCCGGCACATCGACCGCGAGCTCGCCGACCTCTTCGAGGCCTACGCGCCACACCTGACGAGAAGGGTCGGCGGCCACCAGCCCGCCCTCGCGCGCGTCGTCCCCGTCAACAAGTCGGTCGACACGCGGCTCGAGATCCTGGGCTACGAGGACATGCGGGGGTTCATCCGCGCGGCGCGGTCGTTCGCGCTGCGCGAGTGCATCTGCCGCAAGGAGCAGGCGCTGCTGGGCCACCCGTGCTCCCACACGCTCGAGACCTGCCTCGGCTTCTCGGACGAGCCGCACGCGTTCGACTACTTCAACTACGCGGGCCGGGTGATCACGCAGGACGAGGCGCTGACGCTGCTCGACGCGACCGAGGAGGAAGGGCTCGTGCACGCGACCTACAACGTGCGCGAGAGCCCGATGTTCGTCTGCAACTGCTGCGCGTGCTGCTGCGGGTTCCTGCGGGGGCTGAAGGAATTCGGCGCACCGCACATGATCACACGGAGCGGCTTCGTCGCCGCGGTCGATCCCGACGCCTGCAACGAGTGCGGGGCGTGCGCCGACCCGCGGTGCCCGATGGACGCCATCGCGCACGACGGCGGCCCGTACGCCGTGGAGGCCGAGCGGTGCATCGGCTGCGGCGTGTGTGCGCTCGCCTGTCCGACCGACGCGATCCGGCTCATCCGCCGGACCGGCGCCGCCGCCGCGCCGCCGCCCCGCGACATCGTCCACTGGAGCGTCGACCGGATGTCGAGCCGCAGCGGGCCGCTCACGCGAATGGCCCTCCGGACCTGGCTCGCCTACGAGAGCCGGCGCCACGGTCACGCGTAGGGACGAGCCGCCGGGACGAGCCCGCGTCACGTAGGAGCGACCGCCGGGTCGCCCCTGCGCAGTGCGATTCCGCACACGATCCCGCTCCACCAGAATCCAGGCCCACCGGAGAGCTTCTTTCTCGTATAATATTATTCGTCGAATAACTATGGAGACGGCGTGTTCAGCGCGGAACTGAAGAAGGGCAGCCTCGAACTCATCGTCCTCACCCTGCTCGACGAGCGGCCGCGCCACGGCTACGAAATCGGGCAGCTCATCGAGACCCGGTCGCGCGGACAGCTGCAGTTCCGCGTGACCTCCCTCTACCCCGTCCTCTACCGCATGGAGAGCCGCGGCTGGATCGCAAGCCGCTGGGTGGAACGGGCCGGCGAGCACCGTCGGAACTACTACAGCCTGACCGCGAAAGGCCGGCGGATCCTCGCCGAGGAGCAACGGCGCTGGCGCGCGTTCACGGCGGCGGTCGACCTCGTGCTCGGAGGCTGAGGTGCCCGACTTCAAACGGCTCGTCCGCGAGCATCTTCCGCTCCCGCCGATGAAGCGCCGGCGGGAGGAGAAGATCATCGAGGAGCTGGCCGGCCAGCTCGCCGATCTCTATCGCGCCGCACGGGCGCGGGGCCTCGACGACGAGCAGGCCCTCGCCGACGCGCTCGGGCAGATCCCGGACTGGGAGGCGTTCGCGTCGGACATCGCGAGCGCCCAGCGGCCGAACCTGCACGGCCCCGGCCACGGCGTGGCCGACGACCTCGACGTCGCGCTCCGCCGCCGCGGCGGCGCGTGGAGGATCGTCGCCGACCTCGGGCAGGACGCGCGCTACGCGGTCAGGACGCTCGGACGTCGTCCCCTGTTCCTGTTCGCCGTCGTCGTCACGATGGCGCTCGGCATCGGCGCGAACGCGGCGGTGTTCGGCGTCTTCCAGGCGACGCTCGGCGTGCCGTACCGGTTCGCGAACGCTGATGAGCTGGTCGTCTTCCGGACCACGAACGACCGAGGCGAGGGCAGGACAATCAGCGCGCCGGACGCGGCCGACATCGGAACGCAGGCCGCGTCGTTCGCCGACGTGGCGCTCTACGCGATCGCGACCCGGCACCTGACCGGACGAGGGGAGGCGGAGCGCGTCACCGCCGTCCAGGCCACGGCCAACCTGCTGCCGCTCCTCGGCCTGGACGCGACGGCAGGGCGGCTGCACCGCCGCGACGAAGACGCGCGCGGCGCCGACCGCGTCGTGCTTCTCGGCGAGCGGCTCTGGCGCCGCCGCTTCGACGGCAGCCTCGACGTGCTCGGCCAGACGATCGCGGTGAACGGCCAGCCGCACACCGTCATCGGCATCCTGCCGCCGGAGGTGGACTTTCTGAATCCTTTCGTCGACCGCGTCGATCTGTGGCTTCCGCTGTCGGTCGAGCTCGACGTGGCCGCGCGCGGACGGCGCGCCCACTTCGCCGTCGCCCGCCTGAAGCCCGGCGTGACGATCGCACAGGCCCAGACGGAGGTCGAGGAGATCGCCGCCCGGCTCGCCGAGGCGTATCCCGACAGCAACACCGGCATTGGCGTACGGCTCCAAAGCCTGCCCGAGTCGGTCATGTCGTTGGATGATCGGCTGCTGGGCCTGATGCTGCTCGTCGCGGTCGGTGCGGTCCTGCTGATTGCCTGCGTGAACCTGGCCAACATGCTCCTCGCGACGGCCACCGCGCGCGTCCGGGAGTTCGCCGTCCGGACGGCGCTCGGCGCCGGCCGCGGCCGGATCGTGCGGCAGCTCATGGCCGAGAGCCTGCTGTTGGCGCTCGCCGGCGGCCTCGCCGGCCTGCTGGCGGCCGCGTGGGCGGTCAACCTGTTCGTCGTGGCGTACGAAGCCGACTTTCCGCTGGCGGCGGGTGCGTCGCCATACGCCCTCGTGTTCAACGCCCCGGTGTTCCTGTACGCGGTGGCCCTGTCGCTGGCGACCGCCGTCGCGTTCGGTCTCGCGCCGGCGCTGGGCGTGTCCAGGGTTCCGGTCTCCACGTCGCTCAAGGAGGGCGAGTCGGCGGCGTCCGCCGGCCTGCTCGGCGGCCGCTTCCGCAACGGCCTCGTCGTGGGCCAGCTGGCCATCAGCCTACCGCTCGTCATCTGCTGCGGTCTGACCTTGAGGCACGTCTCGACCCTGAGGCAGATCGACGTCGGGTTCGACCGCGAGCACCTGGTCGCGATGAGCATCGAGCTTCCCAGCCAACGCTACGAGGAGCCGGCCGAACGGGCGGCGTTCTTCGACAGGGCCGTCGCCGCGGTCGATGCGCTGCCGGGCATCGCGGCGGCCGGCGCGAGCACGTCCTTCCCGCTCGGCAACGACGGGCTCATGAGCTACATCAGGATCGCCATCGACGGCGTGACCTTCGACCACGACCGAGGCGAGGACTACACCGGCTTCCAGGCGGTGACCCCGGACTACTTCCGGGCGCTGGGCCTTCCGGTCATCGCCGGACGGGCATTCACGGAGGCGGACCGCGCCGGGGCGGAGCCGGTGGCTATCGTGAGCGCGCGGCTCGCGGAGCGCTACTGGCCGGATCGCGCCATCGGGTCGAGCCTGGTCCTCGAGCCCGACTCGGAAAAGGAGCGCCGGGCGCGGATCGTCGGCGTCGTGGGAGAAGCCGGGCGCTCGATCATGGGCGACCCGCCGCCGCCCGTGCTGTACCTGCCGCACCAGCAGCAGCCCTCGGCGCGCATGATCGTCGTGGCGAGGGCGGCCGGCGATCGCGCCGCCGTCATCCCCTTGCTGCGCCCCGCCGTTCGCGCGCTGGACGCCGATGTTCCTGTCTATGACGTCCGAACCATGGACGACATCCTCCGGCAGTGGCTGCGGGACGATCGGATGCTCGCAGGGTTCCTGGCTGGCCTCGCCGCGCTCGCCCTCGGCCTCGCGAGCGTGGGACTGTTCGGCATGATGGCCTTCGTGGTCGCTCTCCGGACGCGCGAGATCGGCATCCGCATCGCCCTTGGCGCCGCGAAGGCGGACGTGCTCGGCCTGGTGATGCGACGCTGCCTGCGCCTGGCGGTCGCTGGCGTGCTCGGGGGGCTGCTGCTGTCGGCGCCGATCGGCTACGCGCTGGCCTCACAGCTCTACGGCGTGAGCGGGGCCGATCCGCTGTCGTACCTGGGCGTCACGGCCCTCCTGCTGGCCATTGCGTTGACCGCCGGGTATCTCCCGGCGCGACGGGCCTTGCGCGTCGATCCCATGGTTGCGCTGCGTCACGAGTAGGCGGATCGCGCACCGGCGCGTTCCCGCCGGCGGCAAACCATTTTCAGATATTCTTCGTCGAAGAATATATGCGGCGGCGACCCGTCGGCCTCGTCCTCGAGGGGCGGTGAGATGCCCGACTTCAAGCGGTTCGTGCGCGAGAACCTCCCGCTCCCGCCGATGAAGCGCCGGCGGGAGGAGAAGATCATCGAGGAGCTGGCCCTCCAGCTCGCCGATCTCTACCGCGCCGCGCGGGCGCGCGGCCTCGACGACCAGCAGGCCCTCGCCGACGCGCTCGGCCAGATTCCGGACTGGGAGACATTCGCGTCTGACATCGCCAGCGCACAGAGGCCGAACCTGCACGGCGCCGGCCACCGGGCGGCCGACGACGTCGATGCTGCGCTCCGCCGCCGCGGCGGCGCCCGGCGCGTCATCGCCGACCTCGGGCAGGACGCGCGCTACGCGCTCAGGACGCTCGGTCGTCGCCCCGTGTTCCTGTTCGCCACGGTCTTCACGCTGGCGCTCGGCATCGGCGCGAACACGGCGATCTTCAGCGTCATGCACGCGGTGCTGCTGCGGCCGCTCCCCTACGCGGCGCCCGACCGCCTGGTGACCGTCTGGACGCCCTGGGAGACCGAGCCCAGCTTCAACCCGCTGTCCGCCCCCGACTACCGCGACTTCCGTGACCAGGCCGCCGTCTTCGAGGCGTGGGGCGCGTACACGCGCGAAACGATGAACCTCGCCGGCCGCGACGATGTCGTGCGCGTGGCGGGCATCGCCTGCACGCCAGGCACGCTCGAGGCGCTCGGCGTCGCGCCGGCGCTCGGCCGACTCTTCACCACCGCAGAGGCGGAGGATCCCGCGAGCCGGGTGGTCGTCGTCTCCGACCGGTTGTGGAGGAACCGGTTCGGCGCGGACCCGGCGCTCGTCGGACGGGAGATCGTCATCGACAAGGAAAGCCGGACGGTCGTCGGCATCATGCCAGCCGCGTTCCGCTTCCCGAGCTACGGCACGCTCAGCCGCGCGGATTTGCTGCTGCCGCTCGCCGTCGAGTCCGGGACGCCGGACCGGGGTGCGTACTATCTGTTCACCATCGGCCGGCTTCGCGAAGGCCTTGCGCTGGCGTCTGCGGAGGCCGAGCTGGGGGGCGTCGCGGCGCGACTCGCGCGGCTGTACCCCCACAGCAACGCGCAGCGGACCGTGCGGATCGTCCCGCTGCGCACCCTGGTGCTGCAGGACGCGGGTGAGCAGTTGTGGCCGCTGATGGGCGCCACGGCCGTCATCCTCCTGCTGGCCTGCCTGAACGTGGCGGCGCTCCTGCTGGCGCGCGGCGCCGGACGAAGTACCGAGTCGGCGGTCCGCGCCGCGCTGGGCGCGGGCCGGGCGCGGCTCGTCCGCCAGATGCTCACCGAGAGCGGCGTGATCGCCCTCTTCGGGGGCGGCGCAGGGCTGCTGCTGGCCTGGTGGGGGCTCGCCGCGCTCGAGGGCACGATGCCCTCCAGCCTGCCGCGTCTCGATGATCTGCGGCTCGACGGGACCGTGCTCGCGTTCACGCTCGCGGCGACGGTCCTGACGGGCCTCGTCTTCGGCCTCATCCCCGCGCATGCCGCGTCGCGGGTGGACGTCGCACCCACGCTTCGCGCCGGCGCGCCGACCGGCACGCCCGGCCGTCGTCAGTCCCGGACGCTCAGCCTCGTCATGGTGACGCAGTTCGCGCTCACCTTCGTGCTGGCCAACGGGGCGTTCCTCATGCTGCGCAGCCTGTGGAACGCGACGGCCATCCAGGAGCTCGGCGACCCGTCGCACGTGCTCATCGGGGGCTACACGCCCGACACGCCGAAGAGGGATTGGCTCCAGGAGCGCGACGGGTTCGTCGAGGATCTCCTCGAGCGACTCGCGGCCGTGCCCGGCGTCGAGGCGGCCGGGGCCACGTCCCGGCTCCCGCTGATGGGCGCGGGCTGGTCCGGTGGCGTGCTGGTCGAGGGCGAAACCTACGATCCCGACACCCGTCGCCAGACGACCTACTACACGTGTGTGACCCCAGGCTGGTTCGACGCGATGGGCGTGAGACTCCTGCAGGGTCGGTTCCTGCGACCGGAGGACCTCTCGGAGGGACAGTTGCGCATCGTCGTGAACCGGACGTTCGGCGACGCGTCCTGGCCGGGCGAGAACCCGATCGGCAAGCGGGTCCGGTCGAACAGCGAGACGCCGTGGTTCGACGCCGTGGTCGTCGGTGTCGTCGAGGACGTGCGGCAGAACGGGCTGGAAGGTCGGATCGTGCGGGAGATCTACTTCCCGTTCTTCCCGAGCTTCGCCAGCGAGCGCTGGGTCACGCTGCGCACGGCGGGGGATCCGCTGGGGCTCGTGCCGGCCCTTCGCCGCGAGCTGGCCGCGCTCGATCCGAACCTGGCGCTGTCGCGCGTGATGACGGGCGCGGATCTGTACGACCTGGCCGCCAGGGGCCGCCGCTTCAGCACCTTGCTCGTCGGCCTGTACGCGGTCGTGGCGCTCTTGCTCATCATGGCCGGCGTCTGGGGCGTCATGGCGTTCCACGTCGCCGAGCGCGCGCACGAGATGGGCATCCGCGTCGCGCTCGGCGCGGATCGCTGGCGCGTGTTCGGGATCGTGATGGCCCGCGGCCTCCGCCTGGTGCTGGCCGGCGTCGCGATGGGCCTCGCCGGCGCGGCGGTCGCGGCGAAGGCGGTCGGCAGCCAGCTCTTCGGCGTCGGTCCGCTGGACCCTCTGTCGCTGGGCGCGGTCGGCGCGTTCCTGCTGCTCGTGGCCTTCGCGGCCACGCTCGCGCCGGCGCTCCGCGCGGTTCGCGTGGATCCGGTGACGGCGATGCGAGCAGAGTAACGCCGTCGGCGCCGACCCCATGCACGCCATGCGGGTCGAGTCGGGCCGCCCCCTGGGCCGCCCCGACCAGCTCACGTTCAACGACGCTCACAACATGCTGATAACAAGACGGATATTGGTATGGGGCTGACCGAGAATGACATAAATATTGCAAAATGTTGCGATATTTGTGATACTTGCGTGGAGGACGACCCATGACGGGAGTGCACTTGCGTGAGGCACGGAAGGCGCGTGGCTGGACACAGGTCCAGACGGCCCGCCATCTCGGGGTGTCGCAGCCGTACCTGTCCCAGCTCGAAACCGGCCATCGGCAGGTGCCCGCACGGCGGCTGCGCGCGTTCATGAGGAAGCTGCCCTATCGGGACCTGCTGCCCCCGACCGTGCTGCCGGTCGCGGCAGATGTGCCCGCGTCGGAGCTGGTCGGACAGCTTGGCGCGCTGGGATACCCGCGATTCGCGCACCTAAGGGCGAACGACCCCGCCAACCCGGCCGCCGTGCTGCTGTCGGGACTGACCCAGGCCAGCCTCGAAGCCCGCGTTGCCGAGGCGCTGCCGTGGCTGGTGCTGACGTTTCCGGAGCTCGACTGGGACTTCGTGCTGACCCGCGCGAGGCTGGGCAACCTCCAGAATCGCGTCGGGTTCGTCGTCTCGCTGGCGCGCGCGCGCGCCGAAGGCGAAGACCACCAACGGACGGCAGACGCGCTGCGACGGGTCGAAGACCGGTTGGAGGAGTCCAGACTCGCAAGAGAGGATGCGTTCGGCCAGACGGCGCTCACGCCGTCGGAGCGGCGCTGGCTTCGGGACGCGCGCGCCCCCCAGGCCGCGCACTGGAACCTGCTGACTTACCTGTCGCCCGATCAGCTGCGGTATGACGAACTCCCCGCAGTTCCCTGAGCCCTGGATGGCATTCCTCCGGGACGTGGACCGCGCCCTGACGACGCCGGTCGTCCTGCACTGCCTTGGCGGCTTCGCGCTGGTGTGCTGCTACGGCCTGCCCCGCGCGACGAACGACATCGACTACATCGCGACCGAGGTGGCGGGAGACGACGAGCTGATCGCGCTGGCCGGGCGGGGATCCGAATTGTCCCAGCGACACCAGGTCTTCTTCCAGCGCGTCGGAATCGCGTTGTTCCCGGAAGGCTACGCGCGCCGGCTCGTGACGGTGGATGCCCCAACCCTGATGCGCCTCCGGTTGAAGGTGCTCGAGGCGCACGACATCGTGCTCAGCAAGCTCGACCGATTCTCCGGGGCCGACAGTGACGACATCAAATTCCTCGCGACCACGGTGCCGCTCGACCTCGACGTCCTGAAGACACGCTACGACGAGGAGCTGCGGCCGTACGCCGCCGTGGGCCCCGAACGGCTCGACCTCACCTTCGAGCTCTGTCTCGCGATGATCCGCGAGGTGCAAAGGGCCGGCTGAAGCCGGCCCCCGCGGGAGCCGTGAGCCGCAAGCCCCGATCCGTGGGTCGTGAGCCGCGAGCCGTGAGCCAGATCGCACCTACGTCGGGAGCGCCCGCGCGATCTCCTCCGCCGACCGGAGCGTGAGCGCCACGAAGGTCAGCGTGCCGTTGGTGCAGCCGCCGGTCGGCGTGGTCGGCGCGCCCACCACGAACAGGTTCTCGTGATCGTGCGTGCGGCCGTGGCTGTCGCACACGCTCGTCGCGGGATCCGTGCCCATGCGGCAGCCGCCCCCCGGATGATCCAGGTAGTCCCCCTCCCCGGTGCTCACGATCCGCCCACCGCCGGCCTTCGCCATCCGCCCGAACACGCCGGCCACGTGCGCGCGCGTGGCCGCCATGCGCCCCTCGGTCGCCGCGTCCAGGCGATGCTCGATGCGCGGCATGGGGTCGCCGTAGCGGTTCTTCTTCGCGGGATCGAGCGTCAGCCGGCTGTCGATCGACGGGTGCACGTCCACGTAGGCGCGCAGCCGCACGGCGCTCCCCTTCGTGCGTGATCGCCAGTCCTCGAGCAGCTCGTCGCCGACGAGCAGCCTGCCGCCGTCGTCCCGCAGGCGCGGCGTCCGGCCGGCGCTCGACTCCCAGACGCGCAGGTCGTGGCGCACGAACGGCTGGCCCGTCGCGCACCGGAAGTACTCGCGCGAGATCAGGCTGTGTGTCATGTTCTGGCCCGGATACGTCTGCTCGGCGACCTCGGCCGTCGCCGAGATGAACCGGTGCCCGTTCATGTAGCGGCCGACGAGCCCCGAGCCGTTCGCGAGGCCGTTCGGGAACCGCGGCGACGAGGACAACAGGAGCAGGTGCGAGCTCCAGCAGTAGCCCGACGCCACGACGAAGTGCCGCGCGCGGTACTGCACGGGCTCGTCGGGCCGGTCCTGGTGCCGCGCCTCGGCCGCCGCGACCGTCGTCTTCCCGTCGTCGACGACGAGCCGGCGGACGAGCGTGCGGTCGTGCAGCGCGATCCGCTTCGGGGCCATGAGCTGCCGGAAGGTGAAGTCCGGCGAGTAGCGCGCGCCCGACGGGCAGACGTCGCCGCAGGTGTCGAAGACGCAACAGCCGCCGCGGCCGTCGGCCGGCTTCAGGTTGCGCGCCATCGGCAGCGGGTTGAACCGGTAGCCGCTTTGCCCGGCCCAGCCCTTGAGGACCTCGAGGTTGTAGGAGAGCGGCATCGGCGGCTGCGGGTACGGCGTCGAACGCTCGTCGCCCGGGTACGGGCTGGGCTCGCCGCACACGTTCAGCCGGCGCTCGGCCTCGCCGTACGCGCGCTCGAGCTCGGCCCACTCGAGCGGCCAGTCGTCGGCGAGCCCGTAGAGGGACTTCAGCCGCAGGTCCTCCCTCGAAAACCGGTTGCATGCGCCACCCCAGTGCAGCGCCAGCCCGCCGACGGCCATCGTCATCGAGATGATGCCCTCGGCCTGCTGGTCCTCGATGTAGTCGCCCGGCCACGGGTGCTCGCCGTACTCGAGCGTCCGCAGGCGGTAGCGCCCGCGGTTCTCCCTGTCGAAGATGGACCGCCCCGCCTCGACGACGATGATGCGTGCGGAGGGCCGGAGCTCGGCGAGCTTCTGGGCGAGCATCGCCGAGGTGATGCCGCCGCCGACGATGCAGACGTCGCATTCGTGCACGGTCATCGGCGGCCTCCGTCGGCCTGGAACGGCGCGGGCCGCTTCGTCGTGACCGCGATCAGGCGGCACGTCTGGCGCCCGATGTGCGCCTGGTAGCAGACGTCCGCCGCCTGGCTGCTGTTGAAGTAGTGCCCCATGAGATCGGCGACGACGTGCTGCCCGTTGGGGCGCCGCGGCAGCGCGCCGACGCCGGCCGCGGTGAGCGCCGCGTCCAGCAACGCGCGCCGCGTGTCGAGGTCGAGGGTCGCGAAGCGGCCGCCCTTCGCCCGCGCCGCGCGGTCGAGCGCCGCGAGCTGGGCGACGTAGCCCGGGACGGGCGACGCGGGCGTGAAGCGCAGGCACGGGTGGCCGTAGCCGTGCTCGAGCGCCATGCCCTCGCGGTAGCCGCGCGTCCACGCCAGGAACCGGTCCACCGCCTCGGCGACGCCGGCCGGCCCGAGCGACGCCGGTAGCACCGTGGCGGCCACCTCGCGCAGCGTGGCGACCGCGTCGGGCGGCAGCTCGCCGCGCTGCGCGAACACGCGAAGACGGGTGAAGGGCAGCGCCGCGGCCGCCGACGCCATCCACCGAAGCGCAGTGCGTCGCTCCATCGCATCCTCCAGGCGCGGACCGGTGGCCCGGCCCGCGCGCCATGTGGTCGGGTGTGGCGCCTACTATACCGCGCCACCTGCCAAGGTTCCCTAGAGAATCGATAGAAAACGCACACCTGCGGCCGGTGCCTCCGCCGCCCAATCGGCCTCGATGTGTAATTTTCTCGGCGGAAACCGTTGACATCGCCCGGTTCGACGCTTCTAATAGATTGTCTATGGGACGTGTGAAACGGTCGGCCAGGACGGAGCTGCTCCCGGGCACGCTCGACATGCTCATCCTCAAGTCGCTCACCCGCGGGGTGATGCACGGCTACGGCATCGCGCAGCACATCCAGCAGATGTCCGACGAGGTCCTGCAGGTCGAGGAGGGCTCGCTCTATCCCGCGCTGCAGCGGATGCAGCTCCAGGGCTGGATCGAGTCCGAGTGGGGGCATTCGGCGAACAACCGCCGGGCCCGTTTCTACCGGCTGACCCGTGCCGGCCGCAAGCAGCTCGGCCTCGCCGAATCGGGCTTCGAGCGCGTGCTGGGCGCCATCGTCCGTGTCATGCGGCCACAGTCGGAGCCGTGAGGACCGCCGCGCGCCAACCGCGGCCGTGAGCCTGGAGCCGCTCATGCTCTCCCGCTTCCTCCGCCGCCTCCGCTTCTTCCTCCGCCGCGACCGGCTCGACGACGAGCTGCGCGACGAGATGGCGCTGCACGTCGAGCTGCGCACGCGGGACCTGCTCGAAGCGGGCCTGGCGCCGGCCGACGCGCGCCAGGCCGCGATTCGTCGGTTCGGCAACGCCACCTGGTTGAGAGAGGAGAGCCGGGCGATGTGGGGAGGTCCCCTCGACACCTGGCTGCAGGACGTGCGCTACGGCCTTCGGACCATAGGGCGGGCACCGCTGTTCTCGGCTGTGATCGTGCTGTCGCTGGCGTTCGGGATCGGCGCGAGCACGGCCATGTTCTCGCTCGTGGACGCCGTGCTGCTGCGGCAGCTGCCCGTGCGCGACCCGGATGGCCTGGTGCTGCTGGCCGACGCGCCGAACTTCGGGACGTTCACGGGCACGCAGAACGAGGACCGCGATGTCTTCTCGTATCCGGAGTTCCGCGAGGTGCGCGGGGACGCGGGCGACCTGCTCGAAGGGGTGTTTGCCTCCTCGAACGCCGAGATCACCGCGCCCGTCCGGTTGGACGGCGGCGACGACGGCGCCGGGCCCGCAACCAGCGCACTGGTGTCGGGCGAGTTCTTCGACGTGCTCGGCGTCGGCGCCGCGAGGGGACGCACGTTCGGACCAGGTGAGGACGGCGCGCCGGGTGCGGCGCCGGTCGCCGTGCTGAGCGATCGCTTCTGGACGCGGCGGTTCGGGCGTGATCCGCGCGTGCTCGGCCGGACGCTGCTCGTCGACAACGTCGGGCTCGTCATCATCGGTGTGATGCCGCCGGGCTTCTTCGGGGAACGGGTGGGCGCCGCGCCCGACTACTGGGCGCCGCTGTCGATGCAGGCCGCGCTGATGCCCGGTCGCGACTACTGGAACGATCGGCGGGCGCTGTGGCTGCAGCTCGTGGGTCGGCTGCGGCCCGGCGTGTCGCTCGGGCAGGTGCGCAGCGAACTGACGGCGCGCTTCGTCCACCGGCGCGCGGCGCTCGCGGGTGCGGACCTCACGCCCGACGCGCGGCGCGACTGGCTCGACCACCGGATCGGCGTGTCGTCCGCGGCCGGAGGCCTGTCCGACCTGCGCGGCGACTCGTCGAACCGGCTGCTCCTCCTCATGGGCCTCTCAGCGCTGCTGTTGCTGCTCGCGACAACCAACATCGGCGGCCTCCTCCTCGCCCGGGCCACCGCGCGGCGCCGGGAGATCGGCATGCGCCTCGCGCTGGGCGCCACCGCCGGCCGGCTCGTCCGCCAGCTCGTCGTCGAGAGCCTGCTGTTCGCCGCCATGGGCGGAGGGCTCGGCACCATGTGCGCGCGCTGGGGGGCCACGGGGCTCCTGGCGCTGGCGGCGGGCGGCGGAAGGCCCGTGCCGCTCGATCCGCCGCTCGATCTGCGCGTGCTGGCGTTCGCCCTGGGCGTGACGAGCGCCGCGGGTCTCGCCTTCGGTCTCGTCCCCGCGCTGCAGGCCACGCGGGTCGGTCTCGTCGGCGCGCTGCGTCAGGGGGCCGGCATCCCGCTTCGGGCCCAGACCTGGCTCCGCCGGCGCGTGGTCGTCGGACAGGTGGCCGTGTCGCTGGTGCTCGTGACCGCCGCGGGGTTGTTCGCCGCGACGCTCGGCAACCTCCGGCGGGTGGACGTGGGATACGACCCGAACGGACTCTTCGTCGTCTCGTTGGAGACGATCGAGGGGGGCTACCACGGGGAGCGCCTGGCGGCGCTAGCCCGGACGCTCGAGGAGCGCGTCAGGACGCTCCCGGGCGTCGAGACCGTCACGCTGTCGGAGAACGGTCTGTTCAGCGACTACGACTCGATCACCGAGGTGGACACGGTGCCTCCGACGCGGCGCGCGAACGACGAGGACGTGTACGGCTACTTCGACCAGGTCGCGCCCGGCTACTTTCGCGCGGTCGGCATTCCGATCGTCGCGGGTCGGGAGTTCGACACCGGAGACCGGCCGGGCGCCGAGCCGGTGGCCGTCGTCAACGGGACTCTGGCCCGGGAGCTCTTCGGGAACGCGCAGCCGCTCGGCCGCCGCTTCAGGACCACCGGGTCCAGGCCCCAGGAACGGGTCGTCGTGGGCGTCGTCGGCGACACGATCGAGCACAACCTGCGAAGCGGGCATCGCGCCCGGTTCTACTTGCCGTACTTCCAGCCGCGGAGCGACCCCGGTTCGCTCGAGCTCGAGGTCCGCGCCGGAGGGGATCGCGCGGCGCTGGCCGACATGCTGCGCACGGCCGTGAGGGAGACCGATGCCAATCTGCCGGTCAGCGTGGCCACGGTCGACGGACTGATCGATCGGACGTTGGACGAGGAGCGGGCGGTGGCCACGCTCGCCGGCCTGTTCGGCGTCGTGGCGCTCCTGCTCGCGGCCCTGGGTCTCTACGGCGTCGTCGCCTACAGCGTCGCCCAGCGCACCGGCGAGATGGGCGTGCGGATGGCGCTCGGCGCCCGTCCAGCCGGTCTCGCCGCCCTGGTCGTGCGCGAGACCCTGGGCCTGGCGCTGGCCGGCGCGTTGGCGGGCGTGCCG
Organism: Acidobacteriota bacterium; assembly: GCA_024641665.1. Classification (GTDB taxonomy): domain Bacteria; phylum Acidobacteriota; class Vicinamibacteria; order Vicinamibacterales; family JAHECP01; genus JAHECP01. The sequence continues at coordinate 54,345 of JAHECP010000016.1, forward strand.
CTCGCCATGCTGGGCGGCCGCGCGATCGCGAGCCTGCTGTTCGGGCTGGGCGCCGCCGACCCCCTGACGCTCGTCGAGGCCGTCGCCCTTATGGCCGCCGTCGCGACGGTCGCCGGCCTGCTGCCGGCGCGGCGTGCGGCACGCGTCGATCCGCTCGTGGCGCTGCGGTCGGAGTGAGAACCATGCCTCGCTTCTTTCGTCACGTCTTGATGCGTCTCCGCCGCGACCGGCTCGACGACGAACTGCGCGACGAGATGGCGCTGCACGTCGAGCTGCGGGCCGCGGAGCTCGTCGAGCGCGGGATGTCACCGGACGAGGCGCGCGCCGCCGCGCTGCGCCGCTTCGGCAACACGACGCTGCTCAGAGAGGAGAGCCGGACGATGTGGGGCTTCGGAGCGGTCGAGACGTGGGTACAGGACGCCCGCTACGCCCTTCGGACGATGGGGCGCACCAGGGCCCTCACGGGCGTCGTCGTCGTGTCGCTGGCGATCGGCATCGGCGCCAACGCCGCGATCTTCTCGGTCGCCAACGGCGTGGTGTTTCGCAAGCTGCCGGTCCCCTCCCCCGACGAGCTCGTGCTGCTCTCCTGGGTGTCGTCGACCAAGACGCTGCCTGGAGGTCTCTGGGGCTCGCTCCGGAGCTCGGACGCCGGTGGGTACCAGAGCACGTCGTTCACGTACTCGGCGTACGAGGCCTTCCGCCAGCGGACCGATCTGTTCACCGACCTCGTCGCGTTCAAGGGCCTGTTCGGCCGGGCGAACGTCATCGTCGACGGAGATGCCGAGCTGGCCTCCGCGCAGGTCGTGTCGGGGAACTACTACCGCGGCCTGGGCGTGGCGCCCGCGCTGGGCCGTGTGATCTCCAACGATGACGACCGTCCCGACAGTGACGCGGTCGCCGTCCTCAGCTACGGCTACTGGCAGCGCCGCTTCGGAGGCCGTGCCGGCGTGGTGGGCACGACCATCGACGTGAACGGCGTGCCGGCGACCGTCATCGGCGTGGCGCCCCGGGGGTTCACGGGCACGCTCGACGCCGGTCGCGCGCCGGAGATCACGATGGCGCTCGCCCAGCTGCCGCGCATCCTGCCGGATGCCGGCCGGCTCACGGCGCACAACCGCTGGTGGGTCGACATGCTCGGCCGCCTGGCGCCCGGCGTGACGCGGGCCCAGGTCGACTCCGCCCTGGCCCCGGTCTTCGCCGGCGTCGTGCGCGAGCTGCCCAAGGGCGAGCCCGACACGATGCGGCTGCTCGCCCGCTCGGGTGCCCGCGGTCTGACAACCGCCCGCACCGAGGTGGCGGACCGGCTGGCGATCATGGCCATGGTGGCGGGGCTCGTGCTGCTCATCGCCTGCACGAACGTGGCGAATCTCCTGATGTCGCGCGCCACGGCGCGCCGGCGGGAGATGGCCGTGCGCGCGGCGATTGGCGCGGGCCGCGGCCGGCTCGTGCGACAGCTGCTGACCGAGAGTGTGATGCTCGCGGGCCTGGGCGCCGTGGGCGGCGTCGCGCTGGCGCGCTGGCTGGCCGGGGCGCTCCTGGCCGCGATGGACCTCGACCAGGCCGGCGCCGCGCGGCTCGACTGGCCGGTCCTCGGGTTCACCGTGGCCCTGTCGGTGACCTGCGGGCTCGTCTTCGGCCTGCTGCCGGCGCTGCGGGGCACCCGGTCCAACGTCACCGGATCCCTGAAGGACGGCACGCCCGGGTCCATGGGCGGCCGGGCGCGGTCGCGGCTCGCCGCCGGCCTGATGGTGACGCAGATGGCGCTCGCGGTCCTGCTCAGCGTGGGCGCCGGGCTGTTGCTGCGGACGGTGGCGAACCTCGGCCGCGTGCAGGTCGGCTTCGACCCGGCGAACCTGCTCGTGTTCGACATCGACCCCACACACACCGGATACGAGGGCGACCGGCTGCGCGATCTCTACTCCCGGTTGCTCGACCACCTGCGCGCGCTGCCCGGCGTGTTGTCCGCCAGCCTCTCGGACCTCGGCCTCATCGCGGGCAGCGTCTCGATCACGGAGGTCACCGTGCCCGGCTTCGAGGGCACGATCGACCTGGGCTTCGGTCCCCCGAGCCGGCAGCCGGCGGCGTTCGTCCAGACCGTCGATCCGTCGTTCTTCGAGACGGTCCGCCTCCCGCTCCGGCTGGGGCGCGTCCTCTCGCCGGCCGACGCCGCCGGCACGCCACTGGTGGTGGTGATCAACGAGGCGATGGCCCGCGCGTACTTCCCCGGCCGGAACCCGATTGGCGAGCGGTTCAAGGTGGGGACCGGGAGCGACGCGGCCGAGGTCACGATCGTCGGGGTCGCGGCCGACATGCCGTTCGATTCCCTGCGGCGAGTCGTCCCGCCCGGCTTCTTCCAATCGTACCTGCAGCAGCAGGACCTGAGCGGCGTCACGATCGAGGTCCGGACGGCGACGCCGCCGCTCGATCTCGCGCCCGCCGTAAGAGCGGCGGTGCGGGAGATCGAGCCACGCCTGCCGATTGACGGGATGCGGACCGAGACGCAGCAGATCGCCGAGTCCTGCCGCGAGGAGCGCGTGTACGCGACGCTGGCCACGGCGCTCGGGGTCGTGGGCGTGCTCCTCGCGGCGATCGGGATCTACGGGTTGCTGGCGTATCAGGTGGCCCAGCGCACGCAGGAGCTCGGCCTGCGCATGGCGCTCGGGGCGACGCGCGGCGCCGTGGCGCGGCTGGTGCTCGCGCAGTCGCTTCGGCTGGCGGCGGCCGGCGCCGTGCTCGGCCTGCTGGCGTCGCTCGCCAGCACGCGGGTGCTCGCCGGCATTCTCTTTGGCCTGATGGCGACCGACCCCGCGACGATCGCCGGCGCGATCGGGCTGCTGCTGGCCGTGGCGCTGGCCGCCGGCTGCCTGCCGGCCCGCCGGGCGGCCCGCGTCGATCCGCTCGTGGCCCTGCGCACGGAGTGAAAGCCCTCCACCGGAGGGCCGTTCATCGCTCCATCGCATCCTCCAGCCGATGGCGCGTGCGCTCGAGGAGCGTCCGCAGATCGCCTGTGATCCGCCCGCCCGCGATCGCCCGCTTGAACGGGCCGAAGAAACCGCCGAGGAAGTCCACGCGGGATCGGTTGTAGTAGAGCAGGTAGCGAGGCGACGTCCCTCCGGCCGAGACGATGGCCGTGACGTCGAGGAACGCGTCGAGATAGTGCGTGGCGAGGATCTGCTTCCCCACGACGAGGGCGTCGGGACGGCCGTCGCCTGGCGGCGGCGCGACCAGCGTCAGGTGGACCACGCGGACCATGTTCTTGTTCCCGAACCGCTCCTTGGACCAGTAGACGAACCAGTCGACACCGGGCGGCGCGTCCGCCGGCGGCCCCTTCAGGTACTGCGCCAGCCGCGGCACCGCGCGCGCCAGGAACGGCGTCCGGTCGAGGGCCTCGAGAAACGCGGCGGCCGGCTCGACGGGATCGTCGTGGTCGTGATGGGACGGCAGCGCCGCCAGGCCGCCCGACAGATAGGCTTGTACGCGCTCGAGCACCAGCGCACGGAACCCGCGCTGGACCTTGTCCTCCCAGTCCCGCCCGACCGCGAGCGCCCGCAGGCGCGCCATGCTCTCGTCCGACAGCTTCACGTCGCAGTCGCCGGGCCGGCACGTCCGGATGGCGTCCAGATCGCGAGCGTCGAGCGTCAGGTCATCGAGATCGGAGAGCCGTGGCGGCGTCGAGAACCGGTCGACCGCCTCGACCTCGGGCCCGGCGCGCAGCGCCGCGATGTGCTGCACGGCGCGCAGGAGGTCCGGGCCGGTGGCGTCGACGCGGGCAGCCCCGACGGCCGCCACCTCGTCGGAAGCAACCTGCACGGTCTCGACCGCCACGCCGCCCTGCGCCAGGATCCGCTGCGCGCCGTCGTCGAACTGCACCCAGGGCTGGACGAAGGCGAACGCGCGCTCGACCGACGGCGTCTGGCTTCCGGCCAGCACCGCGGCCGCAATCGACAGGAGGGCGCCGGCGGAGGCGAGTGGTGGGCGCGTCACGGGCAACCAGGCACGACGTGGAGCGTCCTCATTCTACTGGAAGGTCGTCGCGCGCCTCCCCCGCGGCTATAATGGCGGCTCCCCTTTCAAGCGAGCACGGGCTTCCGTCCGCGCCGAGGAGACACGCATGCGCAGGAGCATCCTCGCGGCCGCCATCGCCGGCGTCGCCGCCGTCGCCGTCACGTTCGCGCAGGGCGCCGCCCAGGCGCCCGCGACGCTCGATCCGGTGGCCGCGCTGGTGGGCCGCCTCGATCTCGAACACTACAAGGCCACGATCAAGGGGCTGACCGCGTTCGGCGATCGCCGGCAGGGCACGGATCGGAACCGGGCGGCCATCGACTGGATCGAGGCGCAGCTCAGGAGCTACGGCTGCACCAACACCGAGCGCCTCAAGTACGACTACGAGCCGCCGCCGCCGAGGCCGCATCAGGCCGGCGCGCGCCCCGGC
>JAHECP010000314.1 GCA_024641665.1 Acidobacteriota bacterium
GGCGCGGTGGCGCAGCCCGCCGCCGCGGCGAGCGCGACGCTCGCCGCCAGCCCGAGACCCGCCCGCGCCAGACCGCACGCGATCGCCGCGCCGCGGGACCGTGGGCGCGCGCCCCTCACGTCGCCCTCATGTCCGCGACGCGCTCGGTGGCGCGCGCCACGCGATCCGGCACGATCGTCACGCCGAGGCCCGGGGCGGTCGGCACGGGAATCGTCCCGTCGGGCCGCACCTCGATGGGCGGCTCGACGAGGTCGGGCTGGTAGTACCGCTTGCTCGCGGCGACGTCGCCCGGCAGGGTGAAGTTCGCCAGGCTCGACAGGTGGATGTTGTGCGCCCGCCCGATGCCGCTCTCGAGCATGCCGCCGTGCCACACCGGGATGCCGTGCGCGGCGCACAGGTCGTGCAGCCGCACGGACGGGCCGTGGCCGCCCACGCGCCCGGGCTTGATATTGATGATCCGGCAGGCGCCGGCGTGGATGGCCTCCTCGGCGATCTTGACCGTGTGGATCGACTCGTCGAGGCAGATGGGCGTCTGGATCTGTCGCTGCAGGGTCGCGTGGTCGGCGACGTCGTCGTAATCGAGCGGCTGCTCGATCATCATCAGGTCGAACCGATCGAGCCGCGCGAGATGGCTGGCGTCCGACAGGCGGTACGCGGCGTTCGCGTCGACCATCAGCGGGATGGGGCCGAAGCGCGACCGGACCATCTCCACGGCATCCAGGTCCCAGCCCGGCTTGATCTTGATCTTGATGCGCCGGTAGCCGGCCGCCAGCTCGGTGGTGATCTTGTCGGCCAGCTGTTCCAGCGAGTCCTGGATCCCGATCGAGACGCCCGAGGCGATCTCGGTGCGCGTGCCGCCGAGCGCCCGCGACAGCGGCACCCCCTGCTGACGCGCGTACAGATCCCAGGCGGCCATCTCGACCGCCGCCTTGGCCATCTGGTGGCCGCGGATGCGGGCGAGCGCCGGGAAGACGTCGCGCGGGTGCGCGAACTCGGTCCCGAGCACGCGCGGCGCCACGAACCGCTCGATGATGTGCCAGGTCGTCTCGGTGGTCTCCGAGCTGTAGTAAGGGCTGGCCTCCGCCACGCACTCGCCGTAGCCCGTCTCGCCCTCGCCGTCGACGGTGACGAGCAGGAACGTACGGTCGTGCACGCGCCCGAAGCTGGTCTCGAAGAAGTGCACCAGGGGCAGGCGAAGGAGGCGAAGCTCCAGACGTTCGATGCGCACGGCGGGCAGGACCTGGAAAAGAGGCGTCCGGCGGGACGCGCTCAAGTTTCCGGCATGATATCACGCGGTTTCGGGGTGCGCGCCGAAGGGCCGGGGCTACCGTCCGCGCGGCGGCTTCCGCTATACTTCGCCCCACCTTGGACTTTCGCTCCCTCGCCATCGAAGGGCCGATCGGCACCGGCAAGGCTGCGCTGGCCGAACGGCTCGGCGCGCGTCTCGACGCGACGGTCGTCCTCGACGAGACCGAGAACCCGTTTCTCGCCGACTTCTACGGCGGCCGCCCCGGCTCGGCGTTCCAGGCGCAGCTCTTCTTCACGCTGGCCCGGCACCGGCAGCAGTCGGCGCTCCGCCAGGCCGACCTCTTCGCCCAGATCACGATCTGCGACTACCTGTTCGACAAGGACAAGATCTACGCGTTCCTCAACCTGGACGACAACGAGCTGTTCATCTACCAGCGCCTGTACGCCCTGCTCGCCCGCGACGTCCCGTCGCCCGACCTGGTGGTCTACCTGCAGGCGCCCACCGACGTGCTGGTTCGCCGGCTGCGCGACCGCCAGAAGCGCGAGCCCGAGCGCCCGTCGCTCGAGCCCGATTACCTCCGGGAGCTGAACGAGGCCTACACCCACTTCTTCTTTCACTACGCCGCGACGCCCCTGCTCGCCGTCGAGACCTCGCAGTTCGACCTGAGCTGGGGCGACGAGGCGCTCGACGACCTCCTCAAGCAGATCAGGGGGATGACGGGCGGCACCCGCTACTACGTGCCGCGCACGCGGTAGCGGCCGGCCGCGGGTGGCCGCGCGCTTGACCCCATGCTCTGCAATTCTCTAAGCTGCCCGTATGGCGTGGTTCAAGAAGGTCCGCAAGCCCATCGAATCCCCCGCCGACAAGCCGAGCCGGGTTCCCGAGGGTTTGTGGGTCAAGTGTCCGTCGTGCACGGAGATTCTCTACAACAAGGACCTCGTGGCCAGCTCCAACGTCTGCAAGAAGTGCGGCCACCACTTCCGCATCAACGCCAGCGAGCGGCTGCGCCTGCTGTTCGACGACGGCGTGTGGGAGGAGCACGATCCCGGGCTGGTCTCGACCGACCCGCTCCAGTTCACCGACACCAAGCCCTACCGTGACCGCCTGAAGTCGGGCGCCGCCACGACCGGCCTGAAGGACGCCATCATCGTCGGCACCGGCCGCATCGGCGGCATGGACGCCGTGATCGCGTCCATGGAGTACGGCTTCATCGGCGGCAGCATGGGCGTCGTGGTCGGCGAGAAGATCACGCGGGCGATCGAGATGGCGATCGAGCGGCGGCTGGCCGTAGTGATCGTGTCGGCGTCGGGCGGGGCGCGCATGATGGAGGGCACGCTCTCGCTCATGCAGATGGCCAAGATCAGCGCGGCCCTCGCGCGGCTCGACCGCGCCGGCCTGCCCTACGTCTCGATCCTCACCGACCCGACGACGGGCGGCGTGACGGCGAGCTTCGCGATGCTGGGCGACCTGAACGTCGCCGAGCCGAAGGCGCTCATCGGCTTCGCCGGCCCGCGCGTCATCGAACAGACCATCCGCCAGAAGCTGCCGGAGGGCTTCCAGCGCAGCGAGTTCCTGCTCGAGAAGGGCATGATCGACATCGTCGTGGATCGGCGCGAGATGAAGGACGTCGTCGTGCGCGCGCTGCGGTTCGCCGGGACGACGCGCGCTGCCGAGCCCGCCTCCCGCGATCAGGTGACGGCCGCGCCGGGTCCGACCGGCGCCCGCTGACACCGCCCGGGACCCCGTCCGGGGTCCCACTCCGATGGATGCCATCGACTACCTGTTCAGTCTCGAGACCCTCGGGATCAAGTTCGGTCTGGACGGCATCCGCACGATCCTGACGGCCCTCGGCGATCCCCAGCGTGCGTACCGCCGCGTCATCGTCGCGGGCACGAACGGCAAGGGCTCGGTCACGGCGATGGCCGACGCGGCCCTGCGGGCGGCCGGACACCGCACGGCCCGCTACACGTCGCCCCACCTGACGCGTCTCGAGGAACGGTTCGTGATCGACGGACGCGAGGTGGACACGACCGCGCTCGCCGCGGTGGCTGCGGTGGTCCGCGACCTGACGGCGGATCTCGTGGCGTCGGGGCGTCTGCCGGGCCCGCCCACCTTCTTCGAAGCCACGACGGCCGTCGCGTTCGAGCTGTTCCGCCGGGCGGGCGTGGAGGTCGCGGTCGTGGAGGTCGGCCTGGGCGGCCGGCTCGACGCCACCAACGCGGAGGCCTCGTTCGCGGCGGCCATCACCAGCATCGACCTGGATCACCAGGAACTGCTCGGGCCGACCATCGAAGCCATCGCCCGGGAGAAGGCGGGCGTCGTGCACCCAGGCATGACGGTGGTGCTGGGCGACCGGCGACCCGAGGTGGGGGCGGTCGTCGAGGAGGTGTGCCGCGCGCGGGGCGCACGTCTGGTGCCGGCAGCCTCGGCCGCGGTGCGGAGCCGGTTTCACGAGGGGCGGGCGCACGTCGAGATCGAGACGCCGCGGCGGTGCTACGGTCCCGTGCGGCTCGGCCTGCGGGGCCGGCACCAGATCGGGAACGCGGTCACGGCGGCGGTGCTGCTCGAGGAGCTGGACGCGTCGGGCCTCGCCGTGCCGGCGGCCGCGATCGAGACCGGCCTGGCGACGGCGCGGTGGCCCGGCCGGCTGGAGATCCTGCCTCTCGGCGGATCCACGATCCTTCTCGACGCGGCGCACAACCCGGCCGGCGCCCAGGCGCTGACGTCGTACCTGGCCGAGGCGTATCCGGCGGGCCTGCCGATCGTGTTCGGCGCGATGCGCGACAAGGACATCGCGGGCATGCTGGCGGCGCTCGCGCCGGTGGCGACGGCCTTCGTGCTCACGCGCGCCCG
>JAHECP010000315.1 GCA_024641665.1 Acidobacteriota bacterium
GCCGGGCCGCCCCCCGCGCACGCCGCGATCCAGCCCGCCGCGCCGAGGGCGCCCAGCCAACGCCGCGTCGCTCCGTCCCTCATCGCCTCTCCTCCAGCGCCCGCCGTGCCACCGCCGCCGGGCTCTCTCCCTGCTCGTCCACCGCGAAGTTCATCTGCCGCATGTGCGCCGCGTCAATGGCGCCGTCGAGCGCGCGGAGCGCCGCGATCACCTCGGGGTGCCCCGCGGCCAGCCCCCGGCTCGCGAGGATGACGGCGTCGTAGGGCGGGATCGCGCCGCGGTCGTCCTCGAGCACGCGGAGGCCGCCGGCGGCGATGCGCCCGTCGGTCGAGAAGGCGCTGAGCACGTCCACGCTCCCCTGCGCCACGGCCTGGTACATGAGCGATGAGTCCATGCTGCGCTCGCTGGCGAAGCGCAGCCCGTAGGTCGTCCGGATCGCCTTCCACTCCGGCCGCGAGAAGAACTCGTAGTCGCCGCCAATCGACAGGCGTCCGGCGAGCGGCGCGAGGTCGCTGATGCGGCGGACGCCGAGCCGTCGGGCGTCGTCGGCGCGCATGGCGAGCGCGTACGCGTTCTCGAATCCGAGCGCACAGACCAGCGTGATGCCGTCGGTGTCGCGCAGGTAGCGCCGCACCTCCTCGAGCACGTCGGTCCGCCGCGGCGGCAGCGCCGTTCGGTGCATGATCGTCGCCCAGATGGTGCCCGTGTAGTCCACGTAGACGTCGATCGTGCCGTCGCGGAGGGCGTCGAACGCGACCGTCGAGCCGAGCGACGGCACGAGGCGCGTCGCGAGGCCCGTGTCGCGCTCGACGACGTCGGCCATGAGCGCGCTCAGGATGTACTGCTCGGTGAAGGTCTTCGCGCCGATGACCACCGCGGCGCGCCGGCCGCCCGAGAGGTCGAGCGCCAGGGTGCCGCCGGCGTACGCGCACAGGACCCCGGCGAGGCCGAGCGCGACGGCCAGCCGGCCGCGCCGGCGCGTCGCGACGGCCGACTCGACGGCGCGGACCAGCCCGTCGAGCACGAGCGCCAGGCCCGCGGCGGCCACGCAGCCCACGAGCACCGCCACGTAGTTGCGCGTCTGCAGCCCGCTGAAGATGTAGTTGCCGAGGCTCGTGGCGCCGACCGGCGTCGAGAGCGTCGCCATGCCCACCACCCACACGGTCGAAATGCGCAGGCCCGCCACGATCACCGGCATGGCGAGCGGCAGCTCGACGCGCCAGAGCTGCTGCCAGTCGGTCATGCCGACGCCGCGCGCCGCCTCCTTGAGCGCCGGGTCCACGCCCGCGACGCCCGTCACGGTGTTGCGCAGTACGGGCAGCACGCCGTAGAGCGTGAGGCCGATGAAGGCGGGCAGCAGGCCGATGCTCGGCAGGCTGAGCGTGGCGAGCAGCGGCACCATGATCGCGAGCAGCGCCAGGCTCGGCACCGTCTGGATGACCCCGGCCACGCCCAGGATGGGCTGCTCGAGCCAGCGCACGCGCGTGGCGACGAGGCCGAGCGGAACGCTCACGGCCGTGCTCGCAGCGAGCGCCGCCAGCGTCAGCTGCAGGTGCGCCGTGAGGTAGCCGGGCAGGAGCGCCAGCTGCTCCCTCACGGCGAGGCCTCCGAACCGTCGCCCTCGAGCAACCGGGCCACGAACAACGCCTGCCGCCGGGGCGTGTCCATCAGCGCCGCCACGAACTCGTGGGCGGGCGCGGTCATCAGCGCGCGGGGCGTGCCGACCTGCAGCAGCCGGCCCCGGTCCATCACGGCGATCCGGTCCGCCAGCAGCAGCGCCTCGGCGATGTCGTGCGTCACGAACACGGCCGTGAGCCGCAGTCGCCGGCGGATGCGCGCGAACGACTCCTGCAGCCGCGTGCGGGTGAGCGGGTCGAGCGCCCCGAACGGCTCGTCGAGCAGCATCACGCGCGGCTCGGCCGCCAGCGCGCGCGCGACGCCCACCCGCTGCTGCTGGCCGCCCGAGAGCTCGGCGGGCCGCCGTCCGCCCAGCGCCGGCTCGAGCTCGACGAGCTCGAGCAGCGCGTCGACGCGCGCGCGGATGCGCGCCCGGTCCCAGCCGAGGAGCACCGGCGTCGTCGCCACGTTCTCGGCCACCGTCAGGTGCGGGAACAGGCCGATCTTCTGGAAGACGTAGCCGATCCGCCGCCGCAGCACGTGGGGCGGCAGCGACTCGGCCGGTTCGCCGTCGATGCGCACGCGCCCGGCCGAGGGCTCGATGAGCCGGTTGATCATCTTCAGCGTGGTGGTCTTCCCGCAACCCGACTCGCCGAGCAGCACGAGCAGCTCGCCGGCCGCCACCTGGAGCGACAGGTCGTCGACGGCGAGCGTGCCGCCGTACCGTTTGGTGAGGTGCTCGAGCTCGATCATCGCGGGGCAGGGTCCGTGGCCCGCAGTGATTCTACCCTCCCCGGCCTCGGGGGCCAGCGGCCTTGCTCCGCGGGAGGGCCCGAAGTACCGTGTCACCGGTGCGGCCGTCAGACCGCCGCCTGGAGGAGGAGCCATGCCCGCACGCGCCACCCTCGCCGCCGCGCTCACCCTCGTCCTCGCCGCCACGCCCGCCGCCGCGCAGGTCACGGCCATCCGGGCGGGCCGCCTGATCGACCCGGCCACGGGAACGGCCGCCACCAACCAGATCATCCTCGTCGAAGGGGAGACGATCACGGCGATCGGCAGCAACGTCCCGATTCCCGCCGGCGCCGACGTCATCGATCTCTCCAGGCTCAGCGTGCTGCCCGGCCTCGTCGACACGCACACGCACCAGGCCATGACCTACAAGGAGGTCCCGGAGAACAACGTCTACTACCTCACCTACATCCTCGATTCGACGCCGCTCAGGGCCATTCAGGCGGCTTCGAACACGCTGCAGCTGCTCGATTCGGGCTTCACCGTGATCCGTGACGTCGGCAACAACGCCCTCTACGCGGACGTGGCGCTGCGGATGGCCATCGAGCAGGGGTGGATGCCTGGGCCGACGATCATCCCGTCGGGCCCGATGATCGGCAGCACGGGCGGGCAGTTCTGGCCCACGCCCGAGATGTACAAGCAGCACGACATCATGTATCCGGAGTACATCGACGCGAACAGCCCGGAGGAGATCGTGCGCGCCGTCCGGGAGAACCTGCTGTTCGGAGCGAAGACGATCAAGCTGTGCATCGACTGCAAGCCGTGGGGCTACTCGGTCGACGACATCAAGCTGGCGATCAGCGAGGCGGCCAAGGGAGGAGCCAAGGTCGAGGGCCACTGCCAGACCGCGGAAGGCGTCCAGCGGGCCATTGACGCCGGCATCTGGGCGATCGCCCACGCGGCCGCCACGCCCGAGCAGCACGCCGAGATGGCCGAGAAGGGGATCTTCCTGAACAGCACCGACACGCCGTTCACGCCGTATCGTGGCAGCGAGGCGGCGTTCAAGTCCACCGTCGCCAAGCTGAGGGACGCGTGGGAGAAGAAGGTGCGAATCACGTTCTCGACCGACTTCGACTACTGGAACGACCGGATGAAGAAGGCCGACGGCGAATGGATGTCGCGAGGGGATCTGGAGATCAACTTCCTGCTGACGTGGAAGGCCGCCGGCATTCCGGCGCCGGACATCCTGAAGGCGATGACGATCACCGGCTTCGAGGAAGCCGACGTCATCAAGGACGGGCGCGGTCCCATCGAGGTCGGCAACTACGCCGACCTGATCGCCGTCGCGGGCGATCCGCTGACCGACATCGACGCGCTGCGCGACGTCCAGTTCGTCATGAAGGACGGCCTGGTCTTCAAGCAGAACGGGGTCATGACTCCCGCGAAGGGGTTCCACCCCGGCCCGGTGAAGGGCTGGAGGAGGCGCTAGCGATGTGGACTACTATGTGCCGCTGGAGGGTTCGATGACCACGAACGACCTGGAGAACGCGGCGGACCTCACGGCGGCCGGCCTGCTCGTCGACGGCCGGTGGGTGTCGCGCCCGCGCACGCACGAGGTGCGCAACCCGCTCACGGGCGAGCCGGTCGGCACGATTGCGCTCGGCACGGCCGACGACGTCGAGGTCGCGGTCGACGCGGCCGCACGGACCCTGGCGCGGGAGTTCCCGCTGCACGCCCGGCGCGCGGTG
>JAHECP010000133.1 GCA_024641665.1 Acidobacteriota bacterium
AAATACTCGCGTTGCGTCTCCGGTCCCACGTCCGTGCCCTCCCTCCTGACACGGGTTTTGGTAACACGAGTTTTGGCGCGACGTATCCCCCCTCGGTAACATTTTGCACGGCGCGATACGGGGGCTGGCCGCCGGGCTCCTCGGGGCGTATACTTGAGGGACGAACTTGGAGTAGAACCATGAGGTTTCTGGCCCCGTCCCGACTCGCGCTGGCGGTGGTCCTGGTGGCGTGCGCGGCGCCCACGTGGGCGAACGGTCTGCAGCTCACCCTCAAGGACGGGCGCGTGACGCTCATCGCCGACAACGTGCCGGCGCGTCAGATCCTCGAGGAATGGGCCAAGGTGGGCGACACGCGTGTCGTGAACGCCGAGAAGCTGGTGGGCCCTCCGCTGACGGTGCGCCTGGAGGGCGTGCCCGAGCGCGAAGCGCTCGAGGTGGTGCTGAAATCCGCGGCCGGGTTCGTCGTGGCGCCCCGGCCGGAGGGCGAGCCCGGCAGTTCCCGGTTCGACCGCATTCTGATCCTCGCGACGAGCGCCGCGCCGGCCATGCCGGCCCGATCGGCGTCCGCGCCGGGCCGGCCCGCGCCGTTCGTCCCGCCGCCCATGATGGGTGACGACCAGTTCGATCCGGAGGGAGCACCCGAGCCGGGTCAGGGCCAGGTCCCCCAGCTGCAGCCGTATCCCGGCCCGTTCCCCGGCACAGGCGCGGTCGCGGCGCCGGCCGAGCAGACCCAGCCGCAGACCTCGCCGCGGCCGGGGTTCCTCCCGGTGCCGCAGACGGCACCCGGGAGCGTGTCGCCGCTTCCGCCGGGGTACCCGTCCGGCATCGTGCCGCCCGTTCCGCCGCGAAAGCCCGGCGGTGGCGGGGGCCGCTGACGATCTCCCCAGCCGCTTTCGATCGACGTCCCTGTCGCCTGCCGGCGTGAGCGCTCCGTGCGCACCGCGGAAGTAGACTAGAATCCTGCAGGAGCGAGCGCAGCGCCTGCGCCGGCCCGTCACCGTGTGTTTCCCGTGCCCATGGCAGATATCGGCCGCTACCGTGCCGAAGACCGACGCGCCATCGAAGCGCTGTACCGCCGGGTGTTCGGCCACGACGCCGCCGACGCGCACCGGCTGAAGTTCGACTGGCAGCACCGCAGCAATCCCGCCAACCCCGACGGCCCGCCGCTCATCTGGGTGGCGCGCGAGGGAACGAGCGTCGTCGGGCAGCTCGCGGCGATGCCCGCGAGGGTGGTGGTCCGGGGCCGGGAGGTCGACGGCGCCTGGGGCACCGACGCGATGGTGATGCCGGAACGGCGCCGGCAGGGTCTGGGCGAACTGCTGCTGCGGCAATGGGACGCGAGCGCGGGCGTCGCGCTCGGGCTCGGGCTCTCGGAGTCCTCGGCGCCGCTCATCCGAAAGCTGCGTTGGGCGGTGGTCACCGTGCCGTGTCTCGTGAAGCCGCTGACGCGGCGCGCGCTTCGCATGCCCAACTGGTCGGTGACGGCGAACCGCCTGGTGTCGGCGCTGACGCTGCCCTTCGTGAAGGTCGTCGGGCGGCCGCGGCCGCTCGCGGCCGAGATCCACCTGGTCCGGCGGTTCGACGACCGCTTCACGGCGCTCTGGGAGCGGATCGCGCCGAAGTTCGATCTGGCCGTGCGGCGGGACGCCGCGTATCTCACGTGGAAATTCGCGACGCCGCCACACGCACGCTACACCATCGCCACCATCCGGCGGGGCGATCAGGACGCGGGCTACGTGGTGTACCGGCACATCCACGAACCGCTCGGGCGCGTCACGCTGATCGTGGACTTCCTCGTGGACCCCGACGACGAGCAGGGCCTGCAGACGCTGCTCGGCTGGGTGGATCGTGAGGCGCGGGCGGCCGACTCCGACAAGGTCCGCTGCTTCGCGCTGCACGCCGGGTTTCGACGCCAGCTGCGGCGGGCGGGCTACTTCCCGATCAAGTCGTCGCTGGAGCTGATCGTCAAGGTCAACGCGATGGACGTGCCCGCGTCGTTCTACGAGCAGACCGACCGCTGGCACGTCACGCTCGGCGACGACGACTACGACCGGTGACGCTCCGCGCGGGGCGGCCTGGCCGGCACCCGCACCCGGAACGAGGTACGACCATGACCATCGCAAACGACGTGGCACGGGACATCGCAGCGGCCATGAAGGCCCGGGACCAGACCCGCCTGGCGCCGCTGCGCCTGCTGAAGACGGCGCTGGTCAACCGCGAGGTGGAGCGGGGCCGGCCGCTCGATGACGCCGAGGAGCGGCAGGTCGTCGCGGGGCTCGTCAAGCAGCGCCGCGATTCGATCGAGCAGTTCCGGCGCGGCGGGCGGACGGATCTGGCCGACCGCGAGGAGGCCGAGATCGGCGTGCTCGAAACCTACCTCCCCCCGGCGGCGGATCCGGCGGTCATCGAACGCGCCATCGCCGACGCGATGGCCGAGACGGGCGCCACCGGCATGAAGGACCTCGGCCGGGTCATGAAGGCGGTGATGCCCAGGCTCGCCGGCCTGACCGTGGACGGGCGGGCGGTGAACGACGCCGTGCGGCGCAAGCTGAGCGATACCTCGCAGTAGACGCCGGCGCGCGCGGGCGGTGCAAACTTTTTCCGCGCGCGTCCGTCTAACGGTTTAGAAGGCACGAAAGAGCCTCTCATCCATCCTCCAGGGAGGTCCCGCGGGCGACCGCGGGACCTCTTTTTCTTCCTGGCGGCCCGTCGCGCGGTACCAGGCCGACCGCGCGATCCCGGGTTTGGCGCGCCGTCCGGACGCGAACGGCCGGGCACGCGGTGCTGCGCGCGGTCCCGGGCGTATGGTAGGCTGGCACGGTTGCCATGCCCGGTCGGCCATCCCCTCCCGCGCCCACGGTTCCGGCTCGCACGGCCATCCGGCGTGTCGGCGGCCGGCCGGCCGTTCCGCCCGCCGGTCACCCATGAGCACCCGCCTCGCCCGCTCCGCAGGGCTCGTCGGCGCCGCCACCATGACCAGTCGGGTGCTGGGCGTGGCACGCGAGCTGGTGCTGGCCGCCCTCTTCGGCGCCGGCGACTCGATGGACGCCTTCTTCGTGGCGTTCCGGATCCCCAACCTCGTCCGCGATCTCTTCGCCGAAGGCGCGATGAGCGCGGCGTTCGTCCCCACCTTCACGCGATATCTGACGACGAAGGGCAAGGACGAGGCGTGGCGGCTCGGCAGCCTCGTCATCTCGACGCTGCTCCTCGTGACGGGCGGGCTGGCGCTCGCCGGCATCGTCTTCGCGCGGCCCCTCGTGCACCTGCTGGCCGCCGACTACGCGTCGGTGCCGGACAAGCTCGAGCTGACGATCCTCCTCACACGGATCATGCTGCCCTTCCTCACCACGGTGGCGGTGGCAGTGGCCGTGATGGGGATGCTGAACTCGCTCCGCCGCTTCTTCGTGCCCGCGCTGTCGCCGGCGATGTTCAACGTCGCCACGATCGCGGCCGCGTTCCTGCTGGTCCCGTTCATGGAACCGCTGGGCCTGCCGCCGATCGCGGCCATCGCCATCGGGGCGCTGCTCGGCGGTCTCGGCCAGATTCTCATCCAGTGGCCGGTCCTGCGGCACGAGGGCTACCGGTTCCACTTCCGGCTGGACCCGAAGGATGAAGGTCTGCGGGAGATCATGCTGCTCATGGGGCCGGGGACGCTCGGCCTCGCGGCCGTGCAGATCAACGTCGTCGTCAACACGGTTCTGGCGACCGGCCAGGGCACCGGCGCGGTCTCGTGGCTGAACTACGCGTTTCGCCTGATGTACCTGCCGATCGGGCTGTTCGGCGTCTCGATCGCGACGGCCGCGCTGCCGGAGCTGGCGCGGCACGCGGCGGCGGACGACCTCGCCGGCATGCGACGCACGCTCTCGAGCGGGCTCCGGATGATGCTGATGCTGAACGTGCCGGCGACCGTCGGGCTGGTGGCGCTCGCCTCGCCCGTCGTGGCGCTCTTGTTCGAGCGGGGACGGTTCGCGCTCGACCACAGCACGGGCCCGACGGCGGCGGCGCTCATGTTCTACGCGCCGGGGCTGCTCGGGTACTCGGCGGTGAAGCTGGCGTCCCCGGCGTTCTACGCGCTCCGCGACAGCCGCACGCCGGTCCTCGTGAGTGTGGCGTCGGTGATGGTCAACCTCGTGCTCAACGTGACGCTGGTGCGCGTGATCGGCTATCGAGGCCTGGCGCTCGGCACGGCGCTCGCGGCGATCTTCAACGCGTCGATGCTGCTGTGGCTGCTGTCGCGGCGTCTGAACGGGCTGGAAGGACGGCGCGTGGCGGTTGCGCTCGGCAAGATCGTCGTCGCCTCGCTCGTCATGGGCGCCGCCGCCTACGCGACCGAGGTCTGGCTGCACGGACCGCTGCCCGGCGGCGGCCTCCTGTTCAAGGCCACCCGCGTGTTCAGCGCGATCGGGGTCGGGGTGCTCGTGCTGATCGTCAGCGCCCGGCTCCTCCGCCTCGAGGAGCTGGACCAGGCCTTCCGCCGCGTGGTGAGCCGCTTCGCGCCGTCGGCCGGCCGCGCCTGATCGACACCGTCCCGCAGAGGTGCTCTTCATGCGAGCCCGCGCGCTCACGGCTCTGCCGCCGACCCTCCTGCTGCTCGCCGCGGCGCACCTGGTGGTCGACGGCTACGCGAACATCTACGCGCCGCTCCTTCCGCTGCTGATCCCGCGGCTCGGTCTGTCGCTCGCCGCCGCCGGCACGCTGGCGATGCTCTTCCAGGTGGCGGCGTCGGTGTCGCAGCTCGGCTTCGGCCGCCTGGCCGACCGCTGGCGGCCGCGCGTGCTCCTCACGATCGGCCCGGTCGTCGCGGTCGTCATGCTGAGCCTCATCGGGCTGTCCGGCTCGACCGCGATGCTCGCCGCGCTGCTCGTCGCGGGCGGTCTCGGCACGGCGGCTTTCCATCCGCCCGCGGCCGTGGCGACGCACCGGCTCGGCGGCCCGCGGCCCGGCCTCGCGATGTCGGTGTACATCACGGGCGGCACCCTGGGCTTCTCGCTCGGCCCGCTGTTCTTCGCGCCGCTCACCGAATGGCTCGGGCTCCGGTGGACGCCGGTGATGGCAATCCCGGGTCTGCTGGTGCTCGCCTTCTTCCTCCGGCGGGCGCCCTCGGTGGCGCCCGAGCCCGACGGCAACGGGCGCGGCGTGCGCGCCCTGCGGCCGTACGCGCGCCCGCTCGCGCTGCTCTACGCGATCGCGGTGCTGCGCACGATCACCGGCCTCAGCCTGACGACCTACGTCCCGGTGCTGCTGACCGGCCGCGGCATGAGCGTGGCGGAGGCGGCGTCGGCGTTCGCGTTGTACCTGCTCGCGAGCAGCGTGGGAGGGTTTCTCGGCGGGGCGGCGGCCGATCGGTTCGGCCCCCGGCGGGTGATCGTGCTGTCGCTCGCCGCCAGCGCGCCGTTCCTCGTCGCCGCGCCGTTGCTCTCAGGTGCGTGGTTCGTCGTCGTGATCGCGGTGGGCGGCTTCTTCCTCCTCGCCACACAGCCGGTCAACGTCAGCTTCGGGCAGATGCTGGCGCCGGTGAGCGCGGGGACCGTGGCGTCGCTCATGATGGGCGTGGCGTGGGGCACGGCCGGCGTCGCGGTGCCGCTCGTCGGGCTGCTGGCCGACCGTATCGGCCTCGAGGCGGCGCTGATGTGGGTATCGGCCGTGCCGCTCGTCGGGGCGCTGTGCGGCCTCCCGCTCCCGGCCCGCGCGCGCACGGCGGCTCCCCCCGCCGCGGTCTGACACCGCCCGGTCCGGCCCGGGCGAGTGTGGTACGATGACAGGTCCCGTCGCTTCCTGACTCAGCCGATGCGTCGCTATCCTCGATACGCTTCGTCCGTGTCCTACTCGTTCGGTCCGGGCCCGATCTCGCCCGCCGTGAAGGCCCTCATCTGGGCCAACGTCGCCGTCTACATGCTGACGTGGCTCTTCCCGAGCCTCGTGCTGCTGCTCGGGCTCGAGCCGCCGGCCGTGTTCGACCGGCTGTGGATCTGGCAGCCGGTCACGTACCTGTTCGTGCACGGCGGCACGATGCACATCCTGTTCAACATGCTTGCGCTCTGGATGTTCGGCGTGGAGCTGGAGCGCCTGTGGGGCACGCGGTTCTTCCTGCGTTTCTACGCCATCACCGGCCTGGGGGCCGCGGCGACGACGCTCGCGTGGTCGGTGCTGCCGCTGCCCGGAGCCGCGCAGATCTACTACGGGGTGACGATCGGCGCCTCGGGCGCGATCTACGGCCTGCTGCTGGCCTTCGCGCTGCACTACCCCGACCGTCCGATCCTGATGTTCCTGTTGTTCCCGATCCCGGCCAAGTACTTCGTGATCCTCATGGGCGTGCTGACCTTCATGGCGTCGGTCGGGGCCGGTGGGGGCGGGTCGGTCGCGCACACCGCGCATCTCGGCGGGCTCGTGGTGGGTTACCTGTACCTGCGCGGCACCAAGGGCATCGTCGCCGAGGTGAAGTACCGCTACCTGCGCTGGAAGATGGCGCGGCTGCGCCGCAAGTTCGACGTGCACGCGGGCGGACGTCGCGACGACTGGACCCGGCGCATCCACTAGGAATCTGTCCGAGTAATCCGATGCGCGAAAAACCGACCTCACAGAATGCGCCAGGATCGACGATCGACAGGTCGGGAGGGGTTTCGCTATCCCCTGAAATGACCCGTTTCGCGGTTACTCGGACACGCTCCTAGCCATGTGGGGCTCCGCCCCACACCCCGGCTCGGTCTTCGTTTGGATCGGCGGGGACCCCATGCACCCCGCCTGGCTCGGTCGTTGCGTGGGACCCAACGCCCACTCCACTCCCTCGCTCACTGGACCCACATCGCCCCGCGCCTTGGCCCGCCGAAGCGCCACGCGCGAAGGCGGCCGCTCCCTCGCGGGCCGCGCCGTGCGCGGCCTTGGCGACGGGACGCCGGCGGAGCCGCTACGCCGTCCGGGTCGGCTGATACGCCATCTGCCTGAGGATCGCGATGCGCTTCGCCATGGGCGGGTGCGTGGCGAACACGTCCGACCAGAACCCTTCCTTCAGCCCCACCTGCTTGCCGAGCGGGTCCGCGATGCAGAGGTGGGCGGCGCCTTGCTTGATGGACTTGGTCGGTTCGGCGTGCGCCTCGATGTGCTCGAGCGCGTCGGCGAGCGCGCCGGGGTTTCGCGTGAGCTCGGCGCCGGAGGCGTCGGCCAGGTACTCGCGCTGGCGGGACACGGCCATAGCCAGCATCTGCGCGGCGATCGGGGCCAGGATCACGGCGACGATCCAGGCGACAAGCGCGATCGCCATGACGACGCCGCCCCCGCCGTCCCGGTCCCGGCCGCGCCGGCCGCCGCCGACGCCGCCGAACCACATCATGCGCCGGGACCAGTCCGCGAGGAGCGCCACGGCGCCGACCAGCGCGGCGATGATCATCATGAGCCGGATGTCGTAGTTGCGGATGTGGCTCATCTCGTGCGCCACGACGGCCTGCAGCTCGTCGCGGTCGAGCGCGTCGAGCAGTCCGCGCGTGACGGCGATCGACGCGTGCTCGGGATCGCGGCCGGTGGCGAACGCGTTGGGGTCCTCGTCGGGCACGACGTAGACGCGCGGGCGCGGCAGCCCGGACGCGATGGCCATCTCGTCCACCACGTTCTGGAGCTGGCGGAACTTGAGCCTGTCCGCCTCGCTGGCGCGTTCGGTCAGCTCCAGCAGCGGCACGGCGTGGGTGGAGCCGAGCACGGCCTTGTCGCCGTGGAAGTAGCTGACGCCCGCCGACGCCGAGCCGAAGCCCAGCGCGACGAGCCCGCCAATCGGCACGAAGCCGTGGCGACTGCCCATCATGAAGGCGTCGAAGCCCAGGCCCAGGAGCACGAAGAACACGACGAACACGCCCATCACGAGGACCGTGCGCCGGCGGTTCGATGCCTGCTGCTCGAGGAGGTTCATGGTTCGGGGCCGGGATCGGAGGCCGGAGGCCAGGGGCCAGGGGCCGCGCGGCCGGCTACTTCAGCGACAGGTCGACGGTCGGCACGGCGCGGTCGGACGGCTCCTCGATCTCGAAGAGCTCCGCCGGCGTGAAGCCGAAGGTCGAGGCCATCATGTTCGACGGGAAGGTCTGCTGCGCCGTGTTGAACTTGGTGGCGATGTCGTTGTAGAACTGCCGCGCGAAGGAGATCTTGTTCTCGGTGGTGGTCAGCTCCTCCTGCAGCGCCTTCACGTTCTCGTTCGACTTGAGCTGCGGGTAGTTCTCGGCCAAGGCGAACAGGCGGCCGAGGGCCTGGGTCAGCTCGCCCTCCTTGCGTCCCGCGTCGGCGGGCCCGGTGGCCGACACGGCCCGCGCACGGGCTTCCACCACCTTGGTGAGCGTGTCGCGCTCGAACCCCATCACGCCCTTCACGGTGTTCACCAGGTTGGGAATGAGGTCGTGCCGGCGCTTGAGCTGCACGTCGATCTGGCGCCAGCCGTTCTGGGTCTGGTTGCGCAGGCCGATGAGGCGGTTGTAGACGGCAATCGCCCAGAACACCAGCACCGCCACCAGCCCGACGACGATTACGAGAGACGTCATGGGTGAGTCCTTCGCATCAGGGCGGCCGCAGCCGCCACGGTCACCGATCGCCGCGCCGCCCTCGCGACGCGACGGGCGGCTTCACGGACACCGACGTGATGTTGATGATGCGCCCGCGGCCGCGCCGGCGCAAGTGAGGCACCGCCGCGCGGCTCAACCGAACCACGTCGCGCGCGCAGATCGCCACGCGCGCGCCCTCGCGCGCGAGCGCCTCGGCCGACGCCCGGCCCAGCCCCTTGCTGGCCGCCGTCACCAGCGCGACCTTGTCCGCCAGCCCCGCGTCCATCCCGCGTTCAGCGCCTGAAGTAGTCGTCGGTCTTGTCCAGCCAGTCCTGGCGGATCGGGCTGAAGACATCGAGCTCGAACGTGTCGTCGAGCGCCTCGGCCTGGTGCTCGATCCACGACGGGATGTGCAGGATCTCGCCCTCGCGCACCGTGATCTCCTCGCCGCCGATGAGGAACCGCAGCGCCCCCTGCAGCACGTAGGTGATCTGCTCGCTCTCGTGCGTGTGCATCGGCACGAGCGCGCCCTTCTTGAGGTAGATCTGCGCGATCATCTCGCGCGCGCCGGTCACGATCTTGCGCGAGATCATCTCGGTGACCTTCTCGAGCTCGAGTTCGTCCCATCGATACAGGCTGACCGCCCGGTTCTCCGCCATGCTCAGGTCCTCTGGAGCCGTGAACCGCTGAATTTCCTGGATTATACCGTGGAACCGCGCGGAGGCCCGACCCACCCGCCGCCGGCCGGCGCGGGGGTCGCGCACCTCCCGGATGATATAATCCCCGAGGCCTCACGGCACATTCCACCACGCACTCGAGGGGGATCGCCCGCATGAAGGGTCCGGCTGTGAAGAACGGCGAGGTGGCTCGCGCGCCGCGCGAGCGTGGCAAGACCTACGAAGGCTTGTCGGCCGACCAGCTCCTCCGACTCTACCGGACGATGCTGCTGTCGCGGCGCGTGGACGACAAGGAAATCCAGCTGAAGAACCAGAGCCTGATCTTCTTCCAGATCAGCGGCGCGGGGCACGAGGCCATCCTCGCGGCCGCGGGGCTCGCGCTCAAGCCGGGCTACGACTGGTTCTACCCGTACTACCGCGACCGCGCCCTCTGCCTCGCGCTCGGCGTCACGCCGCTCGAGATGTTCCTCGCGGCGGTGGGGGCGAAGGACGACCCCAGCTCGGGCGGCCGCCAGATGCCGTCGCACTGGGGCCACCGCGCGCTGCACATCGTGTCGCAGTCGAGCCCGACCGGCACGCAGTGCCTGCAGGCGGTCGGGTGCGCCGAGGCCGGCGCGATCTACGCCGGGCTCGACGGGCTCGACGCCGCCGGGGCGCGCTTCCGGACGGACGAGGTGGTGTACGTGTCACTCGGCGACGGCACGACGAGCGAAGGCGAGTTCTGGGAGTCGCTCAACACGGCGTGCAACAAGCGCCTGCCGGTCGTCTACCTGGTCGAGGACAACGGCTATGCGATCTCGGTGCCGGTGAGCGTCCAGACGGCGGGCGGCAACGTCGCGGCGCTCGTCAGGTCGTTCCCGCACCTGCACGTCGTCGAGGTGGACGGCACCGACGCGGTCCAGAGTTACGGCGCGATGCGCGAGGCGGTGGCCTACGCCCGAGCGCGAAAGGGTCCGGCGCTCGTGCACGCCACGGTCGTGCGGCCGTACTCGCACTCGCTCTCCGACGACGAGCGGCTCTACAAGACGGCCGAGCAGCGGTCCGAGGAGGCGTCCCGCGATCCGATCGCGCGCTTGCGGGCGTTCCTGCTGTCCGAGGAGCTGGCCACCGATGCGGACCTGTCCGCGATCGCGGCCGAGATCGACGCCGAGGTCGCGACGGCCGCCGAGGCGGCGGTGAAGGCCGCGAAGCCGTCGCCTGACTCGGTCGCCCTGTACGTCTACTCGCCCGACGCGGACCCGACGTCGGGCGCGTTCGACACCGCCGCCCAGCCGGACGGCAAGCCGGACACGATGGTGGCGGCGATTAACCGCGTGCTCCAGGACGAGATGACCCGCGACCCGCGCATCGTCGTCTTCGGAGAGGACGTGGCGGACTGCAGCATCGAGGCGAACCTCGACGCGGTGCCGGGCAAGGGCGGCGTGTTCAAGGTCACGCACGGCCTGCAGCGCGTCTTCGGCAGCGAACGGGTGTTCAACTCCCCGCTCGCCGAAGCCAACATCATCGGCCGCGCCATCGGTCAGGCGACGCGCGGGCTGAAGCCCGTCGTCGAGATCCAGTTCTTCGACTACATCTGGCCGGCCATGATGCAGCTGCGCGACGAGATGTCCATGCTGCGCTACCGGTCGAACAACGCCTGGGCGTGCCCGATGGTGGTGCGCACCGCGATTGGCGGGTACCTGCGCGGCGGCGCGCCGTACCACAGCCAGTCCGGCGAGAGCATCTTCGCGCACTGTCCCGGCATCCGCATCGCATTCCCGTCGACCGCCCAGGACGCCGCCGGGCTGCTGCGCACCGCCATCCGCTGCGAGGACCCGGTGATGTTCCTGGAGCACAAGCACCTGTACCGGCAGACCTACAACAAGGCCCCGTATCCCGGCGCCGACTACATGGTGCCGTTCGGCCGGTCGGCGGTGCGCCGCGAGGGCACCGACGTGGCCGTCATCACGTGGGGCGCGCTCGTGCAGCGCAGCCTGCTCGCGGCCCAGCAGGCCGAGAAGGACGGCATCAGCGTGATGGTGGTGGACCTGCGCACCATCGCGCCGTTCGACTGGCACGGGATCCTGGAGGCCGTCAGCCGCACCAATCGCGTGATCATCGCGCACGAGGACCAGTTGACGTGCGGGTTCGGCGCCGAGCTCGCCGCCCGGATCGCCGACGAGCTGTTCGAGCACCTCGACGCGCCGGTGCGGCGCGTGGCGGCGCTCGACACGCCGGTCGCCTACTGCCCCGACCTCGAAGAGGTGATCCTGCCGCAGACGGCCACCGTGCTGCAGGCGATTCGCGACATCGCCCGCTACTGACTAACGTGGGGCTCTGCCCCACACCCCGGCTCGGTCGCTCGCGGGGGCCCCTTCGCCCCGCTCCGCTCCCTCGCGGGCCGCGCGGTGCGCGGCCTCGCTGACGCGCCCGCGCCCGGGGTCCTGCGCGGAGGTCTCATGACCCGCAACCGCCGCCTGCTCGCCGTGCTCGCCGTCGCCGCCGCCGCCGGCGCACCCGCAGCGGGCCGGGCGCGGGTGCAGGTGTTCGAGGCGACCGGCGGCCTGCCCGCCCACATCGCCGGCGCGTTCCGGGAGCCGTTCGGGTTCGCCGAGGACCGTGAGGGGCGCTTCTTCGTCTTCGATCGCCGCGCGCATGCCGTCTACCAGGTGGACGCGGACGCCACCGCGGCGCAGAAGATCGTCAGCATCGGCGTCGAGACAGGGCGCATCCTCGACCCGACCGCCTTCGACCTCGAGCCCAACGGCACGTTCGTCGTCGCCGACGCGCCGAACGGCGTCGAGCGCATCCAGATCTTCAGGCCCGACGGGCTGCGAATCGGCGGCTTCTCGCTGCCCGGCCGCGCCGCGCCGCGCGTGACGCTGGGCAACGTCGTGCTGAGCGGCGTCGGCTCGCTCGCGTACACCGGCCGCGGCATCCTTGTCAGCGAACCGGAGAGCGGCTCGCTCATCACGGAGTACACGCTGTCGGGCCGCGCGTTCCGCTCCATTGGCCGCCTGCGCGACACCGGGCACGACGAGGACCGCGACCTGAAGCTCGCGCTCAACGCGGGACTGCCGCTGGCCGTGCCGTCGGGCGGGTTCTACTTCGTGTTCCAGGCGGGCGTGCCGCTGTTCCGGCGGTACGCGCAGAACGGGCAGCTGCTCTACGAGCGCCACATCGAGGGGCCGGAGGTGGACCCGGTCATTCAGAACCTGCCCACCACGTGGCCGCGACGGCGGGTGGATCCCGGCGGCGAGCTGCCGCTCGTGCCGCCGACGGTCAGGACGGCGGCCGTCGATCCCGCCGGCCGTCTGTGGATCGCACTGACGGTGCCCTACACCTACGTGTACGACGCGACGGGCGACAAGATCCGCACCGTGCAGTTCCGCGGCGCCGGGCTCCTGTCGCCCAACAGCCTCTTCTTTCCGGACGCCCGCCGGCTGCTCGTGACGCCCGGCTGCTTCGAGTTCACGATCGACTGAGCCGGCCGGCCGGCCCGCCCGCCAGCACGCTCCGCACCGCACCAATCAGCTCGTGGGGCATGCACGGCTTCGCGACGAACGCATCCCAGCCGGCGTCGTCCGTCTTCGCGGGCGCGAACCCGCTCAGCGCGACGATGGGGATGCCGTGCGTGCCGGGCTCCGCCCGAAGGCGCCGGATCGTCTCGAAGCCGTCGACAACCGGCAGACTGAGGTCCATGACGATCGCGTCGGGCGCGAGGGCGACGGCCAGGCGCACCGCCTCGGCCCCGTCGCCGGCCTCCTCCACGCGGAACCCGTCCAGCCGCAGGTACGCGGCGTACATCTCCCGTGCGTCCTCGTAGTCCTCGACGACCAACACGAGCGGCGCGTCGGCGGCGGGCGTCATGACGTGGGTTCCGCCTTCAGCTCGCGCTTGAGGATCTTGCCCGTCGGCCCAATCGGCAGGCGATCGCGGAACTCGATCCGGCGCGGGTACTTGTAGGCGGCGAACTGCGCCTTGCACCAGGCGACGAGCTCGGCCTCGGTCAGCTCGGCGCCGGGCTTGCGCACGACGATGGCCATGATTTCCTCGCCGAGGCGGTCGTCCGGCACGCCGATGACCGCGGCGAGCGAGACGGCCGGGTGCGTGAGGAGCGTCTCTTCCAGCTCGCGCGGGTACACGTTCATCCCGCCGCGCAGGATCATGTCCTTCTTGCGGTCCACGATCGACAGGTAGCCCTCGGCATCGACCGTGCCGATGTCGCCCGTGTGAAACCAGCCGTTGCGCATGGCCTCCTCGGTCGCCTCGGGCCGCTTGTAGTACCCCTTCATCACGTTGTGGCCGCGGATCACGACCTCCCCGGGCTCCCCCGCCGGCACGGGCCGGTCATGGTCGTCCACGCATCGGATCTCGACGCCGTGCAGGGGCTGGCCGACCGTGCCCGGCTTCGACGGCCGCTGGAGGTGGTTG
The DNA here is from genome assembly GCA_024641665.1 of Acidobacteriota bacterium. Lineage (GTDB taxonomy): Bacteria > Acidobacteriota > Vicinamibacteria > Vicinamibacterales > JAHECP01 > JAHECP01. Next base: position 13,607 of record JAHECP010000133.1, read on the forward strand.
AACGCCGCCACCGGAGACGTCTCGGACAGGCCGTAGCCTTCGAGCACGCGCACGCCGAACACCCGCTCGAAGTCCTGCATGATGGCGACGGGCATCGGCGCGCCGCCCGACAGGCACAGACGCAGGTGCTGCCTGAACGGCGACGGATCGAGCTGCTTCGCTCTCACGTGCTCCAGGAGCGACCAGTACATCGTGGGCACGCCGATCCAGAAGTTGGCGCCGTCGCGCTCGATGACCGCGAGGACGGTGGCCGGATCGAAGCGCGGCACCAGGGTGATGGCGAAGCCGCCGATCAGGCTGGCGACCATCTGCGCGACCTGGCCCGTCGAGTGGAACAGCGGCAGCGTGATGAGGGAGACGTTGTGCCCGTCCACGCGCGGATCGATCATGGGCGCCATCAGATCGCGGGAGATCGCGCCGTTCATCCAGACGTTGAAGTGCGTGAGCTCGGCGCCCTTCGGCTGGCCCGTCGTGCCCGAGGTATACAGGATCACCGCGGTGTCGTCCGGGTGCGTGGCGCGGGTCTCGAAGCGCGACGGCTGCCCGGCGACGAGCTGCCAGATCGTCCGCGCGCGCTCCACGGGCGCGCCGGCCGCCGGGTCCGCCGTCATCACCACGAGGTCGGCGCAGCCCGGCACCTGGTCGCACGCCTCGCGCGCCATCCGGGCCATCGGCAACTCCGCCGTGCCCTCGAAGACGAGCAGCGCCCGGGCGTCGCTGTCCCGCAGGTGGTACGCGATCTCGCGCGGCTTGAACAGGACGTTGAGCGGCACCACCACGGCGCCGGCCTTGAGGATACCGAAGTACGCGATCGGGAAGAACGGCAGGTTCGGGCAGGCGAGTGCCACGTGGTCGCCGGGCTGGATGCCGATCGCCACCAGGCCGTTCGCCACCTGGCTCGCCAGCGCGTTCAGCTGCCCGTAGGTGAAATGCCGGTCGTCGAAGACGACGGCGAGCCGGTCGGGCGTCTGCGCCGCATGGTGCTCGACGATCGACGACAGGTTCAACGACGTGGCCGCGTGCCGAGTCATCGCTCCTCCGGTGGCCGGGCGGACCGCTGGCGGGACACGACACGCGGGACGCCCGCCCTCTTCTACTACAAACGCAGGCGCGGCGTCGAGGCGGCGGCTCCGGGCGGGCCGCCGCGCGGCTATTTCAGGGTCCGGAGGAAGGCGCGGGCCTTGTCGGTGTCGAGCAGGCGCAGCCGGTCGATCGCCAGCGTGCGCACCGCCTCGCTCGGGTCGGACTTCGCAATCCGGATCAGCTCGTCGTCGGCCGACGCGTTGAAGAGCGCCGTGACGAGCGCCTCCTTCATGTCGAACGATCCGGCGCGCCGGTACAGCGTCTGGAGCTGGATGCGCCCGCCGGCGCGGCCGAGCATCCGGATGGCCGAGTCACGCAGCTCGACGTTCGGCTCCTTGAGCACGATCTGCTCGAGCGCGCCGGTGCCGCCCCGCGACCCGAGCGCGTGCACGACCTGCAGTTTCACGCGCGACGTGCCGCCGTCGTAGACGACGAGCAGCTGCTGGTCCACGCCGGGACCGCCGAAGCGCCCCAGCTCGCGGACGGCGGCCACGCGGATCGGCTCCGGCCCGTCCTTCGCCACCTGCACGACGGTCGACTGCGCGTCGGCCCGCCGCGACTGCGCCAGCACGAACAGCGCGCGCCGTGCCTCGTCCACGTTCGTCTCCTTCAGGACGATGTCCTTGAGGATCGGAATCACGCGATCGGCATCCGTGTCCATCAACGTACCGAGCGCCTGGATGCGCAGATCGGTCTCGGAGATGACGGGGGCCGGCGGCGCCGGCAGGGCCGGCAGCGGCGGCGGCCTCGGGGACGCGGGAGGTGCG
>JAHECP010000017.1 GCA_024641665.1 Acidobacteriota bacterium
CGTCGTGGCGCCGCCCGCGCCGGCGATGCCCGAGCCGATGGTCCCGTCGTTCCCGGCCGAGCCCGACAAGCCGCTCTTCTAGTCCCGACCCACGTCCCGGCCCGCGCGCCAGTCCCGCCGGGGACCGACGCCCACGCGGGCCGGGGCCGTCCCCTTCACTCCATTCCGGGCGTCGCCATCGAATCCACGCGCGTCGCCCGGCGCGCCGGCACCCAGCACGGCGCAACGGCAGGCGGCGGCCCTACTCGACGCGCAGCGCGACGATCGGATCGACCCGGGCTGCCCGGCGCGCCGGCACCCAGCAGGCGACGAGCGTCACGAGGGCGAAGACCGCCGCCGCGCCGGCGAGCGCCAGCGAGTCGGTGGACGGCAGACCGTACAGCAGGCTCGCGATCAGGCGGCCGAGGGCCACCGCGCCCGCCAGGCCGACGACGAGCCCGACCGCGGCGAGCCCCAGACCGCCGCGGACGACCTGCCGCACGATCCCGTCCGGTGTGGCCCCGAGCGCGACGCGCACGCCGATCTCCCGCGTCCGGCTCGCCACCGAGTAGGCGACGACGCCGTAGACGCCGATGGCCGCGAGCAGCACGGCCACGAGCGCGAAGACGCCCACGAGCAGCATGTTGAAGCGCGGGCCGACGAGGTTGCTCCCGACGGCGGATTCCAGGTCGACGAACGCCGAGAGCTGGATCCGCGGATCGACGGCCGCCGCACGCGCGCGCACAGCCTTCTCAATTCCCCCGACGCCCGGCCGCGCGCGCACGATGAGGTACCCGGTGCCGCGTCTGAACTGATCCGTGGGCCAGTAGATGAGCGGCCGCACCGGCTGGTCCGGATAGAATGGCGCGACGTCGGCGACGACGCCCACGATCTCCGCCGAGTGGTCGCTCACCGTGACGCGGTGGCCGAGCGGATCCTCGTTGGGAAAATACCGCCGGACGAGCGACTCGTTCACCACCGCCACGGGCGCCGCGCCGAACGTGTCGGCCGTGGAGAGGTCGCGTCCGCGCACGATCTTCACGCCCAGCGTACGGAAGTAGTACGGGTCGATGTTGTAGTACTCGACCGGCGGGCCCTCGTCGGGGCTCATCGGCGGCCGGTCGTCGATGGACATCGCGTACGTGCCGTCACCGCCCGGGAAGAGCGGACCGCCGGACGCGATCGCCGCGCCCTCGACGCCCGGCACCGTCGCAGCCTCGTCGCGGACGCGCTGCATCGCCCCCACGGCCTGGCCGTCGGGGTAGACGTCGCGGGGCGGAAGCATGAACGAGAACGTGACGCCCTCCGGGGAGAACCCGGGGTCCCACGCCAGCAGGCTTCCGAAGCTGCGCATCAGCAGGCCGGCGCCGACGAGCAGCACCAAGGCCAGCGCCAGCTCGACCACGACGAACGCCGCGCGCAACCGGGCGTCACCGCCCGCGACGCGGAGGCCCTTCAACGTGCCGCTCAAATCCGTCTTCGACGCGTGCCGCGCCGGCGCGAAGCCGAAGAGGACGGCCGTGGCCGTCGACAGCAGGAACGCGAAGAGCGCCACCCGCCCGTCGATCCCGACCTCGCCGAGCCGCGGGATGCTGGCCGGCGCCAGCGACACGAACGCGCGCGTCGCCCAGACGGCCAGCGCCAGGCCGCACGCGCCGCCCAGGAGGGAGACCACGAGGCTTTCGGTCAGGAGCTGCCGCACGAGGCGCCGCCGTCCGGCGCCGAGCGACGCGCGCACGGCGAACTCCCGCGCGCGGCCCGTCGCGCGCACCAGCAGCAGGCTCGCCACGTTCGCGCACGCGATGAGCAGCACGAAGCCGACCGCGCCCAGGAAGATCCACAGCGTCCGGCTCACCGGCCCGATGAGGTGGTTTCGCAGGCCCTCGAGCCGGAGGCCCCAGTCCTTGTTCGCCTCGGGATAGGCCTGCACGAGCTGCTCGTGCAGCGCCGTCAGCTCGGCGGTGGCCGACGCGACGGTCTCCCCCGCCTTGATGCGGCCGAGCGGCACGAACCCCCGCCAGGCCCGGTTGTCGACGTTGTCGATGCTGGCCGTCAGCGGTCTCCAGAGATCGCGACCGCTGTAGATCGGAATGAACACGTCGGGCGGCAGCACGCCGATGATCGTCAGCGCCTGGCCGTCGACCGTGATGGCGCGCCCGATCACCGACGGGTCCGCCCCGAGACGGCTCCGCCAGAACGCTTCGCTCACGACCGCCACGTGGTTGGCGCCGCGATCCATGTCGCGGTCCTCGATCAGCCGTCCGAGCGCGGGCGTGATGCGCAGCACGCGGAAGAAGCCGGGACTCGCGATCCCGCCGCGCACGCCGAACGACTCGCCGCCGATCTGCGCGATGAGCGGTTCGCCGCGCCCCACGCCGGCCGAGTCCAGCGTGCGGCTCTCGCGCGCCAGGTCCGCCATGTTGAGCGGTGACGCGCCGCACCAGCTGGTCCGCGGGTTCGTCTCGCAGATCATCACCACGCGCTCGGAGCCGGGGAACGGGAGCGGCCGCAGCACGATGCCGTTGACCACGGTGAAGATCGCGGTCGTGGCGCCGACGCCGAGGGCGATCGTCGCGACGACGGCGGCCGTGAACCCGGGGGCCTTCACGAGCGTCCGCACCGCAAACCGCACGTCCTGCCTGAGCGTCTCCAGCATGCCTGCCCCTCCCCGCACGTCTCGAATGACCGGTCGCGCGCGCCGCGCCGTCCGCCTCTCGTCGCGGAGCGACAGGCCGGGGTCGCGCCCGCGCCACGCGGCCAAGCGCGGGCCGCCCGCGTGCACCGTCAGGTCCGCCGCCGTCTCGAGCCACAGCCGCGCCAGTCCCCGCAGCCCGTGGCGGGCGTAGCGCTCGCGCGCGGCTTCCGCGAACGCCTCCGCCAGCTCGTCGCCGAACTGCGCGCGGAACCCCGCCGGGAAGAGCCGGACGGCCAGGCCGTACGCCCGGACGGACGCGCGAACGCCCAAGGCGGAGCGCGGCTGACGGCTCACGCCGGCTCCCCTTCCTTGAGCAGGTGGTGTTTGCGCGACAGGCTGACGAGCTCAGCCATGCGCGCCGCCTCGGCTTCGGCCACCTGGCGGCCGAGGCGCGTGATCCGGTAGTAGCGCCGCCGCTCGTCGCGCTCGGCCTGCCCGGCGGGCGTCTCGACCTCACGGACCAGGTCGCGATCCAGCATCTGCTTGAGCAGGCGGTAGAGCGCGCCCGGCTGCAGCTGCCCCTTTCGCCCGGTGCGCTCCTCGGCGGCCTTGATCATGCGGTAGCCGTGCGCGTCGCCCTCGAGGAGGACGAGCAGGATGGTGAAGACGTCGGGCTTGAGCGGCAGGAACGCCGCCGCGTCGCGGGAGCTGTGCACCTGGGGGTCCCTCTCTGGTGTCGGTGTCGGCGCCCGGGCCGCCGGACCCGGCCAACTCTGGACGAAGTGATTATAGTCCATTCGTCCAGCTCGAGGGCGGCGCGCCGTGCTTCGCCCTTTGTTCCCCCGTAGTATGACTTCAACCACGCCGGTCCTATACAGGGTGTCAGTACTAGTTGATACCCGACGGCTGTGGCGAACACGTGGGCCGCTCCAGATTTCTGAATCGCGGCGATTCAAGGAAGCGAATGCCCTGCGACGCGCCGGGCCCTCGGCCGAGGCGTCGCGAGGAAATGCTGGACATTCCATCGCGCGGACCCGTGCCGCGCGTCGGCGTTCCGGCCGTGGGCCGAGGCATGAAACTTGCTGAACCGCGGGCATCCACTCAGAGGGGTGTGGCTGTCTTTTCTGCGACTCGTCCAACTTCGGCACGAGCCGCTCAGGAAGCAGTCGAGGTAACGGTGCAGGAGGAGAGTATGTATTCTCGTCTCGGACGCGCGCTGGCCGTGTTCGCAATCGCGGCACTCGTGGGCGCTGCGGCGCCGGCGTGGGCGCAGATGGAGCAGGCCCGGTTGCTCGGCACCGTGACCGACGCGCAGGGCGCCGTCCTGCCGGGCGTCACGGTCACGGTCACGTCGCCCGCGCTCATCGGGGCGCAGACCACGGTCACGGAAGCTAACGGCAAGTACCTGCTGCCGGCCCTGCCCGCTGGCACTTACACGGTCGTCTTCGAGCTCGCCGGCTTCTCCACGTTCAAGCGCGAGGGCATCACGCTGCCGATCGGCAAGACGCTGACGGTGGACGCCCAGATGCAGCTCGCCTCCCTTCAGGAAACCGTCACGGTCAGCGGCGAGTCGCCGATTGTCGACACGACCACGACCCGCGTCAGCACGGAGTTCAGCGGCGAAAAGCTGGTGGGCATCCCGACGTCGACCGACCTCTGGGCGACGCTCGGCCAGGCCCCGGGCGTCCGGATGCGCGGCTTCGACGTCGGCGGCAGCCACAAGAGCCAGCAGTCCAACTACGAGAGCTTCGGCATCCGCGGCCAGAACCGGATCGTCAACGAAGGCGTGGACACCACCGAAGGCAACGCCGCGGCCGGCTGGTATCCGGACTACTTCGTCAATGACGAAATCTCGATCAGCGCGGCGGGGGGCGACGTTGAGATGAACACGCCGGGCTCGGCCGTCGTGCAGACGACCAAGAGCGGCGGCAACCAGTTCAAGGGCCTCGAGAACATCTCGTACGAGCCCGGCAGCTTCGTCGGCAACAACATCGACACCGCCACCGCCGACCGCGGCTTCACGGGCCAGCCCAACCTCATCTTCTGGGAGGGCCACGCCGAGCTCGGCGGCCCCGTCAAGCGCGACAAGGTGTGGTTCTACGCGGCGTACAACCACTTCAAGATCAACAAGGCGATTTCGGGCGTCGACCAGAACATCGCGACCGACCTCGGGATCTTCGACGACGTGACCTTCAAGGGCACGGCGAAGCTGTCGTCGCGCGACACGGTCATCGGCTACTACTCGTGGGGCCGCAAACAGAAGCCGAGCCGCGGGCTGTCGGCGAGCGTGAGCCCCGAGGCCGTGCTGGCGCAGGACAGCGCGTCGTGGCTCTACAAGGGCCAGTGGCAGCGCGTCTGGACGAACCGCCTGTTCGTCGACGCGCAGGTCGGACTCTTCGGCTACGGCTGGCCCATGGCGCCGAAGGTCGACTTCCACGCCAATCCGCCGCGCATCGACACCGCGACCAACTACCAGACGGGCGCGGGCTGGGCCGTGGGCACCTCGGGCGGTCCGTTCAACGCCGACCGCAGCAAGCCGCAGATGTACGCGAAGGCGACCTACTTCGTGCCCGACAAGATGGGCAGCCACGACCTGAAGCTCGGCTTCGAGTGGCAGGACGACCGGTCGGTCTTCACCAACAACGGCAACTCCGGCCCCATCTACTACCTGGACAAGGCCGGCGCCGTGGACGAGGTCCGGCTGACCGACTTCAACACGTTCGACTCGTTCGGCTCGACCTGGACGGGCAACGACGACCGCAACATGCGTCACGTCATCTACGCGCAGGACCGGTGGAGCCCGATGGACCGCGCGACGATCACGCTCGGCATGCGCTACGAGCGCCAGCGGCCGCACTACGAGGCCTCGATCCGCAAGCCGATCCTGACCGAGGTCTTCCAGGACCTCACGACGCCGGCCAAGACGCTGCTCGTGCGCAACACCGTGTCGCCGCGGCTGGGCCTGAGCTACAACCTGACGCCCAAGGGCGACACCGTCCTCAAGGCGTTCTGGGGCCGCTTCTACTTCAACTTCGCCGACCGCCTCTCGAACGTGAACCCGGGCGGCACGAACTACAAGCAGTACAAGTTCCTGGACGTGAACGGCAACCGGATCTACGACGGTCCCCAGGAGCTGGGCACGCTCGTGAGTTCGGCGGGCGGCACCTCGACGACGCTCGACCCGAACCTGAAGACGCCGTACGCCGACGAGATCGACCTCTCGGTGGAGCGGCAATTCTGGGGCGAGTCGTCGTTCCGCGTGGCCTACGTGCGCAAGATGACGCGCAACGATTTCACGACCTACAACGTGCTGCGCGAAGGCCAGTTCACCGTGCCGACGACCGTCAACGTGACGATCCGCCAGTACGGCGACCCGAACACGACGGTGCAGCAGTTCACGCTGATGGACATCCCGGCGTCCCTCAAGGGCCAGGTACAGAACGTCGTGACGAACATCCCTGGCGGCGGCGCCTCGAACTACGACACGCTGCAGTTCGCGTTCAAGAAGCGCTTCGGCTCGGGCCTGTTCCTGGACAGCAGCTTCGACTACCAGTGGCGGAACGAGCTCCGGTCGACGGGCGCGACGACGAGCCCGCTCAACTCGGATCCGCTCGGCGTCGGCTACGCGCAGAACCAGTCCGTCTACCAGCAGGTGTCGAACCGTCAAAAGAGCACGAACTGGCAGGCGCGCCTGATGGGTCGCTACGCCTTCAAGTACGACTTCGCGGTGGCGGCCAACCTGCGCGCGCAGAGCGGCTTCCCGTACACCCGCGTCATCTCGGCCAGCCTGCCGAACGCCGGCACTCAGACGTTCCTGCTCGAGGACATCAACAGCAACCGGTCCGACACGACGACGATCCTCGACCTGCGGTTCGAGAAGGTGTTCACGTTCGGCAGCACCCGGCTGACCGCGATGGCCGACGTGTTCAACCTCCTGAACTCGAACGCCGTCACCAACTTCTTCCTCTCCAACGGGGCGAACTACAACAAGATCATCGCCACGCTGGACCCGCGGACGGCGCAGATCGCCCTGCGCTTCCAGTTCTAAGCGCTGCGCGGGAGCCCGCCTGCCTCACGGCAGGTGGGCTCCCGCCGGCGTTCGTTCGGGGAACTGACGCTGGCTCGTTCGGAGCTCACGGCCCTCGTTCGAAACTCACGCCCTTCGTTCGGCTCCCCTTCCGTGGCTCGTTCCGTGGTTCATTCCGTGGCATTTCCGTGGTCATTTCGCGGGTCAGATCAGCCTGTCCCTGATCTCCGGCGGCGGAATCTCGCACGCGTTCGATCGGCCCGCGCGGCGGTGCCGCACCGCCGCCACGGCCCGGTAGACGGCGTCGCGGACGGGCGCGGGCACGACCAGGCCGACCGCCAGCCAGCGCCACGGGCGGGTGAGACGGCGCGCGATGCGCAGCGAGGCCGTCGAGCGCAGATAGCAGCGGCCGTCCTCGATGAGGATCACGCTGCGCGCGACCTCCCGGGTCAGCCCGAAGGGCGCCAGCAGCCGCGCCGCCTCGGGGGTCTGCGAGGCGCCGAACCGGAAGTAGCCGGCGGGGTCGCGGCGCGCGATGAAACGCACCACCCCCTCGCAGAACGCGCAGGTGCCGTCGAACAGCACGATTCCGCCCCGCTCGGGCACGGTCGAGGTGGTCGGCATGGGAAGAAGGGGACGGGAGCTGTTTCCGGCATCGTACCCCGGACCCACGGCCGGAAACAGCTCCCGTCCGCTTTTTCTGCCCCCGCCCCTTCCTTGATATGATTTGCGGATGGCCGGACAGGGCCGGCCGTCCCCGTCGTCGCACCGCCGACGCGGATCTCGACCTGCCGCGACGCCTCGACCGACAAGGAGCATGCAACCGTGAACGGCATCATCTCGCCCCCGCCGCCCGTCAACGAGCCCGTCAAGAACTACGCGCCCGGCTCCCCCGAGCGCGAGAGCATCAAGCGCCGGCTGACGGCGATGCTCGCCGAGACCGTGGACATCCCCGCCATCATCGGCGGCCAGGAGGTCCGCACCGGCAAGACCATTCCGCTCGTCTGCCCGCACGACCACCAGCACAAGCTCGGCGTCGCGCACCAGGTGGGCGAGAAGGACGTGCAGCAGGCCATCGAGGCCGCGCGGCGCGCCTGGAAGGACTGGTCCGAGATGCCCTGGGAGGCGCGCGCGGCGGTCTTCCTGAAGGCGGCCGACCTGCTCGCCGGCCCGTGGCGCGACACGGTCAACGCCGCGACGATGCTGGGGCAGTCGAAGACGGTGTTCCAGGCCGAGATCGACGCCGCGGCCGAGCTGACCGACTTCTGGCGGTTCAACGCGCACTTCATGCAGCAGATCTACGCGCAGCAGCCGCAGTCGGCGCGCGGCATCTGGGACTACGTCGAGTACCGCCCGCTCGAGGGCTTCGTGTTCGCCGTGTCGCCGTTCAACTTCACGTCGATCGGCGGCAATCTCTCCGGCGCGCCCGCGCTCATGGGGAACGTGGTCCTGTGGAAGCCGGCGTCCACGGCGATCCTCTCCAACTACTACCTGATGCAGGTGTTCAAGGCGGCGGGCCTGCCCGACGGCGTCATCAACTTCGTGCCCGGCCGGGGGGCCTCGGTGGGCAACCCGGCGTTCGCCAGCCCGGACTTCGCCGGCCTGCACTTCACCGGGTCCACCGACACCTTCCAGAGCATGTGGCGCACGATCGCCAACACGCTGCCCAGCTACTGCGGCTATCCGCGCATCGTGGGTGAGACGGGCGGCAAGGACTTCGTGTTCGCGCATCCGTCGGCCGACGTCGACTCGCTCGTCGTCGCGCTCGTGCGCGGCGCGTTCGAGTACCAAGGACAGAAGTGCTCGGCCGCCTCGCGCGCCTACGTGCCGAAGTCGCTGTGGCCGGCGGTCAGGAAGGGGATCCAGGAGCGCGTCGCCGCCATCAAGATGGGGCCGCCCACCGACTTCCGCAACTTCATGTGCGCGGTGATCGACGAAGCCGCGTTCAAGAGCATCAGCGGCTACGTCGAGGAGGCCAAGCACGGCGGCAGCTACGAGGTGATCACCGGCGGCCGCATCGGCGGCGGCAAGGGGTACTACATCGAGCCGACCACCGTGGTGAGCCAGGATCCCCGGTCGCGGCTGATGAGCGAGGAGATCTTCGGGCCGGTGCTGACGATCTATGTCTATGCGGACGCCGACCTCGACAAGGCGCTCGAGCTCTGCGACACCACGAGCCCGTACGCCCTGACCGGCGCGGTGTTCGGCGGCGACCGGAAGGCCATCGTCAAGATGAGCCAGGCCCTGCGCCACGCCGCGGGCAACTTCTACATCAACGACAAGCCCACGGGCGCGGTGGTCGGACAGCAGCCCTTCGGCGGCGCCCGGGCGTCGGGCACCAACGACAAGGCCGGCTCGGCGCTGAACCTGCTCCGCTGGGCTTCGCAGCGCCTGCTGAAGGAGAACTTCGTCCCGCCGACCGATCACGTCTACCCGCACATGGACGCGGAGTAGCCGCGCGACCGTCGGCCGGGTACGCATCGAAGGGCGCCGGGAACCCACCCCGGCGCCCTTTCTCTTGCCACAGCACTCGGAACCTGGGAACCCGAGCCTCTCGAACCCGCTCTTCCTACTGCGCGTAGTTGATCGCCAGTTCGTGCTCGATGTTGCGAATGCGATCCGAAGGGCGCGAGTGGCTGCCGAAGAAGAAGTTGGTGACCTTGTCGCCGTTGCCGTACTTGTCCCGGAAGCGCGCCCAGAGCCGGGGTCCCTGCCTGACGTCGTAGCCCGCCTCGTAGGTGTAGCGGAGGCCGACGCGGTCCGCCTGATCCTCGTGGTCGCGGCTGTAGCCGCTCATGAAGGCCGTCGCGGTGAGGAGCGACGCCACTTGCGCCGTGGTGCGCGCCGCGTCGTTGTCGATCTTCTCCGCGGCCGCCACGGCGCCGAGCGCGAGGAGTTGCGCCAGCAGGCTCTGCTTGGCGCCGCGCCGCGAGTGCTCGTGGGTGTAGTGCGCCAGCTCGTGGCCGAGCACGATGGCCAGCTCGTCGTCCGAGAGGTCGTTGACGAGCCCGCTGTAGACCCAGACGGCACCGTTGCCCATGGCGGCCGCGTTCCACTCCTTCGTGTCCACCACGTGCACGCGGATCGCGCCGCGGTCGACGTAGGGCGGCAGCAGCCGGTCCATGATGCCGCGGACGCGGTCCACGTCGGCGCCCGCGTCGCGCGTCTTCCCGATGATCTCGCGTCCGCCGTCCGCCTTGGGCTCGAACATCACGCCGTCCTTCAGCCAGATGGCCTCGATCTCGTCGGTGGCCTTGCGGACGTCGGCCTCGAAGAGCGCCGTGCCGTTCGGCTTGGCCTCCACCTCGGTCGCGAGCACGGTGCCGTCGGCGAGGCGCACGCCCTTCACCTGCACCTCGTAGCCCAGCGGGATGGCGTCGAGCGACCGCGCCGCCTTGCCCTTGAACGTCGTGGCGCGGCCGGCGCGCACCCGCTGGCCGTCCACGATGATCAGGCCGTCGCGGCGGAACTCGGCGTAGCCGTTGAGCTTCTCGGTCTTCGCGGCGGACCCGAGCGGGGCGACCGCGACGAGCAGGGCGAGCAGGACGAGACGGGGGGTTCGCATGGGCGCCTCGGCCGGATGATACCGGGATCGACGCCCCGGAGGAAGAGTCGGCCGTGGAAACCAGATCGGCCGGCGCGGCATCAAAAGACCTGGGGCCCGACGAGGTCCCGAGCGACGAGGGGGGTCAGCCGTGTTCAGACAGCCACGAATGGGCACGCGGGAAGACGCGCTTCCGGGCCGCGACCGGCCGCTGCCGGTACCGCCGCGCCACGCCGTGCTCGACGCGCCGCTCGACGGCCCGTTCCCGGGAATGGAGACCGCCCTGTTCGGCATGGGCTGCTTCTGGGGCGCCGAGCGGGTGTTCTGGCAGGCCGACGGCGTCCGCTCGACGGCCGTGGGCTACGCGGGCGGCTTCACGCCGAACCCGACCTACGAGGAGGTCTGCTCGGGGCTTACCGGGCACGCCGAGGTCGTCCGCGTGGTGTTCGATCCGCGGCGGACGAGCTACGCGGCGCTGTTGAAGGTCTTCTGGGAGCATCACGACCCGACGCAGGGGATGCGCCAAGGCAACGACCGCGGCACGCAGTACCGCTCGGCGATCTACGTCGCGTCTCCCGGGCAGCGGCGCGCCGCCGAGGAGAGCCGGGACCTGTTCCAGGCGCGGCTGACCGCGGCCGGCTACGGCGTCATCACCACCGAGGTCGCCGACGCGCCGCCCTTCTATTTCGCCGAGGACTACCACCAGCAGTATCTGGCGAAGAACCCGTCCGGCTACTGCGGTCTCGGCGGGACCGGCGTGGCCTGCCCGGTCGGCGTCACGACGGCCGGGTGACGGGAGACGGAGGCGGGCGGCGGTGGCGTCCGCCCGGCCGGCTACTTCTTCTCGTTCTTCTTCTCCTGCGGAGGCGCGGGCACCTGCGGCGGCAGGTCGCTGCTCCACATCTGCTGTTCGAAACGCCACGTGTTGCCCGGGTAGAGGCGCGCAATCCATAGGAACTTGCCGCGGTCGCGTGTCTCGGGCCCGCCTTCCGGCGCGTTGCGAAGGCTGTAGGTGCCCGACAGGTAGGCGATCGAGCCCTGGCCGTTGACCGTCGTCGCGTCGAGCTTCAGATCGGTCGCGCCCTCGCCGAACCGGATGTCGTAGTAGCCCTTGATGGCGTCCGAGCCCCGTACGACCGAGGAGTTGGGCGGCATGACCGCACCCGAACCACCGAAGAACTGCGCGAGCTTGGTCGAGTCCTTCGCGTTGTAGGCGTCCTGGAAATCCTGTGTCATTTTCCGGATGGTGGTCACATCCTCCTTGCCGAACTCCCTCGGCCCGCCATTGCCACACCCCACCGCCGCGGCGCCCATCACCGCGAGAACCGCCAGATTTCTGAGCTGTCGTTGCATCGTCGAGCCTCTCCCGGGCAGAAAAATCTAGTCATTATAACAGGGATGGTCGAAAAGCAAGAGCCGTTCCCCCCGGCACGCCCTCCCGCGCCATAATGGCGCCGGAGGGTTTCGATGAGCGCGCCTCGCCTGCTGTATCTCTCGCGCGCGGACGTCGAGCGGGTCGCGCTCGACCTGCCCGCGATCATCGGCCTGCTCGACACGGCGTTTCGCGAGAAGGGCGAAGGCCGCGTCGAAATGCCGCCCAAGCCGGGTATCCACCCCCGGCCCGAGTCGTTCATCCACGCCATGCCGGCCTCCATCCCGGCGCTCCGGTCGGCCGGCGTCAAATGGGTGAGCGGCTTCCCCGCCAACCCCTCGAAGGGCCTACCTTACATCTCGGGGCTGCTCGTGCTCAACGACGACGAGACGGGCCTCCCCCTGGCGGTGATGGACTGCACGTGGATCACGGCCTACCGGACGGGCGCGGCGACGGCCCTCGCCGCGCGCCACCTGGCGCGCCCCGAGAGCGAGACGGTGGGCGTGCTGGGCTGCGGCGTGCAGGGCCGCACGAACCTGCTGGCGCTGACCACGCTCTTCCCCGTCGCGCGCGTCCTCGCCTACGACCTGCTGCCGGAGGCCGCCCGATTCTACGCGCGGGAGATGACCGGCAAGCTCGGCGTGACGGTGAGCGTCGTCACCTCGCCGCGCGACGCCGTGGTGGGCGCGGACATGGTGGTGACGGCGGGCCCCATTCTGAAGCACCCCACGCCGACCATCGGCGCCGACTGGCTGCAGCCGGGCGCCTTTGCGAGCGCCGTGGACTACGACAGCTACTGGAAGCCCGAGGCGCTGAACCAGATTGACAAGCTGGCGACCGACGACCTGCCGCAGTTCCAGTACGCCCGCGAGACGGGCTACTTCCAGCGCACGCCGGCCCCGTACGCCTCGCTCGACGAGATCGTCACCGGGCGCCGGCCCGGCCGCGAGCGCGACGACGAGCGCACGATGGCGATGAACCTGGGCCTGGCGCTCGACGACATGGCCGTGGCCCCGGAGATCTACCGGCGGGCGGTCGAGCGGAAGGTGGGGACGTGGTTGGAACTCTGACCGAATGCTGAATTCGGAATGTCGAATGTCGAATGGTGGAACCTGCAGCGTGACGTGACGCTCTCAATTCGACATTCGGCATTCGACATTCGGCATTTCTTTGTTCATTCCCACTCAATCGTCCCCGGCGGCTTCGACGTGACGTCGAGCGCGAGGCCGCTCACGCCGGGCATCGGCAGGATCTCCGCGCGCAGCTCCTCGAGCATGGCGGCCGAGAGCGGCGCGGGCGTGGCCGTCATGCCGCGCTCGGAGCGGATGGGCCGCACGATCACCAGCTCGCGGTCCCGGCCGTCGATCTCGAGCGGCACGAGCACGGTCGGGCACTGCCAGATCTCGCCGTAGATGCCGTGCCGCCGGAGCGCCGCGGTGACGCGCGCGTCGGCCTCGCGCAACAGGTCCAGACGCGCGCGCGTGACCGTCGCGGCGAGCGGCCGGAACGCGTGGACACCGCGCGGCCCGAGGTTCCAGATGCACCGGTTGATGCCCGCTACGCTCTTGAAGATCGTGCCGGCCGCCTCGAGCAGCCGGTCCCACTCGGCCTCGCCGTCCACGACGACGGGGTGCTCGTAGGCGCGCAGGTCGGCCTTCACGCCCACCGAGCGGATCGGCAGCGGCCGGGCCGTCAGGCCGTACCGCCGGCCGATCTCCGCGATGGCCGGCGCGATCGCGTCGAGCCCTTCACGGTCCTCCCGTCCCGTCGAGCACAGCAGACGCACGCCGAGGCCCGGCCCCGGGAACGGGTGGCGCCAGAGCATGTCGTCGGGTACGCCCAGCGTCGCGCCGAGCTCCCGCACCTCGACCTTGTACAGATCGGCGAGCGGCTCGACGACGCGCCCCTGCGCGATCATCTCGGTGACGATCGGCACGCGGTTGTGGTGCGTCTTGATGGTGGCGGCGCGCCGGGTGCCACCCGTCTCGATGGTGTCGGGATAGATCGTTCCCTGGCCCAGCAGGTGCCCCTCGACGCCGAGGCGGCGCGCCTCGCGCTCGAACACCTGGATGAACGTGTCGCCGATGGCCTGACGCTTCGCCTCGGGCTCGACGAGGCCGTCGAGCGCGCCGAGGAACGCGTCGCTCGCGTCCACGAAATGCAGGTTCCGGTCGAGCCCCATGGCGCGAAGCGCGTCCAGCACCTGCCGGCTCTCGTCCTTGCGCATCAGCCCGTTGTCGATATGGAGCAGGTGCAGGCGGTCGGGGCCGATGGCCTGGCCGATTACCTTCGCCGCCACCGTCGAGTCCACGCCGCCCGAGGCGAGCAGGAACACCGAGCGGTCCCCCACGTGGGCGCGCAGCCGTGCCAGCTGCTCCGCCACGTACTGCTCCATCGTCCAGGACGGCCGGCAGCCGCAGATGGCGAGCACGAAGTTGGCGATCATCCGGTCGCCGTGGACCGTGTCGTCCACCTCCGGGTGGAACTGGAAGCCGTAGCGGCGCAGGCGGTCGGAGCCGATCGCCGCGTTGCGGTGCGCCGGGCCCGACGCGCCGAGCGCCGAGCGGCCCAGCTCCTCGAAGTCCGGCCCCAGCGCCGCCACCGTGTCGTTATGGCTCATGAACACCGTCTCGATCCGGTCGAGCCCCTCGAAGAGCGGGTGCGGCTTGAGGATCTCGAGGTCGGCGCGGCCCCACTCCTTGCCGCCCTCCACGATCGTGCCGCCGTAGTGCTTGCCGATCTCCTGGTGACCGAAGCAGAAGCCGAGGATGGGGACGTCGAGGTCGTAGATCGCCTTCGTGTAGTTCGAGTCCTCGCCCTGCGACGACAAACTCGGGCTGCCCGACACGATGATCCCCTTGTAGCGGGCGAACGCCTCGACGGGGTCGTCGGGCTGCCGGATCTCGGCGAGCACGTGCAGGCGGCGGATCTTGGTGGCGATGAGGTGGGCGTACTGCCCGCCGAAGTCGACGATGGCAATCGCGTCGTGGGTCACAAACGTTCAGTTTATCTCATTCCGTGCACCATTCCGTGTCGCATTCCGTACCGCCTTTTCTCATTTCACCGTCAACGCCACGTTCGGGTCGATGCGCGTCGCGCGGCCGGCCGGCAGGAGGCAGGCGGCAAGGGCCACGACCGCGAGCAGCAGGAGCACGGCCGCCAGCACCTCGGGGTCGAGCGCGCCGATCCCGTACAGCTGCGCCTGCAGCACCTGGCGGAGCGCCACGACACTGGCCAGTCCCACGGCGAGCCCGATCGACGTAATCGCGACGCCCTCGCGCAGGATGAGGCCGAACACCCCTTGCCGGGTCGCGCCGAGCGCGAGCCGCACGCCGATCTCGCGCGTGCGCTGCGTCACCTGGTAGGCCAGGACGCCGTAGATGCCCAGCGCCGACAGGAAGAGCGCGATGACGCCGAACGCGACGGCCAGCACCATCGGCGTGCGGCGCCGCTGCAGGGACTCCTCCACGCGCTGCCCCATCGTCTGCACGTCGTAGAGGGGCATCTCCGGGTCGATCCCGGCGAGGGCCCGGCGCACGGCCGGCACCACGGCCTCGGGGTCGCCCGCCGTGCGGACGGCGAACGTGACCATGCGGCTCGACGCCTGCGCGTACGGGAAGTAGTACGCGCCGACCCGGTCGTCGGCGTCCACCAGCCCCCGGTCCTTCACGGTGCCGACGACGCCAACGACGGTCAAGAACTGCGTCTTGGGGCCGACGGCCGTCGGGTCGTTCATGTCCGACGGGAAGTACAGACGGTGTCCCAGCGGATCGCGGTCCGCCCAGAACTTCTTCGCCAGCCGCTCGTCCACGATGACGGTCTTCGGACCGTCGGCCGTGTCGCGCGCGTCGAACAGCCGCCCGCGGATCAGCGGGATGTTCAGAGCCTCGAAGTAGCCCGGGCTCGCCACGATTCGGCTCGGCGAGATCAGCGACTCGCCGGGCGCCATCGTGTAGCCCTCCGCGAGGATCACGCTGTCGCTGTGGTTGTCGCCGAACGGGATCGAGTCGGTCACGCCGGCCGCGGTCACGCCAGGGATCGCCCGGACGGCCGCCAGCGCGCGATCCGCGAGCGCGCGCAGCGCGGCGCCGTTGGCGTACTTCGCGCGCGTCGGGTTGATCGAGCCCGTGATGACGCCCTGCACCGTGAAGCCAGGGCTCACGGCCAGGATCTTCTGGAAGCTCGCGAGCAGGAGCCCCGCGCCGATGAGCAGCACGCAGGCGATCGAGATCTGGGCGGCGACGAGGGCCCGGCGCGTCAGCCGCGCGCCCCGGCTGGCGGTGCCCGAGCGGCCCTCCTCCTGGATCGCCGTCGACAAGCTGACGCGCGCCACGGCGACGACCGGCGCGAGGCCGACCACCACGCCGACGAGCGTCGCGAGCCCGGCCACGAACGCCACCACCAGCCCGTCCATGTGGATCTCGCCGCCGCGCGGCAGCTCCTTCAGGCCCAGCATGTCCACGAAGCCGAGCCCCCAGTAGCCGAGCAGCAGGCCGATCGCCCCGCCCGCCAGCGTGAGCAGGAGCGTCTCGGTGACCAGCTGCCGCGCGATGCGTCCGCGGCTCGCCCCGAGAATGTGGCGCGTCGCCAGCTCCTTCATCCGCACGCTCGACCGCACCAGCACGAGGTTGGTCACGTTCACCACGCCGATGAGCAGCACGAAGAGCGCGCCGCCCCACAGCAGGTAGAGCACGGCCCGCACGTTCCGCACCAGATCCTCCTGGAACGGCACCGCGTAGGTCGTGAAGCCCGCGTTCTCGAGGATCGGCTTGAACGCCGGCACCTCGGCGATCTCGCGCGCGTTCACCGCGGCCATCTGCTCGCGCGCCTGGTCGAGGGTCGCGCCGGGTGCGAGCCGCGCGATGAGCTCCCAGCTGTGGCTGTGCCGCTGCTGCGGCGCGCGGTCGTCGGCCGAGAAGGCCAGGGGCGTCCAGAAGCGGACGTCCGAGTCCACGAACTCGAAGGCCGCCGGCATCACGCCGACAATCGTGTAGGGCACGTCGTTCAGCCGCAGGTCCTTGCCGACGACGTTGGGATCGGCCCTGAACATCCGCCGCCAGAGCCCGTCGCTCAGGACCACCACGCGGTTCTTGCCCTCCAGGCCTTCGTCCTCCGTGAACACACGTCCCACCGCGGCCTGGGCACGCAGCAGGGGAAAGAACGACGGCGTGACGCCCATCCCGGTCAGCCGCTCCGGCTGCGTGCCGCCGCCCACCGTGCTGCTGCGGCTCTGGTAGAGCGCCAGCGACTCGAACGCCGGCGCCTGCTGCTTCAGGTCGTAATAGAACGGCACGGCGCCGCCGGCGCGCTCGACGCCCGCCTTCGGGTAGCTGTCGTAAACGTTGACCAGGCGCTCGGGCTCGGGGACGGCCAGCGGCCGCAGCAGCACCGACCGGACGACCGTGAAGATGGCCGCGTTGCCGCCGATGCAGAGGGCGAGCGTGAGGATGACGGTCGCCGCGAAGCCCCGGTCCTTCCAGACCAGCCGCAGGGCGAATCGTAGGTCCTGGCGAAACGTGTCCATGGAAGATCCTTGTCGGCTCTGGGCTCTGGGCTCCAGGCTCTGGCCAACGCCGAGAGCCCAAAGCCCGAAGCTCGCTCGTCTGCCCTACCGGTTCAACGCGTCCACCGGGTCGATCCGGCTCGCGCGGAACGCCGGCGCCGCGCTCGCCACCAGGGCGACCACGCCGAGCATGAGCCCGACCAGCCCGATCACGGCCGGGTCGAGCGGCGTCACGCCGTACAGCTGGCTCGCGATGAGCCGCCGCAGCCCGAAGGTCCCGGCGAGGCCGGCGCCCAGCCCCACGGCCACGATCAGCGCCCCTTCGCCGAGAATCAGCCGGAAGATCCGGGGCGCGTCGCTGCCGAGCGCCATGCGGATGCCGATCTCGCGCGCCCGCTGGCTCACCTGGTACGCGAGCACGCCGTAGATCCCGATGGCCGCGAGCAGCAGCGCCACGACGCCGAAGCCGAGCGACAACATCATCGGCGTGCGGCGCCGGGTGAGCGAGCGCTCCACGCGGTCCGCCATCGGCCGCACGTCGTAGAACGGCAGCTCCGGGTCGACGGCCGCGATCACCTGGCGCACCGCGCCGGTCGCCTGCCCCGGGTCGCCGGCCGTCCGGACGGCAAAACCGATGCCCGGCCCAGGGTTCTGAGCGTAGGGCAGGTAGAACGTGCCGAGCCGCGCGCCCTCGCTGTCGACGAGCCCCTGCTGCTTCACGACGCCGACCACGCCGACCACGGTGTACCACCGGCTGTTCGGGCCAGGCTTCAGCACCTCCTCGGGCGAGTTCGGCTGGTACATGCGCCGTCCGATCGGGTCGCTGTCGGACCAGAACTTCTTCGCCAGCCGCTCGTCCACGATGATGGCGTTCGGCGCGTCGGACGTGTCGCTCGCGTCGAAGTACCGCCCGCGCAGCAGCGGGATGCCCATGGCCTCGAAATAGCCGGGGGTCGCGCGAATCCGGTTCGGCGAGATGACCGACTCGCCCGGCTTCATCACGTAGCCTTCCGCCAGGATGACGCTGCTGCTGTTGCTGCCGCCGAACGGCAGCCCGGTCGTCGCGCCGGCGGCGGTCACGCCCGGCAGCGCCCGGATGCGCGCGAGCGTGCGGTCCACGAACCCGCGCAGCGCGGCGCCGTCCTTGTACCGCGCCCCAGGTGGGTTGACGAACCCGGTGAGCACGTGCGCCGGCTTGAAGCCGGGATCGATCGCCAGCATCCGCTGGAAGCTGGCCAGCAGCAGGCCCGCGCCGATGAGCAGCACGAACGCGATCGCCACCTGCGCGGTCACGAGCGCCCGCCGCAGCAGGCGCGCGCCGCGCCCCGTGGTGCCCGTACGGCTGTCCTCGCGCAGGATGGCGGTCACGCTCGTGCCGGCCAGCTGCACGATCGGCACGAGCCCGATCACCAGCCCGAGGACCAGCGCTAACCCGAGCGTGAAGGCCACGACGACGCCGTCCATGTGGATCTCGTGGCCGCGCGGGAGCTCCGACAGGCCGAGCGACGACAGCCACCCGAGGCTCCAGCCGCCCAGCACCAGCCCCAGCGCGCCGCCCACGATCGCCAAGAGCGTCGTCTCGGTGAGCAGCTGGCGCGCCATCCGCCAGCGTCCGGCGCCGAGCGCCACGCGCGTCGCCAGCTCGCGCATCCGCCCGCTCGCGCGCACGAGCACGAGGTTGGTCACGTTGACCGCCGCAATGAGGAGCACGAACAGCACGCCGCCCCAGAGCAGGTACAGGACCCCTCGCGCGTTGCGCACCAGGTCCTGCTGCAGGGGCACGACCACGCTGTGGTAGCCGACGTTGATGAGCAGGGGCTTGAGCTGACCCGCCTGATCGAGGACCCGCTTGTTGAGCGCGTCGATCTCCTGCTGCGCCTGCTCGACTGTCGCGCCAGGCTTCAGCCGCGCGACCTCCTCGTTGTCCTCGCTGTAGCGCTGGTCCTGGGACCGCTCTTCGGGCGTGAACGCCAGCGGAATCCAGAGCTGGACGTCCGGATCGAGGAACACGAAGTCCTTCGGCATCACGCCGACGACGGTGTACGGCTCGCCGTTGAGGCGGAGCGTCTTCCCGATCGCCGACCGGTCGCCTCCGAACTGCCGCTGCCAGAAGCCGTAGCCCAGAACCACGCGGCTCGTGTTGCCGACCTCGCCCTCGTCCTTCGTGAAGATGCGCCCCAGCACGGGCTCGACCTCGAGCATCCGCAGCAGCGACGGCGTGGCCTCCATGGCCCGCACGCGCTCGGCCGACTGCCCCTCGCCCACGTTCATGCCGCGGAAGCTGTAGAGCGCCTGCTCGACGAAGACGTCGGTCTGCGACAGTCGATCGTAGTAGTTGGGCACCGAGGTGCCGGCGCGCTCCACGCCCGCGCCGGGAAACGAGTCGTAGACATTCACGAGCCGGTCCGAGTCGGGGTACGGCAGCGGGCGCAACAGCACCGACCGCACGACGGTGAAGAGCGCCGTGTTCGCGCCGATGCAGACGGCGAGCGTGAGGATGGCCGTCAGGGCGAAGCCCCGGTCTCTCCAGACGAGACGCAGGGCGAAGCGGAGATCCTGCCAGAGCGTGTCCATGAGGAATCCTCTTGGCGCTGGGCGCTGGGCGTTGGGCGCCGGCCCAAAGCCGAAAGCCCGTGCTCCCGTCCTACCGATTCAACGCCTCCACCGGGTCGATGCGGGCCGCGCGCAGCGCCGGGCCGAGGCACGCGCCGAGCGCCGCCGCGCCCAGAATCACGATCACGCCCGCCAGCACGCGCGGATCGAGCGGCCCGACGCCGTACAGCTGCGCAGCGATCGCCTGCCGGAGCGCCACAGCTCCGGCCAGCCCGACGGCCAGCCCGGCGCCGACCAGCGCGGCGCCCTCGCGCAGGACGAGTCCGCGGATGCCCGCCGCACTGCTGCCGAGGGCCATCCGGATGCCGACCTCGCGCGTGCGCTGGCTCACCTGGTAGGCCAGCACGCCGTAGATCCCCACCACCGCCAGCAGCAGCGCCACGCCCGCGAACGAGGTCGCCAGCCTCATCGGCGTCCGCCTCGGGTCGAGCGACCGCTCGATCCGCTCGGGCAGCGTTCGCACGTCGTAGAACGGGAGTTCCGGGTCGAGCCCCGCGACGGCCTTTCGCACGGCCCCGGCCTGCCGCGTGGGGTCGTCCCGCGTTCGGATCGCGAACGTCATGTCGCCCGTCGAATCCTGGTCGTAGGGAAAGTAGTAGGCGCCGACCGAGGGCTGCGTCCCATCGACCAGCTCCTCGCCCGTCACGGCGCCGACGACGCCGACGACCGTCAGGTAGACGGTGTTGGGCGCCGGGTTCTCGACTTCTTCCGGTCGCCGCGGTCGGTACATGCGACGGCCGATCGGATTCTCGCCGGGCCAGAACTTCTGCGCCAGCCGCTCGTCCACGATGACCACACGCGGCGCGTCCGTCGTGTCCCGCTCGTCGAAGAACCGGCCGTGGCTCAGGGGGATACCGAGCGTCTCGAAGTATCCAGGGGTCACCCTGGTCCGTCTCGGCGAGACGATGGATTCGCCGGGCGCCATCACGTAGCCCTCGGCGACGATGACGCTGTAGCTCGGATCGCCGCCGAAGGGCAGGCTGCTCGTCACGCCGGCCGATTCGACGCCCGGCAGGGCCCGCACGCACTCCAGCGCCCGCGAGACGAACACCCTGAGCGCCGCGCCGCCGGGATAGCGGTTCGGGTTCGGACTGATCCGGCCGGTCAGCACATGGGCAGGCCGAAACCCGGGTTCGACGGCGAGCAGCTCCCGAAAGCTTGCGAGCAGGAGGCCCGCGCCGACGAGCAGCACGAAGGCGAGGGCGACCTGCGCGGCCGCCAGCGTCCGGCGCACCATGCGTGTGCCACGCCCGGCTGTGCCCGCGCGGCCTTCCTGCTGCAATGCCTCGCCGACCTTCGTGCGCGCCATCTGCGCGACCGGCGTCATGCCGATGAACAGACCGAGGGCGACCGCGAGCCCGAGCGTGAAGACCACGACGACGCCGTCGGGGTGAATCTCCGAGCCGCGCGGCAAGGTCGAGAGGCCGATCGCCGACAGGCCGTCGAGCCCCCACAGACCCAGCAGGAGCCCCGCGACGCCGCCGGTGACCGCCACGAGCAGCGCCTCGGTGACGAGCTGGCGCGCGAGGCGTCCGTACCCGGCACCGAGGGCGCGGCGCGTGGCCATCTCCCTGGCGCGGCCGCTGGCGCGCACGAGCGTGAGGTTGGTGATGTTGACGACCGCGATGAGGAGCACGAACAGCACACCGCCCCAGAGCAGATAGAGCATGCTGCGGACGTCGCGCACGAGGTCGTCGCGGAGCGGCACGACGACGCTGTGGTAGCCGGCGTTCACGAGCGTCTTCCTCAGCTGGCCGGAGGATTCGAGCGTCCGGGCGTTGAGCGCGTCGATCTGCTCCTGAGCCTGCTCGAGCGTGACGCCGGGTCGCAGTCGCGCGAGCTCCTCGTGGCTGTAATCGAACCGCGACGGCTCGGCCCGCGCCCGTTCCGTGAACGCGATCGGCAGCCAGACGCTGACGTCCGGGTCGAGGAAGACGAACGACCGGGGCATGACGCCGACGATGGCGAAGCGCTCGCCGCCGATGAGGAGATCGGTGCCGACGACGGCCGGGTCGCCGCCGAGCTGCCGCTGCCAGAAGGCGTAGCTGAGGATCGCCGACCGGTCGTGGCCAACCTCGCCCTCCTCGTCGGTGAACGTCCGCCCCTCGGCCGCGCCCACCTGGAGCACACGGAACAGCGACGGCGTCACGGCCATGCCCGACACCCGCTCGGCGTTGGCGCCCTCGCCCACGTTCAGGCCCCGGACCTGGTAGAGCGCCTGCTCCTCGAAGGCGTCGGTTCGCGTGCGCCGGTCCAGGTAGTTGGGTACCGAGCAGCCCGTCCGGAGCGCTCCGATGCCCGGAAAGGAGTCGTAGATGCGCACGAGGCGCCCGGATTCCGGATACGGCAGCGGCCGGAAGAGCACCGACCGGATGACGGTGAAGAGCAGCGTATTGGCGCCGATGCAGATGGCGAGCGTCAGGATGGCGGTGAGGGCGAAGCCCCAGTCCCGCCGGCCTTGACGCAGGGCGAAGCGGAGGTCGTGCCAGAGCGTGTCCATGCAAGGCCCGTCGAAAGACACACGGCGGCTGGCCGCCGTCCTCTGGCAAATACGAGGGCGCTGGCTGAGCAGTTCCCGGGTGCCGGCCGCTCCGGGGCGGCTCAGCGGGTGAGGTGCACGAGCAGCGTCCCGGTCGACCCGTCGCCAGACGGCATCGTTACGCGCAGGCGCGTCACGTCCCCGTCGTGGCCCACGATCTCGCCGGCGCTCGCGGTGGTGACGGGCGCCCCGTGCAGCCGCACCTCGTAGCTCACGCCGGCCAGCCCCTCGAGCCGGAGGTCCCAGCCGCCGGCGACGGCCTGGAAGTCGAGGATGCGCAGCGTGCGGCTGGTGTCGCCGGGCTGGAGGTCCCGAACCGGCGCCTCGGGGGCGAGACCGCCCTGCCAGGTGACCGTGACCGTGCGCGTGTCCTTGTCGAGTGACACGTCGACCGAGGGGCCGTCAGCACCGCTGACCGGGGTCACGCGCTTCCCGTCCACCTTGAGGACGACGGCCGAGGCGCCCGCGGGCAGCGCGGGTGCAAACGTGAGGGTCAGCGCGGGCCCCGTGGTGGTCAGGCGCGCGGCGAGCCGGCCCGCGCGCTGGTCCAGCTCGGCGTCCAGGCGGCTCTCGCCGACGGCCAGGCCGCGGAGCGCGGCGTGCGGCCACTCGGGCGGCAACTGCGGCGCGAGGCGCGCGCGGTGGCCGGGCGCGTCGGCGCTCCAGCCGACGAGGCCCCGCATGAGCGGCGTGACGAGCATGGACGCGGCGAAGAACTGCTGCGGCACGGCCGTGTCGAGCGGCCGGTAGTACTCACCCGAGAGCAGCTCCGGGTACCGCCCGCGCGCGAAGTCGAACGCGAGCCCGGCCACGGCGTGCACGAGCGGATAGCCGGCCCACGGCCGCCCGTAGTTGTACTGGCCGAGGGCGACGAAGCCCGTCACGAACGGCCACACGGCGCCCATGTTGTACTCGAGCGGCCCGTAGAGCGGGTGGTCCTTCGCGAGC
Source organism: Acidobacteriota bacterium (assembly GCA_024641665.1). GTDB lineage: Bacteria > Acidobacteriota > Vicinamibacteria > Vicinamibacterales > JAHECP01 > JAHECP01. The sequence goes on from JAHECP010000017.1 coordinate 23,161, forward strand.
ATGCGCGTGCCCCAGTCGGTGGACATGCGGTAGGTCGACATTTCCTCGAGGGTGCGCGCGCCGCGCGCGCGGTCGAGCAGGTCGAACGCCAGCGCCGTGGACGGCCATACCGTGAGCGCGTCGTTCACCTTCCCGCCCTTCAGGAGGCCGAACGCATAGTGGCCGGCCGACTCGATCCAGAACCTGTCGTTGAGCGTCTTCGACGCCTTCTCGAGCATCGCGCGGGTGTCACCGGCGAGCGTCGGATCGTGCTCGGCCGAGGCCAGCTCCGTCATCGCGCGCAGCGCCTCGACCCACACCGACGCGAGGTAGATGTCCTCGTGAATTCCCGCGCTGATGGCGCCCACCTCGATGGCGCCGAGGCCGCCCAGCTCGTTCTCGATCAGGCCGTCGCCGTCGCTCTCGGTCGTCAGGCACCACGCGTAGGCCTTCCGGATGGCCGGCCACAGCTCGCCGATGAGCGCGTCGTCTCCGGTCGCGCGCCAGTACCGCCACGCCGCGACGATGTAGTACGGCGTCGTGTCGGCGTGGTAGTAGGTGTAGGGATACTCGGTGAACCAGGGCAGACGCCCGGCCGACTGCGAGATCTCGTGCGTGATCTTGCCGTCAGCCCGCTGGTACTTCGCCAGGAAGCGCAGCCCCTGGGCCACGGCGGCGGTGAGACCGCTCGACGACATGGCGAGCGAGTTGATCGCGGCGTCGCCGCCGAAGAACCATCCGAAGCCCGGCCGCGTGCCCTGCCCGGACGGCCCCCAGCCGGCAACCAGCCCGCACCCGAGGTCCGGGTTGCACACCATCTGTTCGTCGAGGTTCACCAGGGCCCACTGATACGCGCGATCGATCGTCGGGTCGGGCGTTTCGATCCGCGTCGCCCCGGCGAGCAGCCGGTCGACGTGCGCGCGCTTCTCTTCGTACAGCTGCTTCGCGTTCGCGATCAGCCGCTGGTAGGTCGCGATCACCTGGTCGCGCGGCGCGATGCCCGCGGCGATCGCGATGGGGATGAACTCGCGGCGCGCGCGGGCCGCGTCCACCGGGATCCGGAAGACGCTCGGGGCGTCGGGCAGCGCGTGCGCCGGATGGTTCGACGCGGTGGTGGCCCAGGGCGAACCGATGAGCCCGTTCCGCTGGCGCAGGCTCTCGGAGAGCACGAACGCCTTGAGCGAGTCGTCCCACCCCGCGTACTGCCCGCCGAACGCGCCCGGCCACGCGTACTGGAACACCGTCTTGAAGCTGACGATGATCTGGAGCGGGCGGAAGGTGTCCACCTCGAGGAGCACGAGCAGGCCCGGCTCGTCGAGCGGCGCGAGGATGTGCTCCTTCACCGTGAACGTGGCGTGGCTGTAGGTGATGGTCGTCAGCTCGGGCCGCACCTCGATCGTGCGCGCCACGTCCGACCCCTTCACCGGGTCCACGTAGTCGGGGATCTGGAAGTCCAGCTGGAAGGCGCTGGCCAGCTTGATCGGGTGGACCCAGAGCTCGGCCTCGCCCGTCTCGGACCCGAGCCACGCCGCCTGGTGTCCCTCGACGCCGACGAACTGGTGCGGCCGGACGTCGCCGCGCAGGCTGATCGGCGACGACGCGATCGCGAAGCGCGGGATCGCCGGCTGGCCAGCCGGCGCCTGCGCGAAGGCCGCGCCTCCCCAGCAGCCGAACGCCGCGACGAAGGTCACTACGACTCGATGCATCGACACCCTCCACGCACAGCTTATCGCTGAATAGCCCAGGCTCACGGCCGAGGGCTGACGGCTCACGGCCGCCCCCTGACCCCTGGCCTCAGGCCTCCGGCCCCCGGCCTCTGTCCCAGGCCTATAATTCGGCCATGCGCGAATTGACGGACAAGCGGGTGCTGGTGACCGGCGCCGCCTCGGGTCTCGGTCTCGCGATCGCGAGGCGGTTCGCCGCCGCGGGCGCCCGCGTGATTGCCGCCGACCTCGACGCCGCCGCGCTGGAGCGAGCCGCGGCGCTCGTCGCCGCGGACGGCGGCCGGATGACCGCGTGCGCGCTCGACGTCGGCGACCCCGACGCGGTCGCCGTGGCCCGGGACCGCGTCCACGGCGAGGGCGGCCCGATCGACGTGCTCGTCAACAACGCCGGCGTCGTCTTCGGCGGCGCGTTTGGCGACGTCGCCCTCGCGCGCCACCTCCAGACCTACCGGGTGAACCTCGTCGGCGCGGTCATCGTCACCCACGCCTTCCTGCCGGATCTCCTCGCGCGGCCGGAAGGGCACGTCGTCAACATCGCCAGCGCGTCGGGCTTCATCGGCCTGCCCTACGGCAGCACCTACGCGTCGAGCAAGTGGGGCCTGATCGGCTTCTCGGACTCGCTGCGCCTGGAGCTCGCGCTCGACGGCCACCGTCACGTCGGGGTGACCACGGTGTGCCCGAGCTACGTGACGACGGGGCTCTTCGCCGGCGCGCGGCCGCCGCGGACCACGCGCGCGCTCGACCCGGACACGGTGGCGGCTCTGGTCGTCCGCGCGGTCCGCCGCAACCAGCCGTTCGTGCTGACGCCGTGGCTCGTGAAGATCACGCCCGCGCTTCGAGGCGTGCTGCCCGTGCGGGTGTTCGACGCGCTCGCGCGGCTCACCGGCGCCACGACGAGCATGCGGACCTGGAAGGGACGAACGCGGTAGGGCTGGTCGATGCTCGGTTCGGGGGTTCGGGGGTTCTCAGGTTCTCGGGTTCCTGGGTTCTCGGGTTCGCCGGTTGAGGCGCGACACGAGAGCTTTTCATTCGACATTCGGCATTCGACATTCAGCATTCACCAGGATCCACCTACTCCCCCCTGAACCGCCGTCCCGTCGAGTAGTGTACGTAGGCGCTCAGGAAGAAGATGACGCCGGCCGGGACGAGCACCCAGCCGAAGCCGCGCCAGTTGGCGAGGCCGCCGGCGAAGAACACGGCGCCCACCGCCGCATAGAAGAGCGCCGTCCGGTTGTAGGCTCCGCTCGTCTTCTCGTAGGCGGTCTTGTTCCGGGCGATGATGCGATTGAGCGCCAGCACCTCCGCCTCGCACCGGTTCACGCACGCCAGCCCGTTGCCCACGTCGTGGGCGCAGTCCGGACACAGCCCGCGGCCGCAGCTCTTGCACGTGGCCACGGCCTCGACATCTCGATGGTAGAAGCAGCGCATAGCAACTTGAATCGTGTCGGTTCGGGGGTTCGGGGGTTCTCGGGTTCTCGGGTTCTTGCCGCGTGACCGAGAGATCTCTATTCGACATTCAGCATTCGACATTCGACATTCGGAACGATCCCACCGTCCCCCACTTCTCCACCATCCCCGTCGTCCTCACCAGCCGCAACGTGTCGAGCACGATCGAGACCGGCAGGTGGCGATCCACCTCGACCGCCAGCGACGCCTGCTCGACCTCGGTCAAGTCGGCGTAGGCGAAGCTGAGGTGCGGCTCGTAGGGCTGGTCCTGGGGCAGGTGGAAGAGCCCGCACGCGGTCTCGTGGGCGCGGACGATCGCCTCTCCCTCCACCTCGGCGTACAGGCAGCGGAAGTAGGCGGGCCGCCAGCCGGCCTTCACGAGCCGCACGCGCACGGGCGCGAGGCCCGACGCCAGCGCCGCGGCCAGCGCCCCCGCGTCCGCCTCGTCGAGCGTGATACCGCCGAGGAGCGTGACGTGCGGATCGAAGACCGGCGAGCCCAGCCGCGCGGCCATCTCCGCGATCACGGGCGCAAAGCGCCGCGCCACCTGATCGGCAGGCATCAGCCACAGCGACAGTCCGACCCCGAGCTCGGGCATTGATGAACGACGCGCGGCGTCGTGGTGGAAGGCACGCGCCCGGGCCAATCCTAGCATGAGCCCGGGCCGGCCGAGGTCTCGGCACGCAGACCGACCCACCCGGTGACGCGCGGCGATCGCCGCGCTTCCGGAGGGAAGAGCGAGATGGCGACGCTCACTCGACGCGCAGCGCGACGACTGGGTCGACCCGCACGGCGCGCCACGCCGGCAGCAGGCACGCGACAATGGCGACGGCCGCCAGGAGCACGGCGGCCAGCACGTAGGTGGACGGGTCGGTCGCCTCGACGCCGTAGAGGAGCTGGCGGACCAGCCGCCCGCCCGCGAGCGCCCCGCCGACACCGGCGGCGAGACCGATGGCGACCAGCACCAGGCCGCGGCGCACGACCATCCGCACGACGCTCGACGCCCGCGCGCCGAGTGCCATGCGCACGCCGATCTCGTGCCGGCGCTGGCTCACGTAGCAGGCCAGCACGCCGTAGAGGCCGACGGCCGCGAGCAGCAGGGCGACGCCCGAGAACACCGTCACGATGACCGCGGTCGTCCGGTAGGACGACACGGAGTCGTTGATGATCGACTCCATGCTGGCCAGCGCCTCCACGGGCAGCTCGGGGTCCTTCTTCCACACCAGCGTCCGCAGGTTGCCGGCGAGCGACACGGGGTCGGCCTCGGTCCGGATCGCGATCCGCATCGTCATCGGGCTGGGGACCTGGTAGTACGAGTGGTACATCGCCTGGCGCGGGTTCGAACCAATCCAGCTCAGGCGCGCATCGCCGACGACGCCGACCACCTCGAACACCACGGGCTCGTCGCCGCCCATGTCCACTGCCACGCGACGCCCGAGGGGGTTCTCGCCCGGGAACAGGCCGCGCGCCATCGTTTGGTTGATCACGAGCACCGGCGGCCGGTCGGCGGTGTCAGTGCGCTCCAGCGTGCGGCCCATGAGGAGCGGAATGCCGATCGCCTCGAAGTAGCCGGGCAGGACCATGCGCGTGAAGGCGATGTTCGCCTCCGTGCGTTCGACCGGCGGCTTCCCCGCCGGCCAGACGTAGATGTTGTTGCCGGGATTCCGCAGCGGGAGGGCCGTCACCATGCCGGCCGCGCGCACGCCGGGCAGCGCGCGCACCTCGTCGAGGAGCGACTCGAAGAACTGCACCCGCGCCTGCGGCTCCTGGTACTTCGCGCGCGGCAGGCCGATCTCGGCCGTCAGCAGGTGCTCCACCTGGAAGCCCGGGTCGGTCTGCACGAGGCTCGAGACGGTCTTGAGGAAGAGCCCCGAGGCTACGAGCAGCATGACCGACACGGCGACCTGCGCCGCCACGACGACACTCCGCATGCGGGCGCTGCCGCGGGTCTCGGTCGTCCGCGTACCGGCCAGATCCCGCGCCGGCTGCGTGGAGGACGCCTGGATCGCCGGCACGACGCCGAAGAGCGCGCCCGTTGCGAGCGACGCGCCGAGCGCGAAGAGGAGCACGGGCCAGCCGATCGCGATCCTCTCGATGCCCAGACGCTCGAGGCCGAGCGCGCCCGGCAGCAGCCGCGAGAGCCAGTAGGCCAGCGCGACGCCCAGCACGCCGCCCGCCAGCGCGTACAGCACGCTCTCGGTCAGGAGCTGCCGCACGAGCCGCGCGCGCGACGCCCCCAGCGCCGCGCGCATCGCCAGCTCGGTCCGGCGTCCCGTGCCCCGCGCGAGCAGCAGGCCGGCGACGTTGCCGCAGGCGATAAGCAGCAGCAGCGCGACGGCGCCCATCATCACCCACAGGCGCGGCCGCGCGCCCTCGACGATGGCCGCCTGCAGGACGTCCAGCCGGAGCGCCTTGGTGCGGTTCGAGTCGGGGTACTCGGCCTCGAGGCGCTTCGAGATGACGTCCACCTGGTCCTGCGCCTGCTTGAGCGTCACGCCATCCTTGAGGCGCCCGACCATCAGCCAGTTGTGCCAGCGCCGCGCGTTCGCGCCCGGCCCGTCCTTGCGCATGGGCAGCCACACGTCCACGTCGTGGAGGAAGCGGAAGCCCGCCGGCATCACGCCCACGATCGTCGTGGGCGCCCCGTTGACGACGAGATCGTGGCCTACCGCGTCGGCCGGCGCGCCGAACCGGCGCGTCGCGTAGTTGTGGCTGACGATCGCGACGTCCGGCGAGCCGAGGACCGCTTCGCCGGCCGAGAACCCGCGTCCCGCCACCGGGCGCACGCCCAGGGTCGGGAACAGGTCGTAGGACGCGAAGATCCCGCGCACCCGCTCGGGCGTCTGGCCGCCGGTCACCGTGACCGGAAAGGAGGAGGCGAACACGGCGGCGAACGACTGGAACACGTCGCTCTGGTCCCGGTAGTCGTAGTAGTCGTACGCCGACCCCATCGGGTTGATGTTCCCGCTGAAGGTCGTGCGCCCCATCACCAGGCGGTCGGGCGCCTCGTAGGGCAGCGCGCGCGCCAGCGTCGCGTCGAGCGCGCCGAACATCGCGGTGGTCGCGCCGATGCCGATGGCCAGGGTCAGGACGACGACGGTGGTAAAGCCGGGCTGGGACGCCATCAGACGCAAGGCGCCGCGGACGTCGGACTGCAGGGTGGCAAGCATGAGCGGGGCGACTCCTCGGAACAGGTGGTCCGCGATGCAGGCGGCAGGCGGTACCCCGGTCCGATTAGACGGATCGCCCCGACAGGAGGTTTGCGCCGGATACCCGGCAGGCCGGCGCCGCCCTGACCATTGCGCGGCGCCGGCGAGGACGTCCGCTCCGATCGCCGGAAAGCCCGTGAGCCGGCTACTGCGCCGGCCGCGCGAAGACGGCCTGCAGAGTGTTGTAGAGGAAGGCGAACACCGCGCCGCCCACCAGGCCGTCCGCCAGTCCCCACACCAGCCCGATCACGGCGCCGAGCGGGCTGATGTTGTAGCCGAGATAGACACGGCCGATGAACGTGACGTCGCCCGTCGCGCCCTCGAACAGCATGATCCACAGCGTGCCGAGGAACAGGCCGAGCCCCCAGAGGATCCCGCAGGTGACCGCGAACGCCGCAACGTTCAGCTTCATGACCAGCCTCCTACTTCTCCGCTTCAGCCCACATCTCTTCGATCCACGCAAGCGTCGGCGTCAGCCATTCGGGCCTCGGCTGGAAGAACGCCCCGTGGCGCTTGCCGGTCGAGATCTCGATCTCGCGGGTCTCCGCCACCTCCGGCGACTGCCGGAAGAGCGGCTGGCACGACAGGCCGATGTCGTCGCTCGCCTCGTGGATGGACAACACGTGCCCGGTCACCGGGAACACCGGCGCGTCGGGTACCGGCGCGCCGCAGGCCGCGAGGAAGACGTAGCGCACGCCCGCCACGCGCACGAGCGACGAGGTGACGATGGCGATGCCGCCGCCCTTCGAGAACCCGACGACCGTGACGTGGTCGGCCGGCACGCCCGCGTCGAGGAGCTGCCGTACCTCGCCCGCCACCTTCTCCGCGTAGACGCGGATCTGGGTCCCCTTCGGACGCGCCTCACTGATGACCTGCAGCCCCGCGCCGGCGAACGCGTTCAGGATGCCGTCGTAGTCGTAGACGCCGAACTGCGGGCTCGTGGGGTGCCGTCCTTCCTCCTCGATGATGCGCCCGTGGAGGTAGAGCACGTAACGCGCGTGCGGGTCGACATGCGCCGGTTCGGTGGCGGTGATGGTGCCGCGCTGCGCGGGCGCGGGCGCGGCCGCCGCCAGGGCCACCAGGCCCAGCAACGCCGCCGTTGCGGTGAACGACGTGAAACGCGTCATCGAAAGGCGTCTCCGTGTGCCGGTCGCAGGTCGATGTCGATTCGGTCAAGGGCCGACGCGAGGTCGGCGTCGATGGAGGTCCGACTAGAAGCCTAGCACGCCCGCGGGGTCGGCGTGCGGCTGTTCCGTGCGTTGCGGACGCCTACGCCCGGATGGCGGCCAGGAACTCCGCGAACCGCTCGTTGAAGAGCGCGCCCGGCCGGTGCGCGCGCAGCCGCGCGACGGCGTCGGGGCCCGGCGTCCCCAGGTCGGTCAGGATGAGCCCGGCGAGCAGCGCCGAGCGGTTGAAGCCCATGCCGCAGTGCGCGAGCACCCGGTGGCCCTGGGTGATGAGCGACGCGCCGAGCCGCGCCAGTCCGCCGAGCTTCGCCAGGTTCGGCAGGCCCTCATCGTAGATGGGGAAGTACACGTAGAGGCACTGGTCCGGCACCGTCGGCACGCCGGTGTCGAGGCCACCTTCGAGGTCGAAGATGGTGTCGATGCCGTACTCGGACAGGATCGTCCAGTCGTCAATCGCCGACGAGATGAACAGCTTCGCCTCGTCGTCGATCTGGAAGATGCGCCCGGCCGACCATTCCGTGGGATTGCTGTCCATTGCCACGCGGCGCCAAGCGCCTTGGCCCGCCGTCGCGGGCCGTGCCGGCAGGGCCGCGAAGGCCGGCCCCGCCACGGCCGTGCTGTGTCGATGACAGCATCCTAGCACGAGCGGCGTCCGGCCGGCGAGGCCGCCGGCGCCATCAGTACACGAAGGGTACGAGCTTCTTCGTCCGCCGCGCGTAGGCCGGGAACTCGCCGGCGTAGCGCCCGGCGAGATAGCGGTCGAGCATGGGAATGTTGACGAAGACGAAGAGCGCGCAAATCAGAGCGGGGATCGCAAACGCCCAGACGCGGCCGGCGATCAGCGCGTAGCCGGCAAAGAGCACCATGTCACCGAAGTAGTTGATGTGCATCGCGTAGGCGAAGAGCCCGCCCGTGTAGAGCCGCCCGCGGTGTCGCGGGTCCTGCTTCCAGCGGTGGCGCAGCGCCTCCGAGCCCGTGTTCAGGAACGAGCCGGCCGCGTAGAGCACGACGCCCACAGACACGCCCCAGCCGGCCTGAGCCGCGTTCGACCCGCCCAGCAGGGCCAGGGCCGGGTGGATGATCCACACCCACACCCCGATCGTCACGGCCTCCGACCAGTCCATGCGGCGCCGGATCAGGTAGAAGGTCGTCAGGCACACCCGAAGGAAATAGACGGTCGCGGCGCCGACGAGCAGCCAGCGCCGGAGCGCGTCGCCCGGCGCCAGCGCGAGCGGAGTGCGGGCGGAGATCCAGGCGAGCCCGTCGCCGACGAGCAGCCACGCGGCGGCCGCCACGGCCGTCAGGTGCGCGACGGTGAGCAGCGTCTTGGGCCCGAGCGACCGGTCGTACTGGCCGTACATCGTGCGGATCCTCCTCGAGACGCGTCTGGACGTGAAGGACGCGCGCGGGTAGTCTGTCACGATATCCGCGCTGGCGGTCTTCCGAGCCGCGTTCGCCGGCCTCGGCGCACCGGATCGATCGGCAGGCCCCGGCTCGCCGATGAAGGCACTCCTGGAGGCAGACGATGACCGGCAATGCGCAGTTCGCGTACGTGATCTACATCAGGGCGACGCCGAAGGCAATCTGGAAGGGCCTGCTCGACCCGGAGATGACCCGCCAGTACTGGATGCACGACAACGTCTCGGACTGGCAGCCCGGCTCCCCGTGGACGCACAGGCGCGCGGACGCCGCCGGCACGGTGGACATCGCCGGCGAGGTCGTCGAGAGCGGCCCGCTCCGGCGCCTCGTTCTGACCTGGGCGCCGCCGAAGGACGCGGGCAATCCGGCGAAGACCTCCCGCGTGGCCTTCGAGCTGGAGCCGGAGGACTGGCCGGGCGGTCCGTGGACGCGGCTCCGCGTCTCGCACACCGACCTCGAGCCCGACTCCGAGATGCTTCACAGCATCAGCTACGGCTGGCCCGCGCTGATGTCCGGCCTGAAGACGCTGCTGGAGACGGGAGGGATCGGTCCGAGGCCCTGACGGCGCGTGCGGGACTCGTCCCCTCGGCGGCGGCCGGCACCTCGGTGCGCAGCATGCCGTGCGCGAAGATGTCGGCGATCTCCTTCAAGGCGGTGTCGGTGTCGGCCCCGAAGTGGTTGGGCACGCCGAACAGGATCTCGACCGCGAAGTAGTTGAGCAGGAAGCGCGTCGCCAGCATCACGGCGGCGAGCGGCGAGACGCCCGGGCGCAGGGCGTCGAGGTCCAGGCGATCCTGGTTCTGCTCGAGGAAGACCCGGAAGCGCGCGGCCATGTCGGCGTAGAAGCGCCGGATGTGGCTGCCCTCGAACTCGACGACGTCCACGTAGATGAGGGCCACGTAGTCCCGGTACTGCTCCACGCTCTCGCGCGCCGCGCGGCCGAGCGCTTCCATGTCGGTCGGAAACGCGCCGGATGCGAGCGCGCGGATGAACGGGAACTCGGACGACTCGATCGCGCGCCAGTAGTCGTCGAGCAGCGTGCGGAAGATCGTCTCCTTGTCCGGGAACTGATGGTAGACGTTGCCCGTCGAGACCCTGGCCGCGACGGCGATGTCGCGCATGCTCGTCCCGCGGTAGCCCCGACGCGAGAACAGCTTCAAGGCCGCCTTCATGATCTGCGCCCGGCTGCGCTCCGAGCGGGCTTCCTGGCTCAGGCGCGGCTTGCGAGGCACGGGCATCTCTCCTCCGAAGAATCCTGAGCGGCGAACCGTCCGGCCTTCACCGCGCCTCGGTGCGCGCCGGCGGGTTGCCGAGCGCCTGCTCGAGCGCCGCGCCGAACGCCTCGGGACACTCGCGCTGCGGCACGTGGCCGCATCGCTCCAGCCGCACCAGACGCGCCGCGGGCAGCAGGGCCGCCACCTTCTCGGCGTACGCGAGCGGCAGCACCCGATCGTCCACGCCCCAGATCAGCGTGACCGGCGTCGCGATCGCCCCGAGCTGCCCGTCGAGCGCGAGGTCGTCCCTCGCCGGCTGCGCCATCAGCCGCGCGAGGGGGCTCCCGGGGCTCCGGCGCACCAGGTCATCGAGCACGAAGCCGGCGACGGGCGGGCTCGCCGGGCTCATGGTCGCCTCGATCGCCCGCCGCGCCTCCTCCCGCGTTCGCGGCAGCAGGTTCACCGCGGCCTCCGTGCCGTCGCCGCGAATCGCGGCGCCGTTGACGAGCACGACCTGCGCCACCCGGTCGGGATGCGACCGGGCGTAGACGAGCGCCAGCCAGCCGCCCAGGGAGTTTCCCACGAGTGTGGCCCGCGCGCCAGCCACCTCCGCGTCCATCACCGCCTCGACGCCGGCCACGAGGTCGCCGACGCTCAGCGGACCCTCGGCGGGCGCGCTGTCGCCGTGGCCGGCCAGATCGAGGAGCACCACGCGGCGCGCCGCCATGATCGGCCCGACGCTGCGCACCCAGGCGCCGGCCTGGTCGTTGGCGCCGTGCAGGAACACGACGGCCGGACCGCTCCCGCCGCGCCAGTAGACCTGCGGTCCGCGCGGCGCCGGCGCCTCGCGCCGTTCCAACCCCGCCCACCGGAGCCGCAGCCGCTCCACCGACTCGAACGTCGCGAGCGGGCGCAGCAGGACGAGCAGCACGCTCCCGGCCAGCACGACGAGCACGGCGAGCCCGCCGAGCAGGAGCCCCAGCGCCATCAGACGGCGTCCCCTGGTCATGGCGGCACCTCAGGTCGCCAGCGTCTTCGTTCGCGCCAGCCTCAACAGGTTGCCGAAGAAGAGGTCCGGCTTCTCCAAGTACACCACGTGGCCGCAATCCTCCACCAGCTCGAAGCGTACCGCCGGCAGGATGCCGGTCAGCTTGCGCTGCACCCACGGCGGGATCGCGCGGTCCTCGGCGCCGGCCATGACGAGCGTCGGCGTCCGGATGGCGCGGTAGGCGGGCAGGTTGGCGTCCAGCGCGGCGAAGAACGGGTTCTGCGCCTCGGTCAGCCGCACCAGGACGTGCGTGCGGTGCTGGAAGCGATCCTGGAACTTCGCCCGCATCGGCTCGAGCTTGTCGCGGAACGCGCGGGCGAACGTCTCGCCGAAGATCTTCTCGTACAGGTAGTGCGTGTAGATCTCGAACGCCTCGGGCCCGCCGCGGTAGAAGCGCAGCGACAGCGCCTGGTACATGTCGAACAGCGTCTCGTGCGACAGCAGGATGCCCGACAGCGTCAGCGTGTGGAGCCGCTCCTGGAACTGCCGGGCGCAATCGAGCGCGACGAAGCCACCGTACGAGATGCCCATCAGGTGGAAACGTGCGACCTGCAGCTCGTCCGCGATGAGGGTGAGATAGGCGGCCATCCGCGGGATGTCGTACGGCACGTCGTCCGCAGACGACTCGCCCTGGCCCGGGTAGTCGTACAGAATCACGTCGAGCTCGGGCAGCAGGCGAGGCAGGAAGCCGTACCACGCCTTGGTGTGCATGGCGAGGCCGTTCAGCAGGCCGATCGCCTCGCGGTCGCCGCGCCCGAAGTACTCGTAGTGGATGCGGTGGCCGTCCGCTTCGACGAACCCCTCGCGATCGGGAACCAGATCGGCCATGCTCGTCACCTCGACCGAGGGTGGCACAGGTCTCTGACCTGTGCCCCACCGCCCAGGTCGAAGACCTGGGCCACCCGCCAGCGGTTGCTCACTCGCAGCGCACAGCTTCAGCTGTGCGCCCCAGCCCCCAGCCCCCAGTCCCCCCTGGCCCGCCGAAGCCTTGGCGAAAGCGGCTACACCGTCAGTATCGTGCACACCGACGCGCAGATCGGCCCGCCGATGTTGAACGTGGCGGCCACCCGCGGCGCCTTCGCCTGGAGCGGCGCGGGCGCCTTGCCCAGCAGCTGCCACGCGCACCAGCCGATCATCGCGACGCCGGTCGCGCCGACCGGATGCCCCTTCGCGATGAGGCCGCCCGAGGTGTTGATGGCGCACTCGCCGTCGGGCGCCGCGCGGCCGTCGAGCCAGTAGCGCGCGCCGCGTCCGTACTCGGCCTTCCCCAGCACCTCGGTGCCGATGGCCCCCATGACCGTGAAGCAGTCGTGGATCTCCGCCACGGTGACGTCACGGGCGGTGACGCCGGCCGCCTCGTACGCGCGGCGCATCGCGCAATAGGCTCCGGCCGGCCGCAGCACGTCGCGGCCCGCCTTCTTCAGCGGATCGGTGGCCTGCGCCCACCCGGCGAGGCGCACGCAATCCCGGGCGCGCAGCCCCAGCTTCGCCAGCCCGGCCTCGGTCGCCAGCACGAGCGCCGCGTACCCGTCCGTGATCTGCGAGCAGTCGTAGGTCTTGAGCGGCAGGCCGTCCACGATGTAGCGGTTGATGCCCTCGATGGCCATCGCCTGGTCCAGCGTGATCTGCACCTTGCGCATCTGCGCGTACGGGTTGTGCTTCGCGTTCGCGTACTCGGCCACCGCGATCGCCGCCAGGTCGCGCTCGGTCACGCCGTGCGCCTGCAGGTAGTCGCGCATCACCTCGGCGAAGAGGTGCGGGAAGACGAACGTCTTGCCCTCGCGCTCGGCGGGGTGCGAGAAGTACCCGAGCACCTGCCCGATGAGCTTCCCGTCCATCTTCCCCTCGGCGTCGCGCATCTTCTCGTAGCCGACCGCCAGGCCGATCTCGCCGAGCCCCAGCGCGAGCTTCTGCGCCACCGACACCACCGCCTGGCCGCCCGACGCGCAGGCGTTCTCCACCGCCTCGATCGGCTTGCCGCCGAGGCCGGGCACCATGGCCACCAGCCCCGCGAGCAGCCCCTGCTGGTTGAGCGAGAAGTTGCAGGTGGCGCCGATCGACGCGACGTCGATGACGCCGGGCTCGACGTGGATCTCGCCGCAGGCGCCGCGGACGGCGGCCTCGACGATCTCGGGCACGGTCAGGCCCATCAGCTTGCCGAAGGGCGACTGGTGGTAGGCCGCGATGTAGATGGGCGTCATGAGAGCCTCCCGATTACGTCAGGCCGGCCAGAAACGGCCGGATCAGGTCCAGCACGCGCCCGGGCGCCTCGGCCACGAGCCCGTGCCCGGCGCCGGGCACGATCGTCAGCGTCGCCCCCGGTATGCCGGCCGCCAGCGCCGTCGCGTGCGCCGGCGGGAACGTGCGGTCGAGCTCGGCGCCGACGACGAGCGTGGGACAGCGTACACCGGACACGACCCCCGTGAGATCGAGCCCCTCGAGCGAGGCGAGCAGCGCGTCCATCGCGCCGAACCACTCGCGCGGCAGTGCCGCGAACCGCTGGCGCCGCGCGACCATGGTATCCTCCTGCGCCGCGACGTACGCCGCCGAATACGTGCCCGGCGTCACCAGGTCGAACAGCACGCCGCCGTCACCGCCGGCGGCCGCCGCGCGGCACGCCTCGCGCATCGGCTGGGCCGCCGCCCACATCTCCGGTGTCAGCCGGTCGGTGGCGGTAATGGCCGCGACCGACCGCACGCGGTCCGGGTGCCGGGCCGCCAGGAGCAGGGCGACCTCGGCGCCGAACGACGTGCCGACCGCGTGCACCCGCGCCACCCCGAGATGATCGAGGAGCGCCACCACGTCGGCGACGTGCCCGTCGACCGACGGCGGCGGCGTCCCCGGCGAGAGGAGCTGGCCGCGGAAGTCGAACCCGATCACGCGGTGGTGCGGCTCGAGGCCGGCGGCGACGGGCTGCCAGGCCGCGAACGTCATCATGCCGCCGTTCAGCAGCAGCACCGGATCGTCGCCGCCCGCGCCGGTCACCTTGTGCGTGAGGATCGGCTGGGCGCAGGGCTCGAGCCCTGCGCGACGCGAGGCGCCGCCATCCGTAGCGCACAGCTTCAGCTGTGCGCCGCCGGGCGGAAGATCGGCGTAACGCTTCTGCAGCTCGCCCTTCACCACCTTGCCGTACGGCGTGCGCGGCAGTGCGTTCACGAAGACGAACGCCTTGGGGATCTTGTAGCGCGCGAGCCGGCCGTCGAGATGCGCCGTGAGGTCCTCGACGGTGAGCGCGCGTCCGGGCCGCGCCACGACGAACGCCACGCCCATCTCGCCCCACACCTCGTGCGGCGCGCCGATGACGGCCGCGTCCTGCACGCCCGGATGGAGCAGCAGCTCGGCCTCGACCTCGGCGGGGTACACGTTGACCCCGCCGCTGATGAACATGTCCTTCTTCCGGCCCGCGATGTAGTGAAACCCCTCGGCGTCGCGCCGCGCCAGGTCGCCGGTGTGAAACCAGCCGTCGGCGTCGAGCGTCTCCGCGGTGGCTTCCGGGTCGTTCCAGTAGCCGCGGCAGACGTGCGGCCCGCGCAGCCACAGCTCGCCCACCTCGCCCGCGGGCACGTCGCGGCCGTCGGCGCCGACCACGCGCGTCTCCGTGAACATAAGCGGCTTGCCGATCGAGCCCTTCTTGCGGACCGACTCCTCCACCGTCATCGCGAAGCAGTTCACGCCGACCTCGGTGAGACCGTAGCCCTGCTTGAAGACGACGCCGCGGCGCTGGTAGGCCTCGATGAGGTACTCGGGCAGCGGCGCGCCGCCGCTGATGAACCACCGCACGTGGCCGAGATCCGTCGTCTCGAACTCGGGCGCCTCCATGAGCAGCTTCCAGATGGTGGGCACGCCGAGGACGACCGTGCACCGCTCGCGCTCGATGGTCCGCCAGACCTCGCCGGCGTCGAAGCCGCGGTGCAGGACGATCGTGCCGCCGATGATGAAGATCGGGGTGAGGAACGCGCCCAGGGCGCCCGCATGGTAGAGCGGCGTGAAGATCGGACTGACGTCGTCCTCACGTAGCTGCCAGCCGACGACCGTGTTGTAGCCGTTCCACGAGATCATGCGGTGCGGCACCATCACGCCCTTCGGGCGTCCGGTCGTGCCGCTCGTGTACAGGAGACAGGCGACGTCCTCGGGGTCGGACCGAACGGGCTCCCACGCGAGGCCCGCGGTCGCCGCGAGGCGGTCGGCGAACACGTCGTGGCCGGGGGCGGCGCGGTCGTCGAAGGTCACCCAGCGCTCGAGCGACGCGAGCGGCTCGAGGGCCGCGACCGTCTCGCGCGTGGCGGCGTCGTAGACGAGCGCGCGCATCCCGCTGTCGCGCACTACGTGGACGAGCTCGTGCGCGGTGAGGCGCGTGCTGAGCGGCACGAGCACCACGCCGGCCTTGAGCGCGCCGAAGAAGACGTCGAGGAACGCGACGGAGTTGCCGGCCAGCAGGCCCGCGAGATCGCCGCGACCCAGGCCGAGATCGCGCTGCAGGGTGCGCGCCGCCGCGACGGCGCGCGCGTCGAGCTCGGCGTAGGTGAACCGCCGGCCGGACGCCACGTCCACGAGCGCCGTCTTCGACGGCGTGAGCCGCGCCCGCTCGCCGAGGAGGTCACCGTGCAGCATTGTTCACCGTGGGGCTTCGCCCCACACCCCAGCTCGGTCGCTTGCGGGGGCCCCGACGCCCCGCGCCGCTCCCTCGCGCGCCGCGCCGTGCGCGGCCTGTCGACTGGCGGCGGCTACAGCCGCAACGCCGCCGCCGCCTGGTTGTAGCCCACCCCCGATCCGACGAGCACCACGAGCGCGCCCTCCGGCACCTTCTTCTGCGCGAACGCGTCGTCGAGCGCCATCGGGATGCAGGCCGAGCCGGTGTAACCGGACCGCTCCATCACGGTGTGCGTCTTCTCCATCGGCAGGCCGAGGTCGGCCATCACCAGCTCGATGCTCGGCTTGCGCACCTGCGTGAAGACGATGAAGTCGATGTCGCCGAGGCCGAAGCCGAGGTCCGCGGCGAGCGTGCGCACGAGGCGCGGCCAGCCCTCGTGGTTGATCTCGGGCGGGTAGCGCTCGAGCATCCGCACCTTCGTGCGCCCGGCCTTCACCGACGCCTCGGTGGCCGGCTCGGCGGTGCCGCCCGAGAAGATGCCCCAGTAGCCGGCGTACGCCCCGTCGGCCTGGAAGGCGGCGCCGAGGAATCCCGGCCGATCGCCGGCCTCGATCACCGCCGCGCCCGCGCCGTCGCCGTAGAAGTAGATGAGGGGGTCGTCGGGGTCGGCCAGCCGGCTCATGCGGTAGACGCCGACGACGAGCGCCGTCTTGATCGAAGGGTTGGTGGCCAGGAGGCCCGACGCGGCGGCCAGCCCCGTCGGGAACGACGCGCACGCGCAGCCGACGTCGAACGTGCCGGCACCCTTCGCGCCCAGCTTGTGCTGGAGCACCACCGAGGTGGCCGGCGTGATGTAGTCGGGCGAGTCGGTGCCGAGCACGATCAGATCGACGTCGGCCGGCGTGCGGCCGGCGCGCTCGAGCGCGAGCCGCGCCGCCGGCAGCGCGACGTCCGACGTGGCCCACCCCTCCGGCGCGAACCACCGCGAGCGGATGCCGCTCGACGCCTCCATCTTGTCGACGAACTCCGGGAACCGCGCGTCGAAGCGCTGCCGGAGCTCGTCGTTGGTGACCTCGATCTCCGGCAGGTAGCCGGCGGTGGACACGAGACGGGCGTAACGAGCCATGACGTGGGGTCCTCGAATCCCTAGGTGCCGACCACCAGGCCGCCGTCGACCGACAGCGTGGCGCCATGGACGAAGCCGGCCTGGCGCGAGGCCAGCCAGACGTAGGCGTCGGCGATGTCGCGCGGCTCGCCCATGCGCCCGATCGGCGTGCGCGCCACCATCTGGTCCAGGACCTTCTGCGGCATCGCCCGCAGGATCTCCGTGCCGACGAAGCCCGGTGCGACGGCGTTCACGCGGATGCCGTAGCGCCCCAGCTCGCGCGCCCACGTCCGCGTCATGTTGATCACCGCGGCCTTCGTCGCGGCGTAGTTGGTCTGGCCGAAGTTGCCGTAGAGGCCGACGACCGACGAGGCGTTGAGGATCACCCCGCCGCCCGCGCGGATCATGTGCGGCACCACGGCGCGCGCGCAGTGGAACACCCCGCGCAGGTTGACGTCGATCACCCGGTCGAACGTCTCGTCGGTCATGATCGACGCCACCGCGCCGTCCTTCCACTTCACCAGCTGCGCGTCGCGGACGATACCGGCGTTGTTGACGAGCACGTCCACGCGGCCCCATCGCGCGACGACGTCCTGGACGGCCGCGTCGACGGCGGCCGCGTCGGCGACGTCCACGCGCGCGAACGCCGCCTCGCCGCCGGCCGCCGCCAGCGCCTCGACGAGCGCCTTCGCCTCGTCGTCGTTGACGTCCCACGCCGTCACGCGCGCGCGCTCCCCGGCGAAGGCGAGCGCCGTGGCGCGGCCGATCCCCGCCGCGGCGCCCGTGACGATCACGACCTTTCCGGCAAGCCCTGTGTCCATACTAGAAGGTGAGCCGCACCCCGAGCTGTGCCTCGAACGACGGCAGCGTCCCCGTGTACTCCTTGAAGCGCGGGTTGGAGACGGCGGGCAGCGCCGGGTTGGCCAGTGTCGGCCCGCTCAGGAACTCGCCGTTCTGGATCGAGTTGACGTCGTAGTTGACGCGGTTGAACAGGTTGAACGCCTCGGCAATCAGGTCCGCCCGCGCGGTCCCGCGGATTGGCAGCGCGTAGGTGACCCGCAGGTTCACCGACGCGTAGTTCGGCCCGTTCTCCGAGAAGCGGGGTACGCCGACGGGACGATCCGAGTTCTTGCCGTCGCCGTTGTAGTCGTACCCGAGACGATGGTTCCACGGCTGGCCCGAACCGTAGTCGAAGATCGGCGCGACGGTCAGGTTGTGCGGCAGGCGGAAGACGCCCGACGCCACGAAGCGGTACCGCTCGTCGGCGCGCGAGCGCCCCCACTCGGCCTCGATGTTCGACGGATCGTTCGGATAGTCGGTGAGCACCGGGCTGAAGTCGTCGTTGATGTTCTTCTTGCTGGCGATCGTCAGCGACGCCGTGACGAGGTGACCGCCGGTGAGCGTGCCGTTGAGGCTCATGACGAACGCCTTGTACTCCGAGCGCCCCTCGTTCGTGTAGGCGTTGATCTGGTTGAATGCCGGGCTGATCCGCCCGCCGCCGGCGGCGTTCCCGCGGAAGTTCGTGTCGCGGATGATGATCTCGTCGCGCCCCTTGACGTACACGCCCTCGAAGTCCGCGAAGAGGCCCGTGCGCCCGAGGCGCACCGTGTAGCCCACCGTGGCCTGCGTCGCCTGCGGGCTCACCAGCGTCGAGTTGATCCGCGCGGCGTCGCGCGGCAGCGGCAGGCCGGTCGTCGACGGGTTGTTCGCGTCCAGCGTAAAGACGGGCAGGCCGAGTACCGCGCCGTTGATGCGCTGCTGGATGATGCGGCCCGTGAAGCCGTTCTGCTGCAGCTCGACGGCCGCCGGCACGAGGAGGAACCGGCCCGTGAAGAGCCCGACACCGCCGCGCACGACGTGCGCGCCGTCGCCCAGGACGTCCCACGAGAAGCCGCCGCGCGGCTGGAAGTTGTTCGTGTCGCGCCCGCGCGGCGTGGGCTGCAGCGGACTCGTGAAATCGGGGTTGTTCCCCTGCGTGTCGAGGTCGTAGCGCAGGCCCAGGTTGATCGTCACCCGCGGCGACGGCCGCAGGTCGGCCTGCGCGAAGCCCGCCAGCAGGTTGGTCGTGATGATCGACTCGCCCGACCCCGACGCGTCCACGTAGAGCAACGGCAGCGCCCGCGTGTCGGTCACGTAGATCATCAGGTTCTGCGGGTACACGGGGAAGTTCCAGTCGTCCTTCACCCGCTGCCACGACCCGCCGAACTTCATGTCCGCCGCCCACCGGCCGTTCCCCAGCCGCGTGAAGAACGTGTCGCGCAGCTCGACGATGTCGCCCGAGTCCAGCTGATCGCCGGTGATGTTGGCGCCCGTAATGAGCGTGTTGCCGCTCGAGAAGTACTCCGAGAGCGCCGACGACTGGTTCGGCTCGGTGAACTTGCGGCGACCCACCTGGAACGCCAGCTGGTTCAGCGTGATGTTGCTGATCGTCCAGTTGTGCGTCACCATCACGTTGTAGTTGTCGCGGGTCAGGCGGATGCCGGACGACTCGTCCGCCACGCCACCGGCGCGGAAGTTCGTCTGCTTGTAGTGCTCGTACACCACGTTGGCCTGCAGGTGCTGCTGGTTGTTGATCTGGTGGTCGACGCCCCCGTAGACGAGCGACTGCCGCAGCGGCACTTTCAGGTCGGCCGCCTCGGACGCATAGGCGCCGCCCGGCCGGAAGAGCGCGATCGCGTTCTCGTTGATCTGCTCGAACGACCCGAAGTAGTGCGTCCGGTCCTTCACGATCGGACCGCCCAGCGTGAAGCCGAACTGCTGGCGCGAGTAGGGGTTCTTCGTCGTCTCGAACTTGCTCTTCGCGCGCAACCCGTTGTCGCGGAAGAACGCGAAGGCCGAGCCCTTGAGATCGTTCGTGCCCGACTTGGTGACCACCGAGATCGCGCCGCCCGCCGAGCCCCCGATCTCCGTGTCGAACCGGTTCGAGATGACCCGGAACTCGCTGATCGCGTCCTGGCTGAACCGCGCGCGCGCCAGGCCGAGCGTGGGATCGGTGAAGTCCACGCCGTCGACCATGATCGTGGACTGGCTGGCGTTGCCGCCCGCGCCGACGACCGGCGCGTCGCTGATGAACCGGTAGCTGCCGCGCTCGCGCTGGACGCCAGGCGCCAGAAACGCCAGGTTCTGGAAGTCGCGGTTGGCGACCGGCAGCTCCTGGATCTGCTCCGGCACGATGTTCGTGGAGGAGTCCGTCTTGTAGACGTCGACGAGCGGCACCTGCGCGGTGACGGTCACCGCCTCGCTCACCTGACCCACCTGCATCGTCACCGACAGGCGCGCCGTCTGGCCGACGCGCAGCGTGACGTTGTCCTGCACGACCGTCGAGAAGCCCTGCAGCTCGAAGGTGGCCTTGTAGGTGCCCGGAGGCAGCGCCGGCACCCGCGCCATGCCGGCCCCGTCGGTCACCGTCGTGCGGCTGAGCCCGGTCTCGGTGTTCGCGACCTCCACCGTCACGCCGGGCAGCGCGGCCCCACTCTGATCGACCACGACCACCTCGATGATGCCGTCGGAGGTCTGCGCGCGCGCCACCGGCGCCGCGAGGAGACCGAATGCCGCGATCACCGCGAGCGCCGCCGCCCATCGGCCGGCCGCGCGAATCCCGTGCCTGCCCATAAGTGCCTCCTGGAGTGCCCGGGCACTCCGTCATGCCTCGGCCGGTCGCGCGGTGCTCCCAGAGGGGGCCCGGCGGTCCGGCCTGCCACGGTCGAGCGTCCTGACACAAACCGAACGCTCGTTATGTTACGCAGACGATATGCTCGTCGGACCGGGCTGTCAAGGGGCCTGGGCCCGCCCCCCGGGAGCGAGGGGACGCGCCCACCCCCTACACGTCGCGCGCGAACAGGCTGACTTCCGGGGCCTGATCCGACAGGCGCGCCAGGCGCTCGAAGACGAACCCCAGCTTGCCCAGCAGGTTGATGGAGGCCACGTTGTCGGGGGACGTGATGGCGAGAATCCGCCTCAAGCCGAGCGTGTCGCGCCCGTAGGCCAGCACGGCCGACGCGGACTCGCGGGCGTAGCCCTGCCGCCAGAACCGCGGCAGAAAGGCAAAGCCGACATCGGCGTCGGGCAGCGCGTCCCGCTTGAGCAGGCCGCAGATCCCGATGGGCTCACCGCCGTCTCCTGTGGGAGCCGGTCTTCCCAACGACGTGACGCCTGTGGGGGCCGGCTTTAGCCGGCCCGCTTTCCTCTCCACCAGGTACAACCCGAACCCGTACCGCGCGTAGCTCGCCCTCGGCCCCGTCTCGATGTACCGGCCCGCGTCGGCGAGCGTCCGCACTCCCCTGTCGCCGATACAGCGCAGGAACGACGGATCGTTCAAGAGCTCCAGCATGAACGCCGCATCGTCGGACGTCAGCAGGCGCAGCACGAGACGCGGCGTCTCGAGCACGGTCATGGCGCGCGGCGCCGTCCCCTCACCCACCGAGCTTCCTTTCGAGCGCCGGCCACGCCAGGCTCCAGCGCATGGGTCCATAGTACTGGGTCGCCCGATCCGCCGAGTGGTACTCGTAGCTCTGCGGGTCGTCGCTGCTGTCGATGGGCACAGTCGGGACGATTTGGTGCGCGAACTCGTGGACCGCGGCACGGCCGATGCCACGCCCGATCCCCTCCAGGATCGTGACCCGTTCCGCGCCGGGCGGCGCATGGGCAATGGCGAGGCTAGCGAGGGTCTGGAAACTGACTGCTCCCTGCCCCCCAAGCGGCGGCAGCACGTGCGAGGCTCCTGCCGCGCTCGATCCCGGCAGCGACTGGACCACTTGGACGCGATAGAACGCGTAGTGGTCCGTCGAGAAAGAGATGCGCAGGCCCGCATACGCCGCCCGGAGTTCGCGCCACGCCATCGCCTCGATCACCTGCCGTTCGTTGTCGAGGATCGGTCCGCCCAGCCGCGTTTCGTCCGGCCGGGACAGCTCGAACGTCACGCGATCGAACCAGAAGCCCGCGCTGGCGACGTACGGCGCCGTCCGGCACTGGAGCAGCGTCAGCAGCACCAGCGCCGTCCCCACGATCGCGATCGCGCGCCGAGGACGGCGCCTATGCGCGTCCATGAAGCTGCGCACACTGCCACAGGGGGATTCGGTTGCCGTCCGGACCTGAGAGAAAGGCCAGCCGCCTGTTGGACACCACGTCGTGCTCGATCATCGGTGGCGCGCCTGCGCGCGACGCGAAATCCGCGTGTGCCGCGTCCGCTTGCGCGGCCGGCCGAACAGCGCGCGCAGCTCGTCCTTGGCCGCCTCGAGGCGCTTGCGCTGCGCCGCCGGCAGCTGCCGCCCGGCGCGGTTGACGTAGAAGGTCAGCATCGACATGGCCGAGCGGAAGGGAGCCGTCTTCCGCCGGGTGCTGCGCTCGGCGGAGCGCTCCAGGGACTCGGCAATCCGGCGCGGGCTCTTCAGCGTGAATACGCCGGGCTCGAGATCGAGCGCGTCGCTGGTCTCGGTGACGCGCTGGGTCCATCTCGCGCTCGTGTCGCGTGGTTGCGCGGCCGCGGAGCGTCGTCTGCTCCTCATGGCACGGCTCACGTCACGAAGGCGGGTGGGAACCCCTCATGTCGCGTGCTGCCCTCGCAGCCACCAGCACACGTACGGCGCCAGGGTCGTCCACGCCAGCACGAGAACCCACAGGCGTCCCCGGAGCACGTTGTAGTCGTGCAACAGCGCGGCCCACGGGTGTCCCATCGCGTAGTGCCCGAACACGAACTCGAAGGCGACGGTGAGGACGAGCCAGGTGAGCCCGACGCGAACGGCCTCCGCCCCGGAGGACAGCTTCAGCCACGGCAGGACGAACCACACGTAGAGCCCGAACAGCAGGATGACGGTCACGACCGAGATCTGGTGCGCGGCCAGCTCGCCGACGTACCTCCGGACCGCGAACTCGCGCAGCGAGCCGTTGCCGATGGCAATCGGAATGCCCGGGATCCAGGCCAGGAAGTACCTCCACGTCATCGCCGGTCCCCCTCTCGTCGGCTACCGCGCGGTCCCACCCGGCGGATCGCCGGTCCGCTCGAGCGTCGTCCGGTCCCACCCGCCCAGCCTCGCCGCCACCTCGTAGGTGGCCTGGAGGAACTCGAGCAGCGTGGCGTCCGGAGTGGCCGACCGCCGGACGATATCGTACGGCAGGATGAACTCCCGCAGATCCTGGCTGTAGAACGCGCCTTCCGGCGCGACCGCCGCCTCGGCGAATCCCGCGGGTTCCGGGTAGGCGTAGGCATAGAACGCCGGATACGGGATCGGCCCGCCGCCCGGCCAGAAGCCGCAGCTGCTCACCTCGTGCGAATACGCGTCGCGCGTCACCCGGTCCGGCAGGTTCGGAATGCCGCCGGGGTGCTCCGGCGCCCGCCGGCCGGAGAACCGTGTCACGGCGAGGTCGGGCGCGCCCCAGAAGTAGTGCACGGGGCTGCACTTGCCGATGAAGCGCGCGCGGAACACCTTCAGCACCCGGTCGGCCTGCACCAGGATTCGCCAGTACCGGTGGCCGTACTCGCGATCGTACGCGCGGTGCTCGGTGTCCTGGTCGAACGGAACGGGGTCGGGCACCTCGTTGGGCCGCGTCCGGATGTGCACGGGCAGGCCGAGCGCATCCAGCCCTTTCATGAGACGCGCGTAGAACGACGACACGGGCTGCGGCTCGAGCGCGAACCCGTCCGCGCCGCCGTCGCTCGCCTGCACGGTCAGCCGGTGATCGATGAGGTCGAAATCGATCTGGAACGTGCGGGTGCCGTGCGGGACGGGCGAGGTGGTCAGCCCCCGCGCGGTCACGTACAGCGTGGTGTGCCACGAGTGGTTCACCCACGGGCTCTGCACGAGGCGGATCTTCCCGACGATCTGCGTCCAGCGGTGCAGCGTCGCGCACGTGTCGCTCCACGCCTCGAGCGGCAGCGCCGGCCAGACGTCCCGGCTCGACGCGAGGCCAGGTGTCATGTGTCCCCTCTTTCTCCGCGGGCGCGTCCAACGCTCCAGCAGGCCGCCCGACGCGGCGAGCCGAACGAGAGCGGGCGTATCAGGCGGCATCCCGGCCGTCGAGAAACTGCAGGAATTCGACGGGCGCGCCGTCCTGGACGATGAACGCGACCAGAACCCCTTCCGACGGACTGTTCGGCTCGATGAGGATCTCGTGGCCTGCCAGCGCGGCCCGGAGATCGTCGACCTCGAACGCCACGTGAGGCACGGTCTTCACGAGATCCGGGAGCGGGCTGTCGGGTTCGTAGCGCATCCACTGGATCCCGTACGGATTGCTCTCGTGGTCGGTGCAATGGACCCTGAACGGCTCGAGGTACACCTCGCCGCGCCGCGGGATCGTCGTCGGGATCCCCAGGTGGTGGTACCTCATCAGGCCCGACTCCTCTCTTTCACTCGGCCGCTCCGACCGCTCCGGATCACTTGCCTCGCTGGTACGTGCCGACCAGCTCCGCGCTCGCAACGACGTGGCCCGCCATGGCCTTTTCCAGCGCGGCCTTGGTGGGCGTCCCGAGATCCGCCAGCCTCACGTCGAGCGCGTACAGCTTGTGGAAGTACCGATGCCGCCCGATCGGCGGACACGGCCCTCCGTAGCCGGTGCGCTTCCAGTCGTTCAAGCCCTCTTTCGTCCCGGCCGGCAGATCCGCCCGCTTCACGCCCTGCGGCAGGCTCGTCGCCGTGCGCGGCAGGTCGTAGAGGACCCAGTGCACCCAGGTCATCTTCGGCGCGGCCGGGTCGGGCGCATCCGGGTCGTCCACGATGAGCACCAGGCTCTCGGTGCCCGGTGGGAGGCCTTCCCAGCCGAGGGGCGGCGACACGTCGTCCCCGTCGCAGGTGTAGACGCGCGGGATCGGCTGGCCCTGAGAGAACGCCGGAGAGCTGAGCTTCAGCGCCATGGCCTGAACCTCCTGTGAACGTGCGGCAATTGCGCCGCGTATCGCGACCGGCCCGAGCACCGAGGCCCCGGCCAGCACCACAGTCGCCTTCAGCCTCATCGTTCGTTCACCACCCCAGCGGCGGCGTCGTGGGCCCTTCCCGTCCCGCGTTCGCTAGCGGGGCCGCTCGGAGTCCGACGGCGACGGCGGATCCGGCTCGTCGAGCACCCACCGCCGGATGCTGTCGGGCATCGCCGCGTCCTGCCCGAATCCGCTCTGCCGACCGTCTTTCCGCCGAAACGCGCGGACGACCACGACAATCGACATGAGGACCACCGCCAGAAGGATCGCCGTACCGAGCACGAAGTCTCCAGTCGAACCTGCCTCCAGGAGGGCGAGAAACACGCCCACGAAGACGCCGGCGACGACGAAGGGATTTCGATGGAGCCGCATCGGCCTTCCTCTTCGCTTCCTCGGGGAGATTCCCTCGTCTGCGCGAGCTCGGTGACGGCGCTCCGGCCGCGACGCCCCATGATCGCGCGTGGCCTCGTCGGCGGCAAGCGCCCGTTGGGCAACGCCCGCCTACCGGAGCCGAATGCCGCTCTTGAGCAACAGAAAGATCAGGACCACGTCGAGTACGGCCACATAGGACACGAACAGGAAGCCACCGCTCGGAATCCACCGGGACCCCACGTACCCGATGACCCAGAGCGCGACGAAAACCGCGCCGACCCGCCGGCCGAGCTCCGCGCTCCCGACCAGCAGGACGGCCCAGAAGACCACGTGGGCGACGAACCCGAGAATCACCGGCGAATGCCCATCCCTGCTGCCCCCAGTGGCGGATCATCGAGACGGTCGCAGGACCCACTCGACGCCGGCCAGAACGGTCGCGGCATTGATGCCCAGGTTCGTGCCCGCGGTCCCGGCGTTGGAGATGTGGTGGTTCCGGAACTCGAACACCAGGCACGGGCCCCTGGCCCTCGTTTGGCGCCATCCAATCCCGACGAACAGTTGGAAGTTGAAGATGCGGTCGATTTCCGGCACGTTGAGCGAGGTCCACAGCAGGCCCATCCCGGCATGGACGTACGGGATCCAGCGGCCGCTCGTTTTCAGGTAGTAGCGACCCGCGAACCCGCCGAGGCCGGCGGCCACCGCCGGCTCCGGCTGGACGTAGAAGAAGAGCGTGCCTTCTCCATACAGCTCGAGGCGGTCGGTGACGAACCAGCCCATGCGGGGATCGAACGCCACGAACGAGATGTCGGTGCGGGTCTTGCCGAAGATCGGGCGCCAGCTGTGACCCCATCCGCCCGTCAGCCCGCGCGTGCGGAACCCCTGGCCGACGGGCTGGGCGTCGGCACGAACCGCCCCCGAGAGACCCAGGACCATCGCCCCGGTGAAGGCGAGCAGGTGTGCGCGGCGGAACACGGTTTGCACGATCCGGAGCCACGTGTCCATGCGTTCACCTCCGCGAGATTCACGGGCGCCGAACCCGGGTCTGACGTCCCGTGCAGATCAGCAGCCGTTGTGCACGTAGACGACCCGGGTTTCCGTTCTGGAGCCCTGCTTCACGGATATCCGGCCGCGCAGGACGCTGTACTCCTGCGACTCGCTGGCGGGAACGGTGACGTTCCCCTCGAACCGCACCTCGATGTCGTCGCCTGCGAAGACGAAGGCCAGGCGCTTGTCGTCTTCGTGATAGGACACCTTCTTCAGCTCGATGTCGCCCTTGCCGAGGTTCACCCACGCGCGGGTGACGTACTCGCCGAGGTCGTCGGTCATCAGGATGAGGTCGTCGTTCGTGGCGTCGCTGGTCCGATAGACGAAGGCCGCGCAGTGGTCGATGGCGCGATCGAGCGTCCGGAGGACGCCGATTTCCTGTGTGGAGGGGCTCGTCGCGGCCTGGCTGACACCAGAGACCTGAGGCTGGAGGAGCAGGACAAGCGCGAAGGGAAACAGTGATGGTGCCATTTCGACGGACCCTCACCTTGCCGTGCGGCCGCAAGATACGGCCGCTCCTCAACCGGCCACCGACGTGTGTCGTCTAGCGCCTGACTGCTTTTGCCGCCTTGCTGCGGCCGCGGCGCCGCGCCGCCTGTTCATCCAAGGCACGACGCGCGAGCGCCGTCAGGCCCAGCCAACCAGCGACGCGACGTAGGCGGCCAGAACAACGAACGGCGCGAAAAACGCCACAGCCACAACGCGCCCCTCGCGCCGCAGAGCGTACGCGGTCGCGAAATGGGCGCACAACACCGGCAGCGCGATCAGCCTGAACCTCGGAGTGGCGAACAAGTAGACCATGAACGGCGTGGCAATCAGCGCGCCCGCGAGCGCGATCTTGGCCGCCCGCAAGACAATGCCGGAGGCCGTCACGAGCAGGCTCGCACACACCGCCGGCCACCCGAAGATGATCTCGACCACAGTCATGATCCTACGCCCATCGATCCGCCGGCTTCTTCCTGATGTGTGGAACGGTGAGCTACCCCCTGCCCTGCCAGGCGCGTCCGCGCGTCTCTCCGCGCGTCTCTCCCTGTCGCGACCGATGAGATTCCGAAATCCTCGACGTGGCAATTGAGTGGCGCCACACCAGGAACAACACGGCAACGGCGACGATCGGATCGACACCCCAGGGGTCTTCGCCGCGATTGTGCAGGCCACATCGCAGGCGGCGCGAACCTGACTGGGTATCGTCCCCGGCTGCGCCCGCTGCTTCTGCAGTGCGATGCGACTACGGTCCAGGATCCGCCAGCTCCCTGCGCACCTGTTCGACATCGATTTCCACCGTCCACACCTCGAAGTTCCCGGACCGCGCGCTGGTGAACGCGATCCGCCTCCCGTCGGGAGACCAGGACGGGGTGTCATCGTAGCCGGGGTAAGAAGTAATCCGGATCCGCTTGCCGCCGCCGGAAGGCATGATCCACAGGTCACAATTGCGCCCCTCGCACCACACCACCGCCAGCAGAGAGCCGTCCGGCGACAGGTCTGCGTACCGGTAGACGCCTTCCTTCTCGGGGGTCACCTGCCGCGTGCCCTGTCCGGTCGAGGAGAGAGTCCAGATGGACGCGTTCGGGGATGCCGCGTCGCGCAGGTAGACATAGATGTCCTTCCCGTCGTGCGACCAGCACGTGGGGATGGGAAGCATGCCCTGCATCGAAGACGATGGACCGGCCGTCGGGGCACCAGTGGGGATGCTCGCCGATGACGGTGGTCAACTGGTGCGGTTCACCTCCGTCCGGCGAGACCAGCCACAAGCCGGTCTTCTCCGGAGCATCCTCCGCTCCATTCCTGGAGAAGACAATGGACGTTCCGTCTGGAGACCAACGGGAAAACCCGTCCTGGGCCGGGTCGTTGGTCAGCTGTTTCAGGCGGTAGTGCTCCTGGACGCCTGCGTCGACGCAGGACACCAGGCAGGCGATGACGAGTGTGACCGCACCGCCAGTTCCGATCCTCATGGCTCACCCTCCGGTCTCGATTCCGCTGCGAGTTCCAGAGTACCGGCGGACCGGAGTCGTGATCGCTGTTCTTCTCTCCTCCCTCGCCGCGGCCTCACGGACTCGCGCTGAGCCGCAGCCGGCGCGCCTCAGATCGGACCCAACCTCCTCCGAGAGAAGCGATCAACGGTGAATTCCCAGGCGCCCCACGCCGGTCGGCCCGCCATCCCCCCTCACTGGAGGATCGCAGCACGACTGAATTTGACTGGCCGTGGCGTGCGAGAACGGAACCCTACGGCCTTGGCGAGATCAAGCGAGTCTTCCCACTGCCGCTCCCGGACATGAAGGCGCGGTTCGACCAGAAGAAAGCATCCCCGGGTCTTCAGGATCTTCCGGAGGGTGCCGAGTAGAGCTTTCTGATCCGGCACCTCGTGCAGCATCCAGAACGCCAGAATGAAGTCGTAGTGCTCTGGAATCGCCCAATCGGCATCGTCTGAAAGGCGAAAGGACACCCGCTCGACCAGGCCTTCACGCTGCGCTCGTCTGGCCGCCCCCTCCAGCATCTTCGGCTGCAGATCGACGGCCGTCACGTGTCCCGTCGGACCTACGAGGTGCGCCAAGGGGAGGGTAAAGTACCCCATCCCGCATCCGACGTCCAGACACGAGGAGCCGGATGCAACCAGCGACTCAATCACCGGCCCGGTCGGCTGGAACAGCCGACGCAGACGGTGGTCGAAGAAGTACATCAGCCACCAGGGGCAGACGCAGGTTCGATGCGGCTCACATCCTGTGTCTGGCATTGGACTGGCCTCCGTCCCGCCCCGATAGTCGGGCTAACGCGTGTCAAACAACACGCCTCCGCAGTGCGTGCAGCTGATACGCTTGCCCGCCGCCCCAAACCGTCTCGCACGCGAGGTTGTGACCGGCTCCTCTGCCTGACCGGGAATGAACGCTTCATCGATCGGCACGCCCCGGCGATTGGCTTCCGCCTCCGCAACAGCAAGCACGTCGGCGGCGTACTCCTTGGCGTTGACCGTCAGCATGCGGACGAGTTCGACGTCGCCAAGCTCCGCGATCCTGTCCTGATCCGGATGTCCCACGGTACCTCCTGAGCTCCGGCCCGCCTGACGTGGCGGTTCACCTGCGGCGGCGGCAACCTGTGTTTCCAGTCAGCTCGGTCCCGGCCGGCCGCCGCCGGGTGCAGCCGCGTGATACACCGCATCGGCGGATTGTCGCATCGATTCACCAGATGATGCTCAAGATCTTCGCCTTGGACACAGACACGACGCCATCAAGGTCGGCGGATTGCATCCGGACTGGATCGTTTTGGACAACTCCGTTGAACTCGGTACCGTTGATGGTGCGCAGCATGTCTGCCGGGTAGCTCGGGAGGTTCTTGTAGACGATCGTCTTGATTCTGGGAGTGAGGACACTCAAGACGCCGAGATCTGGCGTGTCGACCTGAAACGCCCTCTCAAGAATGGTTACCTGATTCAGGACTTGACCGGTCCCGCGCATGACAACCACTGCCGTGTTGTCGCGAAAGGAGTGGCCTCGTAACCGCGACGAGCGTCTTTTCGGTTTCTTCATCTGGTTGGCTATGTGAGAAGGGACACGTCAGCGCCGATCATCATTCCGGCGGCTGAAGGTCCGAGGTTACTCACCGGTTACTCACCAAGCCGCCGCGCTCGACTCCACTCGCGCCGACAGCTGCGGCTGCGGCTTAGGCGGCCCTCAAAACACAGCTGTCATCTTGGCCCAGGCCCAAACTCATAGGGTTCGCGTCCCTTCCAGCGGTGCGCCCTCCAACAGGCTCCCAGCTTTCGGGCCAGCAGCCTTCAGCGTGACCTCAATGTTCATCACCTTGACCTGAATGTCTACGAGCTCAATGCCGTTCGGGAACAACTTCTGATCGTGGTCTCTGATCGCCCCTTTCAGTTCGTCGAGGGACCCGCTCAGAAGATTCTTGACATCGTCGGGTGATGCTGCAGCAGGGGTGAACGTTGACTTCTTCGCCATAGTCATCCCTCCTTGTCAATAGAGGATCCGGCTGCGAGGAGTACAGACAACGTCGGCCTAACGCACTGCCGCTCAGCCGCGAGCGGTGAATCCGACCTCACGCGACCTCGGTTCCCACGCCGCTCGTCGGCTGCAGGCTTGTTAGTTTAGGAGGCGCGTCGGCTGGGTGGTAGTCGCTCAAAGGCCGTCGGCGGCGCGCTCCAACTCGGCGATGCTGATCTTGTTCATCTTCAGCATCGCCTCCATGGCCCGCCGAGAGCGATCCGGGTCCGGGTCGGCGAGCAGCTTGTTCAGCCGCGTCGGCACCACCTGCCAGGACAACCCCCAGCGGTCCTTGAGCCAACCGCATCGCCCCTCCGAACCACCGTCGGCCAACGCCGCCCAGAGTCGGTCCACCTCCGCCTGATCCGCGCACGCGATCTCGAACGAGACGGCCTCGGTGAAGGGGAACTGCGGGCCGCCGTTCAGACCGACGAACCGAGTGCCGGACAGCGTGAACTCGACGGTGAGCACCATCCCGGCCGGACCGCTCGGCGTGTCGGCCGGTGAACGGGTGACCCGGTCGATCCGTGAGTCCGGGAACAGCGACACGTAGAACCGGGCCGCGTCCTCGGCCTGTCCGTCGAACCAGAGGAACGGTGTGATCTTCTGCATCCTATCGACTCTCCTCCACCCCGCCCAACGGATCCGCGGTGAGCCGCAAACGGCGCGCCTTGACGCCCTTTCAAACGACGCCGCGCACCGGTCGTCGGCTCCACCGCGTGGTCAGACCGTCCCGAGCACGGTCCACCAGCGTGCCGGCGCCGGCTTACTCCTTGTTCGGCGATAGAGACCCCGCTCCTCAGGCGCGCCGGTTCTTGCCTGTGAGTGCGTCCACACTCAGAGTCCCTGAGCCCCGCGAGGCGACATAAAGAAACACGAAGCAGTAGAGCACAGCGAGCTCCCCCTTGTTCGCGATTGGCCAGAACCCGCGGGGCGCAGCCGTCATGAAGTAGGCAACCGCCATCAGCCCGCTTGCGATGAAAGCGGCATAGCCGGTCCATAGGCCCAGGGCCACGAGGCCACCGCCGCCGAACTCAATGATTCCAGCGGCGAGTTGCAGAGCCTTGGACACCTGGCTCGCCGCCCCGAGCACGCCGAACAACTTCTGGGCGCCATGGCATGCGAAGAGCAGACCGACCACCACACGCATGACCGCGTAAAGCAGCTCCGAGTACTTGCCCAGCGAACGGCCCATAAGCCTGCCCTTCCTCGCAAGGATATATCCAACCGTTGTCGTCGACCTCTTGCGGTCACGCTGCTCATCGCCTTCGGTACGTAAGCGTGCGCGTCGTCGGCTCGACTCCGGAACGTCGGTCAGTGACCGTCATCACAAGTCTGCCGCGTGCATCAAGCTGCCACACCTCTGTGTGCTCTGTGTACGGTCCGGACTCTTTCGTCGCTCCCGAGTAACTGCCGGTGTCGATCACGAGGCTGTTGCCGGCCCACCGCACTGCGAAATACGTTCGGGGGACTTGGCCGTTCGGTCCTGATCCTCGGCCGGTTCGGTCGACGCCGCCGACGACTCCACCTTCAATGCCGATTTGGTAGCTCTCGGAGCGTGCTCCGCTCTTGAACTGCCGCACGACCACTAGGTCCTTGAAGAACGGCTCCATTGGATCACCGCGCACGGTCTTGGTCACGATCGTCTGCCGCACCTTCAGCGCGAGCGGTACGTCCGGGGCGGAGCCCGTCGAATTGACCAAGACCCAGCGACCCGAGAAATCCGGTTTGTCTGAGACTTGTCCCGCGCCGGATATGGTGATCACAAAGATGCACAACGACGCTGTCGCTTGCATGTGTGGATCCTCACCGGTTGACGCGGCAGCTCTTGTCTGCCCAGCGGTCCAACGCGCCAAATGAGTCGCGCGCCGCAGTGACATGATGATGACGCAAGGCCGGCGGCGCGTCGGCTCCATTTGGTTGTTAGAACGGGGGCCGCTTCGCTCCGAACATCGCTACTGTGACTGCGATGCAGCGATCCGGGTGTCCTGCGATGCAACGACCTGCCATTGGCCGTTGCGTTTGACGAACGTGTCCGTGAATCTGAAGCTACCGCTCGCGTCTTTGCCGTCGATCGACATCTTGCCGGTCCAGCGGCCAGTGACCACGCCGGTGTCGCCGAATGACTCAACTCTGGTGTCATCGACTGCGTAGCTGTCGACACGAATGACATCCATGACTGCCGCAACATATTGCGCCTTGTCGTAAACGTGTCCTTCGTCGTCGGTGAAGATGAATTCGTCTGCCAGAATCGTGTTGAGGGCGTTCCGATCACGGTTCTTGAACGCTTTCGTCCAGGCGCGCTCCTGCGATGACAGGGCCGCGACCGTATCCGACGATGGAGGCGGCGTGTGCTCCCGCGTACATCCGCAGCCAAGGAGAGCCAGCATGGCGACGATCGTTGCCGTCTTCATCCGTCCTCCGATCGTGTAGGTAGAGGCTGGCTATTGATCCTGCGGTCCAACGCTCGCGCTCACCCGCGGCCACTCACCCACAGCGCCGTGGCTGTCTGGTGCAGCACGATGTTAGCCGGCCTCAACGAGCTGTAACACGTCCTGCCACGCAGAGAGGCACCGCGTCGCCGCCGATGCCGCCCCGCCAACGATTCTGCCTTGGAACCACGTGGCCTGAGCCCAACGCAGGCCGGCCCTCTGCGCGCCGAGCAGTTCGTCGTCAGCCCCATCGCCGATAAACAGGGCATCGACTGGCCTCACGCCCAGCCTTCCGGCCGCCTCAAGAATAGATGGCTGCCTCCGGCTTCGCAGCGCCGACCTCAAACGAAAACACCGCCGCGTCGAACCACGGCGCCACCGCGCAACTCGGCCATGCTGCCACATCCTCCGCGAAGCAGTTGCTCACGACGGCGAGCTTCGTGCCTTGATCGTGAAGGCGGCCGATAACGGTGACCAAGTCGGGATTGATCTGCTGGAACAGGGACGCCTTCTCTCTTACGCGCCCAGCGCAGATGCCCCGCACCACCGCGGGATCGACCGCAATGCCGAGTTGAACGCCGACTTCGGTCAACGCGCTCGCGAAGGAAAGCTCACCACGAACCACTCGGTATCGTAGCTTCTTCCAGATCGGCCGAAAGGCCGTTGGGTCAAGCCCCAGCGCGTTGCCAAGTGACGATGCCCGGACCGGGGTCGTACCGCGTTCGGTCACGAGCGTCTCATACAGATCGAACAGAATGGCCTTGATCATTCCAGCATTGAATTCCGCGCTGTCCGGCTAACGATTGCGAATGAGCCGCGCGCCCGCAGGATCGCCGGGCGCGTCGGCTCCATTCGCGTGTTAGCCAGCGTCGTTGCGCGTTGGCCAGCGATCGCTTCACTCCCGGTGGCCCGGCTGTCTCAGTCACTGCAGGTACACCGCTCCCACCTCAAACGCCTCCTCTGGAGTGCCAAGTAATGTGCCGTTCGGGAAGAACGTGGGTTCGTAGCGCTCATGGCTGTACGTGTAGAACGCCACGCTCCACTTCTCTTCGTTGCCCAAAAAACGAAGGCGACAGAGATGGACAGGTCCGGTACCCTCGTGAACCCACGCGTCGACGTAGCACAGCGCGCCGCGAAAGCGGATGTCGAGCTTCCGAAACTTGCCCGCGTAGTGCGCCTCCGCATGCGAGCGGATTCGTTGCTCGGTACGTAGACGAACCGTCGGGGGAATCGGTCGACCGCCGGAATGCGGATTGTACACCCAAGCACGCATCGATGGCCTCACCCGCGGCTGGTCAGCGGCCGCCTCGATCCCACCCAGAAACCGTCACACCCATTCAACGTGGACCTTGTCCCCACGCATGCCGCACACAACCAGATACCGTCGGTCATTCGGATGATGAAGCGCCCGGTACGCCCCGAGTTCCGCGATCAGCTCGTCGGGATCCGACGACTTTAGCTCGTCCCACAAGCTGGGATTCGACGTCTCGAACTCTCTCAGCATCGAACGGTAGTCTGGTGTCTGGCTGTCGCTGCGCCGATTCCACGCAATGTGCGCGAGTAACAGCGCGGCGTGCGCCGCTTCCGATGATGGCGGCGCCTCAGGCCGCCGAAGGACCGTGAACGCCATTTCCTTGATGATTGCCGACAATGGACGCTTCATGTTCAGGTTGGTGTTTCGTCTGGCTAACGAATAGGGTTTCATCCGCACTGCCGCGATGATCGGACGTGAGGGAGCGCGCGCTCAGTGCGGATAAACCCGGTTGGACTGAACGGCGTGGCTCAGGGCGTCAAGTTGGCTATGGGG
>JAHECP010000316.1 GCA_024641665.1 Acidobacteriota bacterium
TGAGCAGGCGCGGCAGGCCGGGCGCCTCATCGGGCGCGGCATTGTCGAGCGCGAGCAGGCCGGCGAGCGCGACGAAGTTGATGTCGTGCCCGGCCCGATCGGCGTAGGGCCCGGTCTGCCCGAAGCCGGTGAGCGAGCAGTGCACCAGGCGGGGATGCCGGGCGCGCAGCGTCGCCGCGTCCACGCCGAGGCGACGCGCGGCGCGGGGCCGGAAGCTCTCCACGAGGACGTCGGCGCGCGCGGCCAGCGCGTCGACGACCGCCGCGGCTCCCGCGGCGCGCAGGTCGAGCGCGAGGCTCTTCTTGCCGAGGTTGAACGCGCGGTGGTAGACGCTCTCGCCCGCGACGATCGGCGCGAGCCCGCGGAGCGGATCGCCGCCCCGCGGGTCCTCGACCTTGATCACGTCGGCGCCGAGCTCGGCGAGCGCAAGAGTGCACACCGCGCCCGGCAGCAGGCGCGTGAAGTCGAGGACGGTCAGACCGTCGAGCGGCAGCGCGGACAAGGGCGTTGGCCGGCGCGCGGACCGGCGACGGACCGGCCCGCTTGCCGTCGGGGAATCACGTGCGCGCGTTGTTCAGCTGGCTGTGGCGCGCGCCGTACATGTAGTAGATGACCAGCCCGATCACCAGCCACACCACGAAGCGGATCCAGGTGACCCAGGGCAGCTCGATCATCAGGTACACGCAGCAGACGATCGACAGGAGCGGCACCCAGGGCACGAGCGGCGTGCGGAACGCGCGCGGCCGGTCGGGATCGGTCCGCCGGAGGACGATGATGCCCAGCGACACCAGCACGAACGCGAACAGCGTGCCGATATTCGTCAGCTCCACCACCTCGTTGATGTTGGCAATCGAGGCGAAGCCGCCCACGAAGACCCCGGTCAGGATCGTGGTCACCCAGGGCGTCCGGTACTTCTTGTGCACCTTCGCGGCCCACGGCGGCAGCAGGCCGTCGCGCGCCATCGAGAAGAAGATGCGCGGCTGCCCGAGCTGGAACACGACCAGCACGGAGGTCGTGGCAAACACCGCACCGAGCGAGATGATGGCGGCGGTCCAGTTCATGCCGATGGCCGAGAACGCCGTGGCGAGCGGCTCGGCGGTTCCGAGCTGGTTCCAGGGCACCATGCCGGTCAGCACGATGGCGACCAGGATGTAGATGACGGTGCAGATGACGAGGCTGGCGATCATCGCGATGGGCATGTCGCGCTGCGGGTTGCGCGCCTCCTCGGCCGCGGTCGACACGGCGTCGAAGCCGATGTAGGCGAAGAAGATGATCGCCGCCGCGCTCGAGATCCCGCGAAAGCCGTTGGGCGCGAACGGCGTCCAGTGCTCGGGCTTCACGTAGAACGCGCCGATGACCAGGAAGAAGCCGATGATGACCAGCTTGAGCGCCACCATCGACGAGTTCAGCCACGCGCTCTCGTTGATGCCCCGCACGAGCACCCACGTGATCAAGGCCACGATCAGGAACGCCGGCAGGTTGAACACGATCGGCAGGCCGAAGACGACCGGCGCCTGCGCGTAGGCCTGCGCCGCACGCTCGATGACGATGCCGAGCGTGGAAGGATCGACGCCGCGCGCCGTCGCGGCCGCCACGTCGTGCGCCCCCTGGAGCGCCGACCGGTAGTCGGTCCCCAGCCAGAGGGGGATCTCGACGCCGAAGCCCCGCACCAGCTCCTGGAAGTACCCGGACCAGGAGATCGCCACCGCCACGTTGCCCACGGCGTACTCGAGGATAAGGTCCCACCCGATGATCCACGCGACCAGCTCGCCGAGCGTCGCATACGAATACGTGTAGGCGGAGCCGGACACCGGCACCATGGCCGCGAACTCCGCGTAGCACAGCGCCGCGAACCCGCACGCCACCGCCACGAGGAGGAACGAAACGACCAGCGCCGGCCCGGCGCCGATGTGCTCGGCGCCGCCGGCCGCCGCCGTGCCGACCGCGGTGAAGATGCCCGCGCCGATGATGGCGCCGATGCCGAGCGAGGTCAGCTGCACCGCGCCCAGCGTGCGCTTCAGGCGCGTGTCCTTCTCCTCGGTCTCGGCGAGGAGCATCTCGAGCGACTTCACGCGAAACACAGACATGTCAGGCCCTCAGGTGGTGGCCGGATGCGGGCACACAATCGGCCGCCCGGATCGGAACCGGCAGACGGCTGGCGCGAGAACCGCCAAAGTATCTCACACCCCGGCCGGCCGGTCGGCCGCCGGGCGGATCGGCACCTCCAGGCGGTACGCGGTCGCATTCGAGGCGACCACGAGCCCCCCGCGCGGATCGAACGCCACGCCCACGAGGCCGTCGCCCGCCAGTACGCACACGGGCTCCGGATCCGGCTGATCCACGCGCAGCCGGTACAGACCGCTCCCGCCCGCGAGCGCCTCCACCACGTACAGAAACCCCTGGCGATCGAAGGCGAGGCCCTGCGGGCGGCCGAACGGCGCGGCGAGCGGGCTGATCGCCCCGTCGGGTCCGACGCGATACACCGAGTCGCGCGACCACAGCGTGGGCACCGCCACGTAGAGGCCGCCGTCGGGCCCGAACGCCAGGTGATAGGCGGCGACGCTCGGGGGGAGCGAGGCGAAGACCGACACCTCCCGCTCCGGCGTCACGCGCAGGATCGACCCCGATCGGTCGCCCACGTAGAGCGCGTCGTCGGGGCCGAAGGCCAGCCCGCACGGGGTGCCGAGATCGCTCGCGAACAGCTCGGCGCGCTCGTCCGACACGAGGCGGTACACCGTGCCCTCGAACCGGCTCGAGACGTAGAGCCGGCCCTGCCGGTCGAAGGCGAGCGAGGTGGGATTGGGGATCGCGGCGGCAATCGGGTGGCGCTGGCCGTCGGGCGCCACCCGGAACATCGGCACGGGCACGGTCTGGCCGCGCCGGCCGCTGATCGTCACGTAGAGATCGCCCGCGCGGTCGAAGGCGGGGTTGTCGACCTGATGGATCTCCGTCGCCAGAGGGCGTCCGACCTCGAGGAACGCCGTCTCGCCCGGCAGGTCGGCGAGGCGGACGGCCGTCGTGCCGCCCCCGACGCCCTCGGGCACGATGACGCTCAGCGCCGTCGGCGACGCCCGGACGACGCGCGCCTCGAGCGGACCGACGCGCACCTCGGGCAGGCGGGGCCCCTCGATCGGGAACCCGGCGCCTCGAAGGGTCACCCGGCCTCCCTCGACGGCCCAGAGGGGGCGGATCTCCGAAATGGTCGGCGCTGATGCAGGTGGCACGCGTGCGGGTTCGACGGAACGGAACCGTCCTACGAGTCGTCGAGCTCGACGTTCCAGTACAGGTAGTCGCGCCAGCTCTCCGGCGCGTTGCGCAGGCCGACGGTGATCCGAATCGCCGGCGCGCGCGTCGGCCGCATCGGCATGCGCACGAGCCGCATGCCGGCCTGCTGGGGCGTGCGCCCGCCCTTGCGGCGGTTGCAGCTGATGCAGCAGGTGACGATGTTCTCCCAGTCCTTGCGCCCGCCGTGCGCGACCGGCAAGACGTGATCGAACGTCAGCTCGGAGAGGGGAAAGGCTTCGCCGCAGTACTGGCAGCGGTGGTCGTCCCGCGCGTAGATGTTCGCGCGCGAGAACGGCACGTAGTCGAAACGCCGCTTGATTCGGATGTAGCGCAGCAGCCGGATGACGGACGGCAGCTTGAAGCTGATCGAGACGGAGCGGATCTCACGGTCGTAGACCGAGATGACCTCGACCTTCCCCTGACACCACAACGTCACCGCTTTCTGCCAGTGAACGACTTTCAGCGGTTCGTAGGTCGCGTTGAGGAGGAGCGTCTGCTCCATAAGTCAGGCCCATTTTGACCCGAGGCCCGGCGAACTGTCAAGCTGACGTCGCCTCTAAAACCATTCAAGCCAGTGGCTTACAAGCAACGGCCGCGTCCTCGACTGCACGCGCGCCGCCGCGGCGCCGATACCCCGATCGATCGCCATGACCCGCCGAATGCTCGTCGCCCTCCTCGGGCTCACGCTGTCGGCGGCGTGCGCCTCGACGCAGGCGGTGCCGCATCCGTTTCCCGTGCCGGGCGGCCACCCGCCGGCGCCCGCGACGCCCGCCCCGACGGCGGGTG
>JAHECP010000317.1 GCA_024641665.1 Acidobacteriota bacterium
CGACGCCGGAGCCCGAGCCCGAGCCCGCGCCGCCCGTGCCCGCCGCGCCGTCGGTGCGCCGGCTGGCGCGCGAGCTCGGGGTGGACATCACCCGGGTGCAGGGCACCGGGCCGGCCGGGCGGATCTCGCCCGACGACGTGAAGACCTTTGCGAAGGCCGTGGTGACCGGCGTCGGCGTCGGCGGTCCGGCGCCGATGCCGCTGCCTGACTTCTCCCGCTGGGGCGAGATCGAGCGGCAGCCGATGAGCCACATCCGGCGCAAGACGGCGGAGCGGATGGCGCAGGCCTGGGCGACGGTCCCCCACGTCGTCCAGCACGACGTCGCCGACATCACGGCGCTCGAGGCGCTGCGCAAGCGCTACGCGCCGCAGGTAAAGGCGGCGGGGGGCAAGCTCACGCTGACGGCCATCGCCCTCAAGGCGGTCGCTGGCGCGCTCCAGCGCTTCCCGCAGTTCAACGCCTCGGTGGACATGGCCGGCGAGGCGCTGATCCTCAAGCGCTACGTGCACATCGGCGTGGCGGTGGACACCGATCGCGGGCTGCTCGTGCCCGTCATCCGCGACGTGGATCGCAAGGGCATCATCGAGCTGTCGGTGGAGCTCGCCGCCCTGTCGGAGAAGGCGAAGGCGCGCAAGCTGACGCTCGAGGAGATGGAGGGCGGCTCGTTCACGATCACCAACCTCGGCGGCATCGGCGGGACGGCGTTCAGCCCGATCGTCAACGCGCCGGAGGTGGCCATCCTGGGCATGTCCCGCGCGCGGACGGAGCCGGTGTTCGTGGACGGCGCGTTCGAGCCGCGGTTGATGCTGCCGCTGTCGTTGTCGTACGATCACCGCGTGATCGACGGCGCTGACGCCGCGCGGTTCCTGCACTGGCTGGCCGAGGCGCTGGAGCAGCCGTTCGTCTTGTCGCTGTAGCGCCCGTCATTCAGCGTTCAGCATTCAGCATTCCTCATTCTTCATTCTTCATCCTTCATTCCCATGTCCGACACAACCCAACTCGTCGTCATCGGGGCGGGGCCGGGCGGGTACGCCGCCGCGTTCTACGCAGCCGACCTCGGCATGCAGGTCACGCTCGTCGATCGGGAGCCGAACCCGGGCGGCGTCTGTCTCTACCGCGGGTGCATCCCGTCGAAGGCGCTCCTCCACGTGGCGAAGCTCATCGGCGAGGCGCGCCACGCCCCGGCGCTCGGCGTCACCTTCGGCGAGCCCAGGATCGATCTCGCGGCGTTGCGCGCGTGGAAGGACGGCGTCGTCCAGAAGTTGACCGGCGGTCTCGGACAGCTCGGCAGACAGCGCAAGGTGACCTTCGTCCAGGGGACCGCGAGCTTCGAGAACGCGCGCACCCTGTCGATCGAGACCGCGGACGGCCCCCGCCGGCTGGCGTTCGCGCACGCCGTCATCGCCACCGGATCGCGGCCGGCGACCATTCCGGGCCTGCCCGACAGCCCGCGCGTGCTCGACTCGACCGGCGGGCTCGCCCTCGCCGACGTGCCCGCGCGCCTGCTCGTCATCGGCGGCGGCTACATCGGCCTCGAGCTCGGCAGCGTCTACGCCGCCCTCGGCTCGAAGGTGTCGGTCGTCGAGATGATGCCGGGCCTGCTGCCCGGCGCGGACCGTGACCTCGTCAACGTGCTCGCCCGGCGGATGGAGACCGTCTGCGAGGCGATCATGCTGAACACCAAGGTCGCGGAGATGAGGGAGGGCAAGAAGGGGCTCGAGGTCCGCTTCGAGGGCGAGGGCGTGGATCCGACGCCGCAGATGTACGACAAGGTGCTCGTCGCCGTCGGCCGGAAGCCGAACTCGGCCGTCCCCGGGCTCGAGCGCACCGGCGTGCAGGTGGACGAGCGGGGCTTCATCGTGGTGGACGAGCGCCGCGCCACCGCCGACCCCACGATCTTCGCCATCGGCGACGTCGTCGGCGAGCCGATGCTCGCGCACAAGGCGTCGCACGAGGCGAGGGTGGCCGTCGAGGCCATCGCGGGCGAGAAGGTCGCCTTCGAGCCGCGCGCGATCCCGGCCGTCGTCTTCACGGACCCCGAGATCGCTTGGTGCGGGCTCACCGAGACCGAGGCGAAGAAGCAGGGGCGGAAGGTCGAGGTGGCCCGCTTCCCGTGGGCGGCGCTCGGCCGCGCGATCACGCTCGACCGGCCCGAGGGCTTCACCAAGCTGCTGATCGATCCCGAGGCCGAGCGGGTCCTCGGCGTCGGCATCGTCGGCGTCGGCGCGGGCGAGCTGATCGCCGAGGGCGTGCTGGCGGTCGAGATGGCGGCGCTCGCGACCGACGTGAAGTTGAGCATCCACCCGCACCCGACGCTGTCGGAGACGATCATGGAGGCGGCGGAGGTGTTCTTCGGCCAGAGCACCCACGTCTACAGGCCGAAGCGCAAGTAGGGGCGACGCGATGCGTCGCCCTTGGACGCGACGCGATGCGTCGCCCCTGCACGCGACGCAGCGGGTCGCCCGTCTTCTTCTTTGCCTCGAGCTGCCCCAGGCCGTTTCTGGCTTGCCCGGTCGCGACTCTCACCCTTCCAGCTTGCGGGGCTTCTGGCAGTGCTCCGTGCACCCTGCCTGGCCTTTGACCAACTGGGCCAGACGATGGCATCGTCGTCTGGAGGGTTCTCACCATGGAACAGGCCCGCGGCGTTCAACGGGTGGGCGGTGACGGGTCGTCCCCGGCGGTCAGCCGGGCTGGCGCGCCGAAGCTGCTGGATCGTGTTCGCCAGGCGATCCGCGCCAGACATTACAGTCGCCGGACGGAGAGTGCGTACGTCGATTGGATTCGTCGATACATCCTCTTTCATCGGAAGCGGCATCCCTCAGAAATGGGCGCGTCGGAAATCACCAGGTTTCTCACATGGCTGGCGTCGGACCGGCGCGTCAGCGCGTCGACGCAGAACCAGGCGCTCAGCGCCCTTCTGTTCCTGTATCGGGACGTACTGCGCATCGAGATTGACGCCATTGAGCACGTGCCGCGGGCGCGGATGCCGGTTCGCGTGCCTGTCGTTCTGAGTCGCGACGAGGTCGCGCGCCTGATGAAGCAGCTCGACGGGGTCACATGGATTGTCGTCGCGCTCCTCTACGGCGCCGGGCTGCGGCTGCAGGAGTGTCTGGAGCTGCGTATCAAGGACATCGATCTCGAACGACGACAGATCGTGGTTCGGCGGGGCAAGGGTCAGAAGGATCGGTCCACCGTCCTGCCGACTGTCGTGATCGACCCGCTGGCTCGCCATCTCGAGGCCGTCAAGCGCCAACATCAGGCGGATCTTGCGCGAGGGTTTGGCCGTGTCGTCCTGCCCTTCGCGCTCGACCGCAAGTACCCGAACGCGGCGGTCGACTGGAGGTGGCAGTTCGTCTTTCCCGCGTCTCGCGTCTGTACGGATCCGCGATGGGGACCGCCGTCTCGCTTTCACCTTCACGAATCTGTTGTTCAGAAGGCGGTCGCGCGGGCGGCGCGACAAGCCGGCATCACGAAGCGGGTTGGTCCCCACACGTGCCGGCATTCGTTTGCGACGCATCTGCTCGAGGATGGCTACGACATTCGCACGGTGCAGGAGCTTCTGGGCCATGCCGATGTGAGCACCACGATGGTGTACACGCACGTGCTCGACAGGGGGCCGCTCGGCGTCCGGAGCCCGATCGACCGTTTGTGAAGCCGTAGCGGTTGGCCGCCAGGCGGGCAGCCAACCGCCGCGAGCGTCGGTTCGGCGACCGTCAGAACCTGTTGACAATCAAGGCGTTGAATCTCGCCCAGTCGCCATGGTTTGACGTGCCTGGCTGGCTGCTGCGGCGTCCATCGCGCTGCTGGCGGCCATTCACACTCGCCGTCGGACCGACGGTACGTGCTAACATCCGGCCGGACGAAGGCATGCGGGTGCGGGACGCCCTCGTTCCGCCGGGCATGGCCGCGGACGAGACGAGCGGTCTACTTCAAGAGTAGTTGAACGAAACCGCTGCGCGGTAGGCATCCTCCTTCTTCCGTTCGTCTTCCTGAAGTCCTCCGACAGAGACAATCCATCGATCCACAGGCTTGGGCCCGGGGTTCAGGCCTTCCCGGGAT
>JAHECP010000318.1 GCA_024641665.1 Acidobacteriota bacterium
GCGGACGCGGTGGAATGTCTCATGCTCAAGATATTACAGCTATAGATACTGTAATATCAAGACCCTTCCTCCCATCCCTGCGCCTCGTCACGCGACGCCTCACTTTCCTGACGTGCGCCCCAGCCCCGAGTCCCCAGTCCCCAGTCCCGTCACCCATGAGATACTGATTCTTTCCACCCAACCGAGGAGCGTCCCATGTCCATCCGGCCCATCAAGCGGCTCGTGAAGGCGGCACCCACGATCGAGGGCGCGGGTGTGCACCTGCGCCGGGCGTTCGGCTTCGGCGCCACCGGCGACTTCGATCCGTTCCTCCTGCTCGACGACTTTCGCAACGAGAACCCGGACGACTACCGCCCCGGCTTTCCGTGGCATCCGCACCGGGGCATCGAGACGATCACGTACGTGCTGACGGGCACGGTCGATCACGGCGACAGCCTCGGCAACTCCGGCACGATCGGCGCCGGCGACGTGCAGTGGATGACCGCCGGCAGCGGCATCATCCATCAGGAGATGCCCCACGGCGACGACCGCGGGCGCATGCACGGCTTCCAGCTCTGGGCTAACCTGCCCTCGGCCCTGAAGATGACCGCGCCGCGCTATCAGGACATCACGTCGGGCGACATCCCCGCGATCACCGAGAACGACGGGACGACGGTGCGCGTGATTTGCGGGAGCTTCTGGGGCGCGACCGGGCCGGTGGACGGCGTGGCCGCCGAGCCGCAGTATCTCGACGTGTCGGTTCCGCCGGGCCGGCGCCGGACGCTCCGCGTGGACTCGTCGCGCCACGCGTTCGCCTACGTGTTCTCGGGCTCGGGCCGCTTCGCCAACGCCTCGGATCCGCGTCCGGTGCGCACCGACCGGATCGGCGACGCCGGGGCGCCGGCCGCGCCGGACCAGGAGGCCGACAACCGCTCGCTGGTGCTGTTCGACTCAGGGGACGAGATCGTCGTGCAGGCCGGTGACGAGGGCATCCGCTTCCTGCTGGTCTCGGGCCGACCCATCGAGGAGCCGGTCGCCTGGTACGGGCCGATTGTCATGAACACGCCCGAGGAGCTGCAGCAGGCTTTCGACGAGTTCCGCGCGGGGACGTTCCTCAAACGTTAGATCGGCGGGGACCCCTGCACCCCGCCTGGCTCGGTCGCTCGCGGGGGCCCCTTTCGCCCCGCTCCGCTCCCTCGCTCCCGTGTCTTCTTCGACCTTCCGTGGCACATTCCGCGGCGATTTCCGCGGTCATTCCGTGGTCGTTGCCAAAGTCCCCAGTCCCCAGCCCCCAGTCCCGCCATCGTCAGTACCCGATGGCCAACCCGTCCTTCCGCGGGTCCGATCCGCCCATCAGCACGCCCGTCCGCGGATCGATCAGGATGCCCTGGAAGCCGCCGAAGCCGCCGATGACGTCCACGAGGCGGTGCCCCCGCTCGGCGAGGCCGAAGCGCGCCTCGGGCGAGATGGCCGACTCGAGCGCGACGCCCGACGCGAGGTGCCGGAAGCGGGCGGCCTCGCCGGCCTCCTGGATGTTCATCCCGAAGTCGA
The DNA here is from genome assembly GCA_024641665.1 of Acidobacteriota bacterium. Taxonomy (GTDB): domain Bacteria; phylum Acidobacteriota; class Vicinamibacteria; order Vicinamibacterales; family JAHECP01; genus JAHECP01. The sequence continues at coordinate 1,531 of JAHECP010000318.1, forward strand.
TCAGGTTGAGCAGCACCTGCACGTGCCCCTGCGGCTGCATGTCGCCGCCCATCACGCCGAACGAGAGCCAGGGCTTGCCGTCCTTCAGCACCATGGCGGGCACGAGCGTGTGGAACGGGCGCTTGTGCGGCGCGATCTGGTTGGGATGGCCGTCCTCGAGCGTGAAGAGCGTGCCACGGTTCTGCAGTGCGATGCCCGTGTCGCCGGCCACGATGCCCGCGCCGAACGTCTCGAAGAGCGACTCGATGAGCGAGATGGCGTTGCCCTGCCCGTCGGCCGCGGTGAGATACACGGTGTCCCCCATGGGGGGAGGCCACCCGCCTTCGCCAAGGCTACGGCGGGGCAAGTCGCTGTCGCCGGGGCCAGAAGCCGGGGCGGTGCCGCCGCCGGGCTTGCCGGGGGCGTACTCGGGCGCCGCGCGGTCCATCGAGATCTCCTTGCGCCGCGCCACGGCGTAGTCCTTCGACAGCATCATCTGCAGCGCCGCCGGCGGCACGAAGTCGGGGTCGGCCACGTATGCGTCGCGGTCGGCGAAGGCGATCCGCTTGGCCTCGACGAGCAGGTGCAGGTAGGGGGCCGTGTTGTGGCCGAGCGCCTTCACGTCGTAGCCCTCGAGGATGTTCAGCATCTCGAGCGCGGCAATGCCCTGCGTGTTCGGCGGGAGCTCGAGCACCTGGTAGCCGCGGTAGGTGGTCGAGAGCGGCTCCACCCAGTCGGAGTGGTGCTCGGCGAAGTCGCGCATCGTGAGCAGGCCGCCGCGCCGCTGCAGATCGTCGACGATCGCCTTCGCGATGGCGCCGCGATAGAACGCGTCGGGGCCCTCGCTCGCGATGCGCTCGAGCGTGGCGGCGAGGCGCGGGTTCGCGAACACCTGGCCGGTGGCCGGCGCGTGCCCGCCGGGCAGGAACGTCTCGGCCGCCGCCGGGTCGCGCGCGAGCACCGACTCGACCTCCTGCCACTGGTGCGCGATGATCTCGGACACCGCGTAGCCGTCGCGCGCGTAGCCGATGGCGGGCCGGAGCGCGCGCGCGAGCGAGATCGTGCCGTAGCGCTCGAGCAGCCGCGCCCAGCCGTCCACCACGCCGGGCACCGAGACCGCGAGCGGGCCGCGATACGGGATGCGCGTCAGCTTGCGGCGCGCGAACTCGGCCGGCGTGGCCGCGTAGCCCGACCGGCCGCTCGCGTTCAGGCCGGTGGTCATCCCGGTCTTTCCGTCGAGCACGATCGCGAACAGATCGCCGCCAATCCCGTTCATCGTCGGCTCGACGACCGAGAGGACGGCCGCGGCGGTGACGGCCGCGTCGATGGCGTTGCCGCCCTCCATGAGCACCTGGAGGCCGGCGGCCGAGGCCAGCGGCTGGCTGGTGGCGACGAGACCGTGACGGGCGAGGACCACCGAGCGCGTCGATTCCGGGTTCGGCGCCGGGCGGTCGCCGGGCTTTTGGCCGCCTCCGCCAAGGCTACGGCGCCCAAGAGCGTTGTTTGGTATCAGCATGGCCATGGCAAGTCCTGCGGCGAGGAAGGTGGAGCGCATCGCGGGATTGTAGATCAGCGCTCAGGGGTCAGGGGTCAGCGGTCAGGACAGTCGTCAGCGGTCAGCGGTCAGCGGTCAGAAACCCCTGCTGCAGCGTGACAGTGTCACAGCGCGACAGAATGCTCTTCCTGACCCCTGACCCCTGACCCCTGACCGCCGACCCCTGACGACGCGGGCCGGATCCCGGAGGGAACCCTGGGGCCGGGGCCCGCGTTACAGCAAGTGATCGTGGACACCGTCGATCTCGCGCCCCTCGTCGCGCAGTGCCGGGCCGGCGACCCGCTGGCGTGGGAGGCGTTCGTCCGCCGGTTCCAGAGCCGGATTTACGGGCTGGCCTGCACGTACGTGCGCGACCGCGACGAGGCGGCCGACCTGGCCCAGGAGATCTTCATCCGGCTCTTCGAGACGCGCGCCCGCTGGGCGCCCGAGGCCGAGTTCGTGCCCTGGCTGTTCCAGGTCGCGCGCAACCGCGCCGTGGACTTCCTCCGGCGGCGCAACGTGCGGCGGCCGGCCGTGTCGGTGCCGGCCGACGAGGCGGCGCTGACCCTTGCGGATCCGGGGGAGGGGCCCGAAGCCCAGGCGATCCGGCGGTCGCGTCGCGAGCGGTTTCGGGCCGGGCTGGCGCGGCTCTCGGACATCAGCCGCGAGATCTTGCTCCTGCGCGACGTGCAGGGCCTCTCGGTGCGGGAGGTGGCGGCCGCGCTGAACGTGCCGGCGGGCACCGTGAAGTCGCGGGCGAGCCGCGCCCGGGCCGAGCTGGCCGAGCGGATGCTCGCGCTCGGCGGCGAACGGAGCGAGCCATGACCATGCCGGATTGCCACGCGCTCCAGCAGGCCGTCTTCGAGGCGGGCGACGCGTCGCGCGCGCTCGCCGCGCGGCCCGACCTCGCGGCGCACCGCAACGGCTGCGCGGCGTGCCGGACGTGGCTCGAGTCGTTCACGCGCGGCGTCGAGCACGC
>JAHECP010000134.1 GCA_024641665.1 Acidobacteriota bacterium
CGACCGGCCGGGGCCCTCGGCCGGCCCGGGCGCCTCGCTCGGCGACGACGCCGCGAGCGGTCCACCGGCGACCGCCTCGTCCGGTTTCACCACCACGCTCAGCGCGCCCGTCGCATCGTCGAGCAGCAGCCCCGAGATCGCCAAGCCGGCTGGCAGGCACGGCGCCGATCGCAGCGTCGCCACCGACGCCCGAACGCCCGCCGCCGGGTCCGCGATGGCGCCGGCCCAGGTGCGCAGATCCGCGTCTCCGAACGCGGCGCGCGCGACGCCGCGCGCGCGAAACGCGTCGATGAACCGCGCGGCGTCGAACGCCGCCATGCGGCAGCTCGTGTGGCCGACGACGAGGATCTCGTCGAGATGGAAGAGGTACGCGGCGAGCGCGAGCGAACGGAGGGGATCGCCGACGGGCGCGACACCGGCGCCGGCGCTCCGGAGGAGAAACGCGGCCCCCTCCTCGATGCCGAGCGCCGGGCGCAGCAGGTCGTCGAGCCGCGGGTCGTAGCAGGCCACCACCGCGAGGCGAACCGACTCGGGCGGCGGCAGGGGCCGGCGGGCTCGGCCCGCGAGCCAGGCGCGATTCCGTTCGAGCACCTCTGTGAGGGGCATCTCACAGCTCCGTGTGGGCCGGGAGCCGGGCCCGCGCTACCGGTGCCGGAAAGTACCACGCGGGCGGTTGGGCGTCAATTTCTCTGGAGGGGAGAGAGGATCGCCGGGCGCGTCCGGCGCGCCCGGCGATGATGGTGTGGAGGGTCGGTCGCCGCCGTCGGCGGGGCTAGGAACCCCAGACGGCTTTCGACTGAAGCGAGGTGTCCCGGGCGACCGACCAGAGGGCTTGTTTCAAGCACACCCCCTTTCTGAAGTCACGAGCGAACTCGCGACCGGCCCGGATCGGGGCCGGCCGCGAGCAGAACGACTGCCCGGCCGTGGCTCGATCGGCTCCAGACAGCGCCGCCGGCCGACCGACGAAGCGAATGACCTGGCCACGCGTCCCTCGGCTGAGCGTGTCGAGCGCGATCTCGACCGACGGCCGCGCGGAAACCGTCCACATAGCGGGGCGGGGCCGCTCGGACCACGAAGTGACGCTCAGAGGAGCAGAGGGGGCCGGTCGGTGAGCCATGATGCTTGTTCAATAGCAAGACTCCAGCCAACGATGGCCGGGCGGTCAGATCCTTCGTAACGTTCGTGTTTGCAGCATATTGGAGCAGGCTGGTGACTTTACAGTCATATTAAGTCTACTAGTTGCATGTCCCATACAGTGACAGTCTATACGACTTTTTGGGACTTATTGCCATATAACCTACTGTACAAATGGCACTTAACAACAATGATCTGTTGTGTAACTTATTGATTCTCAGACGGCCACAATGCGACACCCATATTGAACAATCAGGCATCGCGTGCGGGCTGGCTCCAGCGAGCCGTGAGATTCCGGAAGGGTCCTGGCGGGCTCCGGTGCCCTTACAAGACAGTCGCCGGGCGCGTCTCGCGCGCCCGGCGACCGGAGCACTGGGGAGGAACGGGCGATTTGTCGGGTCAGTTCACGCGCTCGCTCCAGACGGCCTTGGACTGCAGACGGGGTATCAGGGCGTCCATGCTGTGTTCCTCGTGATCGGTTGAATCGTCGCCTCAGAACCAGATGAGGGAGTTCCCCCACACGATGTTGTCGCCGCCCGGGTCCCCGCGGAACAGGTTGCCCCAGACGATGTTGTCGTCGTAGAGATTGCCCCAGACGATGTTGTCGAAGCTGCCGTCGAACCGGAGCAGGTTCCCCCAGACGATGTTGTCGCCGCCGTCCTCGCGGAAGCCCAGGAACGTGTTGCCCCAGACGATGTTGTCGTCCCAGTTGAAGGTGTTGCCCCAGACGATGTTGTCGCCGTCCCGGGTCACCGACCCCCAGACGATGTTGTCGCCGTCGCGGAAGAAGCTGCCCCACACGATGTTGTCGCCGCCGCGGTCGAAGCTCCCCCAGACAATGTTCTCGTCGACGCCGCGGGCGAAGTTGCCCCACACGATGTTGTCGCTCTGCCCGGTGTCGTAGCGCGAGCCCCAGATCGCCAGGTTGCCCCAGACGATGTTGTCCCCGTCACGGGTGAAGGTGCCCCAGACGATGTTGTCGGTCTCACCGCGGCCGAGCGTGCCCCACACGATGTTGCCGTCATAGGGCGCGCCGTTGGCGAAGAGCTGCGCGAGGGGCGCGGTGACGAAGTAGTTGCCCCACACGATGTTCTGCGACCAGGCGTAGGACGTCTTGTCGAAGGTCGTCGCCTGGGTGACGGCGTCCACGTACCAGGGCGTGATCGCGAAGTCGTCCGCGTCGGAGTCCGGCACCGTGATCGCGTTCGCCAGCGCCACGGCGCCGGCGCCGTTCACCTCGCCCGCGCCCTGCGTCAGCGGGTCGTACGGCTCGCCCTCGGGCCCGGCCAGCGGCGTCGCCGTGTACTCGAGGATGGCCTTCACCGCATTGCCGGGGAGCGCCGGGTTCGCGTTCAGCACGACCGCGACGACGCCGGACACCGCCGCGGCGGCCATGCTCGTGCCGCTCAGCTTGGCGAGATCGGTGAGGCTGGCGTTGGTCGAGTCCAGGTACTTCAGCTGCGGATGGAGTTTGAGGAGCTTGCCGTTGTCCGATGTGCGGCTCACCTCATCCACGCCGGGCCCCACGACGTCCGGCTTCGCGAAGCCGTCGATCCACGTCGGCCCGCGCGAGCTGAACGCCGCCACGGTGTCGTCGTCGCGCTGCGCGGTGCCCTTCTGGTCGGCGGCGCCCACCGTGATGGCCGACGGCGCGTCGCCGGGCGACGTGATGCCGCCGTAGCCGACCTGGTTCGTGCTCGGGTTCATCCCGAAGTTGCCGGCCGATACCACCACCACGATCCCGGCCGCGTGCGCCTGCTCAACGGCGATCACCAGCGGGTCGGTGGCCGCCGACTCGTAGATGGGGTGGCCGAGCGACAGGTTGATGACGTCGATGTCCAGCGTGTCCTTGTTCGCGACGGCGAACTCGATCGCGCGAATGACGTCGCTCGCCTTCCCGTTGCCGTCACCGTCCAGCACCTTGAGGCCGATCAGGTGCACGTCCGGCGCCAGGCCCTGGTACTTCGGGCCGCCGCTGCCGTCGTTCGCGATCATGCTCGCGACGAAGGTGCCGTGGCCGTAGTCGTCGTAGGCGCCGGTGTAGACCGGGTCGCTGCCCTGCGTGAAATCGACGAAGGCCGAGACGTCGAGCGACAGGTTCTTGGCCTCGGGCTCGATGCCCGAGTCGATCACGGCCACGCCCACGCCGCGGCCGGTCGGCGAGGAGCCGTCCAGGCCCTGCAGGGCGCGCAGGTCCCCCGTCTTGATCTGCGCGGTCGGCTTCTTGACCCGGCTCTTCCGCCGCGTCACGGGCGGGACCCACCGCGACGTCGTCTGGGCCGACTTCTGGATCTTCTGGACGGCCTCCCTGGCCGTGACCACCTTGACCTTGGAGGTGGTCTTGGGCTTCTTCACGAACCGCCACACGTCGGTCGGCCGCACGTTCGCATCGACGGACACGGACTCGACCGCCGGGTCGTTGGCGAGCGCCAGCAGGTCCTCGCCGTGCACGACCGCGCTGAGCGCGCCGACGTCCGGATGGTCCCCGGTCACCACGTCGCCGTGGGCCTCGAGGGCCAGGCGCAGGGCGGCTCGCTGGCCGTCCTTCGTCCGGATGATGACGCGCTCGGGCTGCGGCGCCTTCGACAGCGATTCACGGAGCTTCTCGTCCAGCTTGTGAATCTTGTCCGAAGGAACACTGCCCGTGGTCTGCGCGGAAACCGGCGCGACCGCCAGGGTGAGGGCGAGCGCTCCAGCAAGGGTGGTGAGGAACCGAAGCTGCTTCATGGAGTTCCCAAGCGTGCAAGGATGTCGCCACGGCACGCGAAATTGGTACACTCTCTGTAAATTATTCACGTATATAGACTTACCTAGACTGCCTGACGTCAGGACCCACCCCGTGCCGACCTGCATGTGTTCAATAACGCGCCACACCCAGACGATGCGAACGCCACGATTTCCTCTAACTAGCTGAAAAATATACTGATAAGTGCATGTTCCAAATAAGGAACGTCTTGGCCCGTACAGAGAAATCGCCGGGCGCGTCTTGCGCGCCCGGCGACCGGAGCACCGGGGAAGAACGGGCGACTTGTCGGGTCAGTTCACGCGCTCGCTCCAGACGGCCTTGGACTGCAGCCAGTCCTCGCGAACGATCGACCAGAGAGCCTGGTCCAGGTACGCGCCGTCGCGCAGGAACGACTTGCGCAGGACTCCCTCCTTGACAGCGCCCAGCTTGAGCAGCGCGCCGTTGCCCCGCCCGTTCTGAACCGCTGCCCGCGCCTCGAGCCGATGGATGTCGACCGTGCCGAACACGAAGTCGATGACCATGCGCGCCCCCTCCACGAAGAGACCGGTGCCCCAGAAAGGACTGCCGAGCGCGAAGCCCCACTCGGCCGTCTCGAAGGACGGATTCAGCTGCCGCACCTGGAAGATGCCGACGGCGTGCTCCATGCCGCCCGGCACGATGCCGAAGCAGATGTACTGCCCGGCTTCCCGCTGGCGCTGCGTCCACAGGATGAACCGCTCGAAGCCGGCGACGGTCGTCGGCGGCGGCGAGATGAACCGCTCGACCTCTTCGGTCTTGAGCATCGCGAGCAGCGTCGGCGCGTCGGAGAGGCGCAGCTCCCGGAGCGTCACGTTGTGACCCGTCAGCACCGGCAGCGCCTGGCGCCAGTCGGTACTGACGGCCTCCGTCTCCGGGAGCCGCATCGCGAGGACCGGCTCTCGAACCGGCTCGAGGTGGGTCAAGGGTTGCGGGTCCATTGCAATCCTCTTATCCATCCTTGAAGTCCGGTTCAGAACCCCACGACGGAGTTGCCCCACACGATGTTGTCCTCGTAGAAGTTGCCCCACACGATGTTGTCATCGTAGAGGTTGCCCCACACGATGTTGTCGAGGTTGCCGTCCCACTCGTACAGGTTCCCCCACACGATGTTGTCGCCGCCGTCGTCGCGGGAGCCGAGGAGCGCGTTGCCCCACACGATGTTGTTGGCCCAGACGATGTTGTTGCCCCAGACAATGTTGTCGCCGTCGCGGGCCACCGACCCCCAGACGATGTTGTCGTCGCCGCGGAAGAAGCTGCCCCAGACGATGTTGTCGCCGCCGCGGTCGAAGCTGCCCCAGACGATGTTGTCGTCCACGCAGGCGAAGTTGCCCCAGACGATGTTGTCGCTCTGCTCGGTGTCGTAGCGCGACCCCCACAGCGCCAGGTTGCCCCACACGATGTTGTCGTTGTCGTCGCGCGCGAAGTTGCCCCAGACGATGTTGTCGTCGGAGGCGCGGCCGAGCGTGCCCCACACGATGTTGTCGTCGTAGGGCGCGCCGTTGGCGAACATCGCCGCCGGCAGCGCCGACACGAAGTAGTTGCCCCAGACGATGTTCTGCGACCAGGCCACATCCTGATTGCCGAACGCGGTCGAGAGCGTCACGTCGCCGACCACCCAGCCGCTGGCACAGGAATCGGTGTCGATCGCCTGCGCGAGCGCGATGGCGCCGGCGGCGTTCACCTCGCCCGCGCCCTGCGTCAGCGCGTCGAGCGGCTGGCCGTTCTTGTCACCGAGCGGGGTCGCCGTGTACTCGAGCACCGCCTTGATGGCGTTCGGCGGCAGGTCTGGGTTCGCCTGCATCACCAGCGCGACGATCCCGGACGCCGCCGCGGCGGCCAGGCTCGTGCCGCTCAACTTGGCGAGATCCGTCAGGGCTACACGGTTCGCGTCTTCGTAGCGCAGCTGCGGGAAGAGCTTGAACAGGTTGCCGTTCTGCGACGAGCGGCTCACTTCGCCCACGCCCGGCGCCACGAGGTCCGGCTTCGCGAAGCCGTCGATCCACGTCGGCCCGCGCGAGCTGAACGACGCCACGTAGTCGTCGTCGCGCTTCTCGGTCTTGTTCTGATCCACGGCCCCCACGGTGATGGCCGACGGCGCGTTGCCCGGCGAGGTGATGCCGCCGTAGCCGACCTGGTTCGTGCCGGGGTTCATGCCGAAGTTGCCGGCCGACGCCACCACCACGATCCCGGCCGCATGCGCCTGCTCGACCGCGATCACCAGCGGGTCGGTCGCCGCCGACTCGTAGATGGGATGGCCCAGCGAGAGGTTGATGATGTCGATGTCCAGGTCGGTCTTGTGCTCGACGGCGAACTCGATGGCACGAATGACGTTGCTCGTGCTCCCGTTGCCGTTACTGTCGAGGACCTTGAGACCGATCAGGTGCACGTCGGGGGCGAGCCCCTGGTACGGGCCGCCGCCCTTGCCGTTGTTCGCGATCATGCTCGCGATGAACGTGCCGTGGCCGTAGTCGTCGTAGGCGCTCGTGTAGACGGGGTCGGGGCCCTGCGTGAAGTCCACGAAGGCCGTGATGTTGACCGACAGATCGTTGGAGTCAGCCTCGATGCCGGAGTCGATCACCGCCACGCCCACGCCGCGGCCCGTCGGCGAGTAACCGTCGAGGCCCTGCAGCTTGCGGAGAACGCCGGTCTTGATCGGCGTGGGCTCGGCCGCCCTGGCCGCCCTCGCCGCCTGGGCCTTCGCCTGCCGGACCGCCTTGGCCGCCGCCTGCCGGGTCGCCCGGGTGGCCTTCCGGCTTGCCTCGAGCGCCTGCTTCGCGGCGGCCGCGACGGCCTTCTTGAGGTCCTGCGCCTTCGTAACCCTGGCTCTGCCCGACGCGCCGTCGGCCCGGACGGTGGCGTCGACCGACACCGACTCGACGGCCGGGTCGTTGGCGAGCGCCAGCAGGTCCTCGCCGTGCACGACCGCGCTCAGAGCGCCAACCTCCGGATGGTCCTCGGTCACCACGTCGCCGTGGGCCTCGAGGGCCAGGCGCAGGGCGGCTCGCTGGCCGTCCTTCGTCCGGATGATGACGCGCTCGGGCCGTGGCGCCTTCGTCAGCGATTCACGAAGCCTTTTGTCCAGCTTGTGAACCTGGTCCGAAGGGCGAGCGCCTGTGTTTTGGGCCGAGACCGGGACGACCGCCAGCGCAAGGGCGAGCGCTCCGGCGAGGAGAGTGAAGGGTCGATGGTTCAGCATGACGCCGGGCAGAGTGCAAGGGCGTCGCCACCACGCCGCGTATTGGCGCATTTGTCAACAACATGATGATAATAAAAGAGTTATTGTCTTGACGTGCCCCTGGGGTTGCCAAGATGGAGCACCCAGGCGTGTTCAATAACGCGACTCTTGATATGACACTAACGCCATTTTGCTAGCTAAGTGCTTGTAAATTAGTGTCTTGATCGTGTGTTCAAAATAGCGCCTTTGAGCCGCGTGGCGTGCTTTCCCTATCCTGTCGCCGCCACGCGGGAAACCTCGAGCGAAAACAGGACGCTAAGCTATTGATAAAACAGTCATTACATTACTGAAACCAGCTAAAGAGCAACCTCTTGGGCTCTCCTCGCGTGTACCACCCTTGCACATCACGGCTGGGCTGCGAATGCCCTCGGTCTCTCGCCAGCGGCCGGTTGATTCGCGGCGTGCCCTCGCGCTATTGTCCGGGACGGCCCCGCCGGCACGCGTCCGGCGTACCCTCCGAGGAGATCCCGCCATGACCGCCCGCGCCCGCCGCCTCGCCGCCGCCACCGTCGTCGTCGCCTGCGCCGCCGCGCTGGCCGCCGCCCGGGCGCCCACGCTCGACGAGCTCCTCGCGGGCGTCACCTGGCGCAACCTCGGGCCCTTCCGGGCCGGGGCCTGGGTGTCGGACGTCGCGGTGCCCGACGGGCCGGCGCGGGCGCACCTGTACACCTTTTATGTAGCCACGCGCAGCGGGGGCCTGTGGAAGACGGTGAACAACGGCACCACCTTCGAGCCGATCTTCGACAACCAGCCGGTCGCGTCGATCGGTGCCGTCGCCGTCGCGCCCTCAAACGGCGACATCGTCTGGGTGGGCACCGGCGACCCGGCGAGCGCGCGTAGCTCGTACTGGGGCGACGGCGTGTACAAGTCCACCGACGCCGGACGTACCTGGCGGCACATGGGCCTCGACGACACCCAGCACATCGCCCGGATCGCGATCGACCCGCGGAACCCGGACGTCGTGTACGTCGCGGCGCTCGGACACCTCTACTCGTTCAACGCGGCGCGCGGGGTCTTCAAGACGACCGACGGCGGCGCGAGGTGGACGCGGCTCGCGGGCGGGCTGCCCGAGGGGCGCATCGGCCGGATCGGCCTCGCCCTCTATCAGAGGAAGCCCGACATCCTCTACGCCATCGTCGAGAACGCCAACCCGCGCCCGCCGACCGAGGCGGAGGCCAGGGCAGATCGCGCGCGCGGGCGCGAGCCGCAGCCGCGGCAGGTCGGCGGCGAGGTCTACCGGACCGACGACGGCGGGCGGACGTGGCACAAGCGGAACCCGGACGGGCTGAGCATCGGCGGCAAGGCGATGTACTCGTTCAACCAGATCCGCGTCAGCCCGGCCGACCCGGACCGCCTCTACGTGACGAGCGACATCGTGGCGAATTCGTCCGACGGCGGGCGCACCTGGAACGACCTGCAGTGGCCGCCGCGCACGTTCTTCCCGAAGATGTTCGGCGACGTGCGCGCGATGTGGATCGACCCGCAGGATCCGCAGCGCATCATCCTCGGCAGCGACGGCGGGGTGCAGCTCTCCTACGACGGCGGCAAGACGTCCGACTTCTACGACAACCTGCCGCTCGGCGAGATCTACGCCATCGGCGTGGACATGGACGACCCGTACCACCTGTACGCCGGCCTGCAGGACCACGAGCACTGGAAGGGCCCGAGCCGGGGCTGGGCGGGCAGCATCACGCTCGAGGACTGGGTCACGGTCGGCGAGGGCGACGGGATGTACACGCAGGTGGACCCGACCGACAGCCGCTGGCTCTACACCACCGGCCAGTTCGGCGACCACGCGCGGGTGGACCAGCGCCTCCGGACGCGGACCCGCATCCGGCCGACGCGGCCGGCGGACCAGCCGCCGCTGCGCTTCAACTGGATCGCGCCCATCGCGATCTCGCCCCACAACAGCCAGACGATCTACGCCGGCGCCCAGGTGCTGCTGCGGTCGCTCGACCGCGGCGACCACTGGCAGGAGATCAGCCCGGACCTGACGCGCGACGACCCGGCGAAGATCGCCGGGCACAACAACGTGACGTACTGCACCATCACCACGATCTCCGAGTCGCCGGTGACGCCGGGCGTCATCTGGGTCGGCACCGACGACGGCCGCGTGCAGGTGACGCGGAACGGGGCCGCGACGTGGACCGACGCGACGCCGAACCTCGTGGCCGCCGGCGCGCCGGACGAGATGTGGGTCAGCCGCGTGTACGCCTCGCCACACGCGGCGGGCACCGCGTTCGTGTCGAAGACGGGCTACCGCAACGACGATTTCCGCCCCTTCCTCTACGAGACGACCGACTACGGCGCGACGTGGACGCCGAATGCGGCCAACCTGCCCGAGCGGCCGGTGAACGTGGTCGTGCAGGACAGCCGGAACCCGCGCCTGCTGTTCGCGGGCACCGACGGCGGCGTGTACGTGTCGATCGACGGCGGCGCCGCGTGGTCCGCGCTCGAGGGCAACATGCCGCGCGTGCCGGTGACGGATCTCGTCGTGCACCCGCGGGAGCGGGACCTGGTGGCCGGCACCTACGGCCGCGGCCTCTGGATCACCAACGTCGCGCCGCTCGAGGAGATGACCGCGGCGGTGCTCGACGAGCCGGTCCACCTGTTCGCCGTGCGCCCGGCGACGCTGTACACGACCAGCGGGTGGGGCAACTACGAGCTGTACGGCGACCGGCACCTCGCGACGCCGAACGAGCCGGTGGGCTTCACCGTGACCTACTATTTGAAGGCCGACCTGGGCGCGGAGGTGACGGTGGCGTTCGCCGACCCGTGGGGCAAGACGCGTCAGGAGCTGAAGGGCCCCGGGGGCGCGGGCCTGCACCGGGTGACGTGGGAATTCCGGCGCGACGCGCCCGAGCCGGGCGAGTACCTGGTCACGTTGAAGGCCGGCGACCGCACGCTGACGGCGCGCGCCCGCGTGCGCCGGCCGGGCGACGCGGGCCCGTAGCGGACAATCGAGACTGTTTCCACCGTCGGCGCGTCCTAACGTCAGATCCCCTTACGAGGACCTTCATGCGATCGTCGACCCGTGTCTCTTCTAGATCGGCGGGGACCCCATGCACCCCGCCTGGCTCGGTCGCTCGCGGGGGCCCCGTCGCCCCGCTCCGCTCCCTCGCGCTTCTGACTCTTCTGCTCGCCGCGCTCTTCCTCGTGCCCGCCGCCGCGCAGGCGCCGCAGGCCGTGCCGTCCGCGGCGCTGACCGCGCCGCTCGACGCGCGACTGCCCCTCGACCCGCAGGTGCGCGTGGGCACGCTCGCCAACGGCCTGCGCTACTACATCCGGGCAAACCACCGGCCGGAGCAGCGCGCCGAGCTCCGCCTCGTCGTGAACGCCGGCTCGGTCGTCGAAGACGACGACCAGCGCGGGCTGGCGCACTTCGTCGAGCACATGGCCTTCAACGGCACCACGCACTTCGCGGCGCAGAAGCTGGTCGAGTTCATGGAATCGATCGGCATGCGGTTCGGGCCCGAGCTGAACGCGTCGACGGGCTTCGACCAGACGATCTACCAGATGCGCGTGCCGACCGACACGCCCGGCCCGCTCCGCACGGCCGTGCAGATTCTCGAGGACTGGGCGCACGGGATGTCGTTCGACCCGAAGGAGATCGACAAGGAGCGCGGCGTCGTCATCGAGGAGTGGCGGCTCGGCCAGGGCGCGGGCGCGCGGATGCGCGACAAGCAGTTCCCGATCCTCTTCCGGGGCTCCCGCTACGCCACGCGCCTGCCGATCGGCGACCGCGAGACGCTGGAGCGCTTCCCGCACGCGGCGCTGACGCGCTTCTATCACGACTGGTACCGCCCCGACCTCATGGCGGTCGTGGCCGTGGGCGACTTCGACGCGGCCGAGGTCGAGGCGCTGGTGAAGCAGCACTTCGTGGGCCTCCCGAACCCGGCCAAGGAGCGGCCGCGCTCCGTGTACGACGTGCCGGATCAGGCCGGCACCCGGTTCGCCATCGCCACCGACAAGGAGGCCACCGGCACGTCGGTGTCGGTCTACCACAAGCTGCCGCGGCGCGAGGAGGACACGGTCGGCGCGTACCGCCAGATGCTCGTGGAGACGCTCTACAACGGGATGCTGAACCGCCGCTTCTCGGAGCTGGCGCAGAAGCCGGATCCGCCGTTCATCGGCGCCTCGTCCGGCACGGGGCGACTGGTCCGGTCGGCCGAGGTGTACGCGCTGACGGCCTCGGTGAAGGAGGACGGCATCCCGCGCGGGCTCCAGGCCCTGCTCGTCGAGTCGGAGCGCGTCGCGCGGTTCGGCTTCACGTCATCCGAGCTCGACCGCCAGAAGCGCGACCTGATGCGCGGCATCGAGAACGCCTACGCCGAGCGCGACCGGCGCAACTCGAGCGGCTTCGTCCGCGAGTACGTCGACAACTTCCTCGAGCGCGAGCCGATTCCCGGCGTCGAGTACGAGTACGAGCTGTTCAAGCGGTTCGTACCGGGAATCACGCTCGACGAGATCAACCGGCTCGCGCGGGAGTGGCTGCGCCGCGACGACACGGTCGTGCTCGTGAACGCCCCCGACAAGCCCGGCCTGTCCGTGCCGGACGAGGTCGCGCTCCGCGCCGTGATGAGCGGCGTGGAGCAGATCCCGATCGCGCCGTACGTGGACACGGTGTCGAGCCAGCCGCTGCTCCCCACGCTCCCCGAGCCGGGCACGATCGCGGACACGCACGAGTTCCCGTCGGTGGGCGTCACCGAGTGGACGCTCTCGAACGGCGCGAAGGTCGTCGTCAAGCCGACCGACTTCAAGGAGGACGAGGTCCTGTTCCGCGCGTTCGCCCCGGGCGGCACGTCGCTCGCGACCGACGACGACTTCGTGCCCGCGGCCACGGCGGCGTTCGCCGTGTCGTCGGGCGGCCTCGGCGCGTTCAGCGCGATCGATCTCCGCAAGCGGCTGGCGGGCACGGTCGCCGTGGCGCAGCCGACCTTCAGCGAGCTCGAGCAGGGGCTGTCTGGCTCCGCGTCGCCCAAGGACCTGGAGACACTCTTCCAGCTGATCTACCTCGACTTCACGGCGCCGCGCGCCGACCCGCAGGTCTTCGAGACGCTCAAGACGCAGATCAAGGCGTCGCTCGAGAACCGCCGCGCGAGCCCGGGCTTCGCCTTCCAGGAGGCGCTGCAGGCGGCGCTCACCCAGGACCATCCGCGCGCGCGGCCCTTCACGCCCGAGACCATCGACAAGATGGATCTCGACCGCTCGATGGCGTTCTACAAGGCGCGTTTCGCCGACGCGAGCGGTTTCACGTTCGTCTTCGTGGGCAAGGTGGATCCGGCCGCGCTGCGCGCCTTCGTCACGCGCTATCTGGCGTCGCTGCCCTCGACCGGCCCCAAGGAGTCGTGGAAGGACCTGGGCATCGAGCCGCCCGCGGGTGTGGTGAAGAAGGTGGTGCGCAAGGGGTTCGAGCCGAAGAGCCAGACGGCCCTGGTGTTCACGGGCCCGTTCCAGTACGACCGTGCGCACCGCAACGCCCTGCGCGCCATGGCGATCGTGCTCGAGACCCGCCTGCGCGACAAGCTGCGCGAGGATCTGGGCGCCACCTACAGCGTGGGCGTGTCCCCGTCGGTGGACTGGGCGCCGAAGCCGGAGTACCAGCTGGCCGTCCAGTACGGCTCCGCGCCCGAGCGCGCCGACGAGCTGGCGGCGACCGTGCTCGCCGAGATCGCGCGCCTCAAGGCCGGCCCCGTCGCCGCGAGCGAGGTGACCGCCGCCCACGAGGCGATGCTGCGCGAGTACCAGACCGGGATGACGCAGAACGGCTTCTGGCTCGCGCAGCTCGCCGTGCGCTACCAGCAGGGCCAGCCGCTCGACGACCTGCCGACCTATCCGGACTCGCTCGAGGCGCTGACGCCGGCCACGATCCAGGACGCCGCGAAGACGTACCTCGACACGGACCGCTACGTGCAGGTCACGCTGCTGCCCGAGGAGAAGAAGTAGCGTCGCGCGTCGCGCTGCATTGGTGGCCCACGTACGGCAACCACGATGCCACGAAGGTCGTGCCCGACGGAAGGCACGAAGGCCGTCACCCTGAGTCGGCGCTTCGCGCCTTCCAGGGTCGCCGGCGACCTGCGCGGTCTGGCCGCTGCGGGACCTGACGGCCAGACCGCCGGCCGGCGTCGGGACGGACGTGCGCACGAACGCGTTTGGCCGTCATCATCGCGCTCGTGCGCACGTCCGTCCTGACGCCGGCGCGCCCGCAGGGTGCGCAGGTCGCCGGCGTCAGTCATCGTGCCTTCGTGTTCCCGTACGTGGGCCACGTGTGCAGCGTGACAGGCGGTTCTTCATGGGCCTCGGGGTCTTCGTGGTGGATGCCGTCCGTGGCTCGCGTCAGAGGCGGGCCAGCAGCGTCCGCGCGAGACGCGCGCAGAGGTCCGCCGCGCGCGCCAGCTCGGCGATCGCGACGTGCTCGTCGCCGGTGTGCGCGACGGCGACCGAGCCGGGACCGAGGAGCAGCGTCTCCCCCCACGCGGTCAGGAACGGCACGTCGGTCGTGAAGGGAAAGACCGCCGTCTCGAAGCCGGCGACGGTGGTCATCGTCACCGGCGGCACCTCGATGACCTCCTCCACCGACACGGACGGGAGGGCCGCCAGCGCCGCGCGGAGCGCGCCGACGTCGCCGGCGGTGCGGAAGTTCACGTCGGCCTCGGCCGACGGCGGGATCACGTTGGGCGCCACGCCGCCCTCGACGAGCCCGACCGTGTAGTGCGTGCGGCCGAGCCGCGGATCCGACGGGAGGTCGAGGCCGCGCAGGGCCACGAGCGCGTCCACAAGCTTCTCGATCGCCGACTCGCCCAGCTCGGGCATCGACGAGTGGGCGGCGCGGCCGGACGCGCGCAGCCGCACGCGCAGCACGCCGCGCGTGGCCGCCGCCAGACGGTTGTCGGTGGGCTCGCCGTTCACGATGAACCGCGACCCGCCGGCGAGCGTGGCCGACGCGCGCGCGCCGTCGCTGCCCCGCTCCTCGCCCACCACGAAGAGCAGCCCGACGCGGCGCTCGCCCGAGGCGCGCAGGCGCTCCACCGCGGCCACCTGCGCCGCCAGGATGCCCTTAGCGTCGCACGATCCGCGCCCGTGCAGCCGCCCGCCCGCCTCGCGGCTCGGAAAGAACGGCGGCACGCAGTCGACGTGCGTGGACAGCACGACGGCCGGCGCGTCGAGCGTGGCCAGCAGGTTCCGGCGACGCGCGCCGCCCACCGGCTGCTCGGTCACCGCGTAGCCCAGGCCGCGCAGATGACCTGCCAGCCAGTCGCAGGCCTCCGCCTCGCGGCCGGTCGTCGAGTCGATGTCCACCAGCGCGCGCGCGAGGCGCACGATCGCTACCGAATCCACTGCTCGAGCTCCGTGCGCGTGCCGGTGCGCTCGTCGCGGTACTTCACGATGACGGGCGTCGCGAGCGACAGGCCCCACGCCGGCCCGGCGCCGGCCGTCACCGCGCGCGCGCCGGGCACGACCACCGCGCCCTCGGGCACGACGAGCGGCGCGTCGGGCCCGGGCCTGATGATCACCCCGCGCGGCAAATCGTACACCGGCGTGGAGCCGGTGAGGATCGTGCCGGCGCCGACGACCGCGCGCGCCTTCACCACCGCGCCCTCGTACAGCCCGGTGTTGCCGCCGACGAGCGCTTCGTCCTCGACGATGACGGGCAGGGCGCCGACCGGCTCGAGCACGCCGCCGATCTGCGCGCCGGCGCTCACGTGCACGCGGCGGCCGATCTGCGCGCACGACCCGACGAGCGCGTGCGAGTCGATCAGGCTGTCGTCGCCGACGTAGGCGCCGATGTTGATGTACATGGGCGGCATGCAGATGACGCCGCGGCCGACGTAGGCGCCGTCGCGGATCGACGACCCGCCCGGCACCAGCCGCACGCCGGCCGCCGGATCGAGGCGCCTGAGCGGCAGCGTGTCCTTGTCGCTGAACGGCAGGCGCCCCCCGTCCACCGACAGGTCGACGATGGCGCGCGCGCGGAAGCCCAGGAGGATCCCCTGCTTGACCCAGGCGTTCACGCGCCAGCCGGTCGGCGAGGCCGGGTCGGGCTCGGCCGCGCGCGCCTCGCCCGCGGCCAGCGCCGCCCGCAGCCGTGCGAACGC
>JAHECP010000135.1 GCA_024641665.1 Acidobacteriota bacterium
GTGCGCGTCGGCGGAAGCGGCGCGCGCGCCGCCCACGACCACGGATCCACCGCCGGCGGGACCGTCTGCCGGCTCTCGTAGAACACCGGCGTCGGCGTCACGGGCCGGGGCGGCGGCACGGCTCGCGCCCGCTCCAGGCGCCGCAGCCGGCCCCGGATTTCGCGCGTGAAGGCCCGGGGATCGCAGCCCGTCGGCTTGTCGGCGACCCGCTTGCGCCGGAAGGCGCGCAGGAAGCCGCCGCCGGACTCGATCTCCTCTTCGGACGGTCCGAGCGGCGGAATCGAGAGCGTCTGCACGAGCGGATCGCGCGCGCGGAGGCGGCCGATGATCTCCTTCTCGTCGGCGCGCGAGAGACGGTACGTCAGCAGCACGAGGTCTGGCAGGTCGCGCGCCATCGCGGCGACGGCCGCGGCCTTCGAATCGACCAGCACGAGCTTGGCCTGGAGCTGGTTCATCACGACGCCCGATAGGATGGACGCCTGCCGCTCGTCGGGTTCGACTGCGAGAATCAAGGGCATTGTCGGCCTCGGGACCACTGGGGCCACCCCTCAAGCCAGCAAGCGACGTGCCCGGGCCGTTGTCGCGGCCGGGCGGCCGGATCTGACCGGTTTTTCGGGTCCAATCGGGACCCCGCACGGCAGGCGGCGCCACGCGCGCCGACGGATCTGAGCCGGTCCTTACGGTTGTGGCGTGCCCGGCTGCGGCCCGCCCAGCACGGCCACGGTCGCGCCGAGGTGCGCTTCGGGGGCGTCGTGGAACGAGACGACGAGCGGATGGCGCTCGAGCGCCGCCTGCACGATGCCGCGCTGGACGCCCTTGCCGCGGCCGTGGATCAGCCGCACCTCGCGGAAGCCGGCCTGGTGCGCGGCACGCACGTACTCGTCGACGACCGACGGGATGTCACGGGGCGCGAAGGCGTGCAGATCCAGCGCGTCTTCGATCGGCAGGCGAACCGGAGGAAGGTCGTCGTTTCCGTGGTTCATTCCGCGGTGATTTCCGTGGTCCTTCCGTGGTCACTTCTTGGATCGGCGGGAGTCCCCAGTCCCCAGGTCCCCAGTCCCCAGTCCCGTCACCCGTGATCCTTCTTGTCGTACTCCACCCTGACCACCGTCTTGATGCCGCCGCGGACGCTGAAGTCGCCGGTCACGCTCATCCGGCGCGGCTGGCAGGCGGCCACCAGGTCATCCAGGATCTGGTTGGTGGCGGCTTCGTAGAAGATGCCGCGGTTGCGGAAGTCGATCAGGTAGTACTTCAGGGCCTTGAGCTCCAGGCACAGCTCATCCGGAACATAACGAATCGTGATGGTTCCGAAGTCGGGCAGTCCTGTTTTCGGACACACCGAGGTGAACTCGGGGCACTGAATCTCGATTTCGTAGTCCCGGGCGGGCTTGGGGTTGGGGAAGGTCTCGAGGATCGCTCCAGCCATCGCTCGCATTCTACACCTTGCGAAACCCCGGAAATCCGGCCTCTCCGTGCGCTCGGGCGATTGACACCGCCGAACGGGGCGCGCTAGGATACGGCGGATTTCACGAGATTCCGCGGTTGCCGTCCGCGCGCGCGGCAACGCGGCACAGAAGAAGCGCGCTCCAAGCAGGGGGAGTAGCCGATGGCCGAAGCCCGCAGGATGGGCAAGTCCGAGCTCTTCTCGCACTTCGCCGAGCGCTTCGAGATGAAGCGGACACAGGCGCGCGAGTTCTTCGATGAACTGCTGGCGCTTTCGGAGAAGGAGCTCAAGCGTTCCGGTGAGTTCGTGCTGCCGGGGATGGTGAAGCTGGTCGTGCAGAAGCGCAAGGCGCGCACGGGCCGGAACCCCGCCACGGGCGAGCCCATCAAGATCCCCGCCAAGACCGTCGTCAAGGCGCGGATCGCGAAGCAGCTGAAAGACGCGGTCCTGCCGCGCAAGTAAGCCGCTCGACGAAAAAGGGGAGTCAGCGGTCAGCCGGCAGCGGTCAGGAAAGATCTTGCTGACTGCTGACCCCCTGACTGCTGACCCCTGCCTACGCCGCCACCGGCGGCTGGCCTTCCAGGAGACGGCTCGCCAGCTGCCGGCTGTAGATCGTCGCCGGCACCAGCCGCGCCACCCTCGACTCAAGGCCGTTCAACGAATCATCGTCGATGATGATCCGATCGTCGGGACCGAGGAAGACCTCGGAACTGAACCGCCGCATGCCGCGCAGCGTCTTCAGTTCGTAGAACCGCACCCGATAGGTTCGGTCGTCGATCTCGATCTCGGCCGTCTTGACGAGCTTCCGGAGCATTGTCACCCTCCTGGCCGGCGCGCGACCCAGTCGGTCGGCGGCGGCCACCCGTGTTCGAGTCCGGTCATCCGGCCGCCCGGCGCTCTGCGTGCGCGGCGATCGCCGGAAACTGTAACCTGAACGTCGTGCCCTTGCCGAGCTCGCTCTCGACCGTCACCTTGCCGTCGAGCTGCTCGACGATCCGCTTGGTGACGGCGAGACCGAGGCCGAGCCCCCGGTGCTTCGTCGTCACGAAATCGTCGAAGATCGAGTCGATGCGCGCCGGGTCGATGCCGCACCCGGTGTCGCTGACCCGCAGGACCGCGCGGTCGCCCGACGCCTCGGTCGCCACGGTCACGCGCCCGCCGGCCGCGGTCGCCTGGATCGCGTTGGCGATCAGGTTGCGGTGCACGCGGCCGAGCGCCTTGAGGTCGCCGTCGATGAAGAGCGGCTCGGGCGACAGCGCCGTCTCGAGCTGCAGCTTCGCCTCGTCGGCCATCGCGCGCATGCTCTCGACGACGTCGGCGACCGACGCGTTGAGTTCGACCGGGTGACGGGCCAGCAGCATCGGCCGCGCCACGTTGCGCAGGTCGTCGAGCATCTGCTTGATGAGCAGCAGCTCGCGGTCCACCGTGCGCCTGAACGTCTCCCGGTACTCTTCGTCGTTCCACATGCGGACGATGAGCTTGCAGCTGTTCCCGACGTTCTGGATCGGCGTGGACAGGTCGTGCGCCAGGCCGGACGCGATGCGCCCGAACATCGCCTGCCGCTCCTGCCGCCGCACGTCGGCCTGCAGCTCGACGAGCCGCTCGGCCATCGTGTTGAACGCGACGCCGAGCTGCTGGATCTCGTCGCGGCCGGAGATCGAGACGCGCTCGTTCAGCCGGCCCTCGGCCAGCGCCTGGGTGCCGCGCATCAGCGCGAAGATGCGTCGCAGGACGCTGCGGCCCCACAGGTAGCCGGCGGCGATCGTCGCGAGCAGCGCCAGGCCAATCGCGACGAGGAGCTGCCACTCCAGGCTGAACGCGACCGCGTAGGCCTCCGCCGTGGGCTGCTCGACGATGACCGTCCAGCCGAGCGAGGGCACCGGCGCGGCGGCGGCGAGCACCTCGCGCCCGCGATGGTCTACGTACTCGAGGAACGGGTCGCGGCCGTTCTTCAGCAGGCCGAGGAGCGGCGGGTCCGGCACGCCCTCCCCGCGCGCGATGAGGCGCTTCTCGTCCGGGTTGCCGTGGGCGATCAGCTGGTTCTCGTTGCTGACCAGCAGGGCGTAGCCCTGCTCGCCGATGCGGATCGAGTCCACCATCCGCCACAGCTCCTCGAGGCTCAAGGCGCCGACGAGCCAGGCCGTCCGCCCGTCGCTGCGCAGCCGGATGGCCACCGTCGTCGTGGGCAGCAGATCGTTGTCCACGGTGAGCGGCGCGATCGAGGTGCCGTCGGCGCGCCCGAGGTCCGGCGCGGGAACGGCGACCGTCGGGCGGCCCAGGCGGCTCGTGATCACGGTGCCGTCGGCGTCGAAGAGCGTGATCTCGCGGAATTCCGGGAAGGTGAGCACGTAGTTCCTGACGATGCGCTCCTGCTGCCAGCGCTCGAGGTGCGTGTCGCGGAGATCCGAGCCGACCGCGCGGAGCACCTTCAGGCTGTCGTTGACGTACAGCTCGATCTGCTGCGCCGCGCGCGTGGCCACGTTGAGGTTGCCGGCGCGGACCGACCCGCGCGTTCCCTGCCAGAGCGAGCCGATCGACACCACCCCGTAGAGCAGGAGCGGCGCCACGGCCGCCGTGGCGATGAACAGCACGAATCGTCGGGTCAGGCGCGAGCGCATGGTTAACGTGGGGCTCCGCCCCACACCCCGGCTCGGTCGCTTGCGGGGGCCCCAACGCCCCGCGCCGCTCCCTCGCAGGCCGCGCGGTGCGCGGCCTGGCCCGCTATGCGGCCAGGCGGAGACGACGGAATTCTCAGTTCGAGCCGCATACCGGGCCTCAACTCAGTCGCTCGAGGGCGGCGCCGCCTTCCACCGCCAGATCGACGGGAAGATGTCGACGCCCGGTTCCGCGGGCACGAGGAAGCGCCGGCTCACGGCGCGCGCCCGCTCGTCCCACGAGATGAAAGCGGCCGGCGGGTCGTCGTAGAGAACGCGCTGGAATTCGGAGACGCCCGCCCGCACTTCGTCGTCGGTGAGCCCATATCGGATCTTGTCGAGCGCGGCGTCGGCGGCCGTGTACCCCCAACCGAGATACGGCTGGAACCCCTCGGTGGGCGAGTGGAAGAACCTGTACGCCCAGCCCAACATCCTCGGACTTGCGAGCTCGGACAAGAACGCGTCGAAATCACCTGTTGCAAGGCGGCGAGAGAGGTCGGCGAACGACACCGACTCGGGCCGCATGTTCACGCCGATATCGAAGAGCTGCTTCTGGATCACCAGGCTCATCTCCTCGAACAGTGGCATCCCCTCGGGCAGGATGCACGTAAAGCTGAACCGCTCGGGCATCGAGCCCTTGACGCTCTTGACGCGCAGACCGATCTCATCCAGCGTCCTGCGCGCCGCATCCGGATCGAAGACAAACGCCGGCAACGAGCGGTCGTACGCCCAGTTCGACGGCCACACGTAGCCTTGCGCCACCCGGCCGCGGTCGCGGAGGACCGCGTGCAGGATGGCGTCGCGGTCGATCGCCTCGTTGATGGCCTGCCGCACTTCCGGTCTCTTGAACACCGGCCGGCGCACGTTGAAGCCCAGCGTGTGCACGTAGGGTCGCGCGAACGAGTACACGCGCACCGTGGACTCCGCCTCTACGAAGTCGGCCGCTTCGCTGCCGACTTCGTACAGAGAGTCGATCTCGCCCCGCATCATTGCCGCCCAGGCTGTCCGGACGGTCGGATAGGAGATCAGCTCGAGCCGGCCGATCGACGGCCGGCCCTGGAAGTAGTCATCGAAGGCGTGAAGTGACGCGCGGTCCGAAGACACCGAGTCGGCAACGAATGGGCCGATGCCGACGGCATGGTCGTCGACCGAGCGCTCCAGCGCCTTGCCCGATAGATCGTCCATCAGAAGGCTCGATGGGCGTTTCAACTCGATGACCACCGTGTGGGAATCAGGCGCAGTGATCGTCGAAACGTCGATCAAACCGGGAGAGCGCAGAGCCTGCCGCACCTCCGGCTCCAAGTCTTGCTCCACCGTTTCCGCCGTGACGATGGTGCCGTCGTGGAACTTGATGCCGTCGCGAATCGACAGTCGCCACACGAGGCCGTCGGGGGAGCGCTCCCAACGGTCAAAGATCTGGGACTGGGGCCGGCCGTTGTTGTCGGGGGTGAACAGGCGGTCGCCGCTCAGCGACCCCAGAAGCGATCCGAGGCCGATCGAAGGGGATGAGTATCCGACCTCCGGCACCGCCACGCCTACCCGTAGTGTAGGTCGCTCGGCGGATGCTCGCGGCTCGGACGCCCCGCCGCAGCCGCCGCACAGGACGAGCGCGGCGAGCCAGAGGCTCGCCAGGGGCTGCAACCCGCGGCTCCGCTCCGGTGTCCGGAGCCCCGCGACGGTCAGATTGCAGCCCATCCTCCCGCTCCCACGTTCGAGCAAGATGCTCATTCGGCGATGACTGCCGACGGCGTCATTCTAGCGCTTCGGTTCCTCGGGGACATCGATGAACCACGGGCAGATGTCCGGCTTCGCAACGGAACCCTTCTTGACGATCTGGATCTTCATGACGTGCTCCTTCGAGTGACGGGTTGACGACTATGAGTGCACGAGTTGCGGCTCCGCCGCCGCAGCGGCCTCGCGCGCGAGCGACACCACGCCCGCCTCGAAGCTCGCCTTGTGGCAGCTTGGCTTGTCGAGGTCGCCCAGCTCGGCGTGAGCGGCCGTCGTGCAGCCGCCCGCGCATACCGGGATGAACGCGCAGTCCTGGCAGTCCTTCCAGGCGGCCAGCCTCTCGAACCGCGCCGCGGCACGACGTTGCAGGGCGTCGGTCGCGCCGCTGATGTGGCCCGTCGAGAGCGCCGCGTCGCCGGTGAACCCCGGGCAGGCGTAGAGCGACCCGTCCGGGCCGATCGTGTGCGCGTGGCGCCGGTGGATCTCGCACGGCCCCATGTGCACGCCGTCCAGCGTCGAGAAGCCGCGCTTGCGCGTCTCGTCGCGCAGCCACGCCATCTTCTCGTCCGCGAAGTGGCAGGTGTCGCACGCGCCGGTGGCCGACCCGGCCCCCGCCGACGTCATGCAGGTCGCGCCGAGCGGCTGGCCGTGCCGATCCACCGCCGTCAGCGGGATGAAGCCCTCGGGCCTCGAGGCCTCGGCGGCCCGGACGACCGGCTTGAAGGCCACCTTGGCGATCGACCCGGCGAAGTCCTGCGCGCGCAGAAAGTCGAGCAGCGCCGGGTAGCTGTCCACCGAGGAGGCGTCGAAGTTGCCGCCGATCGAGATGCGGCAGCGGTCCGCGACCGCGCGCACGTTCCGGATGATCCGGTCGAAGGTCCCCTGCCCGCCGCGCAGCGGGCGCATCCGGTCGTGCGTCTCGCGGTCGCCGTCGAGCGTCACCTTCACGCCCGTCAGGCCGAACGGCAGCAGCCGGTCCACGACCTCCGGCGTCAGCAGCAGGCCGTTCGTGATGAGGTTCACGTGCATCTTGACGCCGCGCGCCTGGCAGGCCGCCCACAGCCGCTCGGCCAGGTAGTAGGTCACCGGCAGGTTCAGGAGCGGCTCGCCCCCGAAGAACGTGAGGGCGAAGGCCTGCGGCCCGATCTCGTCCAGCTTCGCCTCGGTCCACCTCGCCACCCGCTCGGCCGTCTCGAGTGACATCTTCGCGGCGTGCTGGTTGTAGTCGCCGTGGTCCCCCTGATAGCAGTAGTCGCACGCGAAGTTGCACTGCAGCGTCGTCAGCACGGTCACCCGCAGCTCGCTCGTGTCCTCGCGCACGCCGGTGAAGTAGTGCTCGAGCGCGCGCCGTTCCGTCTCGCGGTCCCGCACCAGGAACCCGTGCTCGGCGAGCGCCGCGACCGCCTCGCGCTCGTCGGCGCTCAAGCGGTCCGGCCCGCCCGGCTCCGCCTCCAGCCGATCCAGCAGCGCCCCGACGTCCCGCGACACCACCAGCTGCGTGTCGGTGAGCGTGTTCATCAGAAAGAGCTCGTCGCGCTCCGGCAGCGGCACGCGGACGTTGAACATCGAAGGTCGCATCGTCTCAGCCGGGGCTCCGCCCCGGACCCCGGCTCGGTCGCTCGCGGGGACCCCTTCGCCCCGCGCCGCTCCCTCGCGGGCCGCGCCGTGCGCGGCCTCACGTCGTTCTGGATCTCGGCCCGTGACTCTCCGGGGCGCACGACGGCGCGCTCGGCGGTCGGGCCTCGAATGGCTGTTCGATCGATGGCGCATCGAGGGAATCGGTGGCGAGCGGCTCGCCCGGGGTCGACGTCCGGCTGCGGCACGGTGCCGGGCGCCGTCGCGACGCACCTCAGCAGTGCAACGCACGTTCCGGAAAGACCTCGCGATCCGCGAGCTCAGCACCGGGTTGAATACCGTTGGTAACTATCGTGGAGAGAGATGGATGCGACGTGCATTTCAGCAATGAAACACGCAACGGAACACAGCGCAGCAGGCCGAATCGGCCAACACGTTGCCCCGGTCAGCTAACGTATTGACCGATCAGCAGTCAGCGGTCAGGGGTCAGAGTCAAGGGGTCAGGGGTCAGCGGTCAGCGGTCAGGAAGAGCCTCTGTCACGCTGTCACGCGGTGGCCGCGTCGCAGAATGCTCTTCCTGACCCCTGACCTCTGACCCCCTGACTCCTGGTTAGGCCCCGCGCAGCTTGCGGGCCAGCTCGCGGATGTCCAGCTTGCCCATCTTGTGCTTGAGCGTCGACAGGGGGATGCCGAGGTAGCGTGCCGTGGCTGACACGTTCCAGTCGGACCGTTCCAGCGCCTTCAGCAGGAAGTTGCGCTCGAAGGTGTCGAGCGCCTCCTGGTAGAGCGATTCGGTCGCCACGTGCGCCCGGTCGAGCTTCGCGAAGTGGTACTCGAACGGCAGATCCTCGTCCGTGATCCACTCCTTGTCGCGGTCGCTGACCGCCACGAGGCGCTCGATGAGGTTCTCGAGCTCCCGGATGTTGCCCGGCCACCAGTAGGTGCTCAGGATCTTCAGCGCCGCGTCGGAGACGCCGCGGATCTGCTTGCGGAACCGCGCGTTGTAGCGGCGGACGAAGAAGCGGGCCAGGTCCGGCAGGTCCTCCAGGCGGTCGCGCAGCGGCGGCATCCGGATCGGGATCACGTTGACCCGGTAGTAGAGGTCGTCGCGGAACGTGCCGTCCTTGACCGCCTTTTCGAGGTCGATGTTGGTGGCGACCACCAGGCGGAAGTCGGTCCGGATCGCCTTCGAGCCGCCCACCCGCTCGATCTCGCCCTCCTGGATGGACCGGAGCAGCTTGGCCTGCAGCTCGAGCCGCAGGTCGCCGATCTCGTCGAGGAACAGCGTGCCGCCCGAGGCCAGCTCGAACTTGCCCAGCTGCTGCCGGTGCGCGCCGGTGAACGCGCCCCGCTCGTGCCCGAAGAGCGTGCTCTCGACCAGCTCGTGGGGTACCGCCGCCAGGTTCACCGTGATGAAGGGCGCGTCGCCCCGTCCCGACTCGCGGTGGAGCATCCGGGCCAGCAGCTCCTTGCCCGTGCCGCTCTCGCCCAGGATCAGCACCGTGGCCGACAGCTTCGCGACCTTCTGCACCAGGTCCACGATCTCGCGCATCACCCGGCTCGGCCCGATCAGGAACTCCCGCTCGGTCTGCTCGGCCACCTGGGCGCTGAGCGTCATCACCTGCCGGTTCAGGTCCTGCCGCTCGGCCGCGTTGTGCACGAGCGACCTCAGCGCGTCGTAGTCGAAGTCCTTGGTGATGTAGTGGTAGGCGCCGTGCTTCATGGCCTGCACGGCGGTCTCGACCTCGCTGATGGCCGAGATCATGATGATCTCGACGAGGCTGTAGTTCTCCTTGACGATCCGCAGCACCTCGAAGCCGCTGATGCCCGGCAGCCGGACGTCGACCAGCAACAGGTCCACGTCCTCCTGCTTCATGGCCGCCAGCGCCGCCTCCCCGGTGGACACCGTCAGGACGCGGTAGTCCCGCTTCAGGATGGCGGTCAGCGTGTCCCGCATTCCCTCGTCGTCGTCGACGATGAGGACGGATTTCGACTTGGCTGTCATGAAGTTACCGTCGTCCGGACGAAGGCCATTGTAGGTCCCGGGTGCCCCCAGTTCAAGTTTGGCGCCGGCCCGCCGCGGCGCCAGCTCGACCGGGCGTCCGGTTGCTTGACACTCTCGAAGACCTCCCGCTATCGTACGGGCGCCGATCACGCCCATCAGCCAACCGTGGCGCTGGCGCCGGCGTCTTGCCCGGCGAGCGAGGAAGCGGAGCGGGGCGTTGGGGCCCCGCGAGCGACGAGCCAGGCGGGGTGCAGGGGTCCCCGCCGATTCAATAGAAGACCGCTCATCATGTGGTTGTGGATCATCGCCGGCGTCGCGGTGCTCACGGCCGCGGCGGCGCTGCTCCTGGCGCTGCAGCTGCGGAGACGGCTCGCGAGGCTGAACGAGTCGTACTGGGAGCTGCGCTACGACTATACGCGGCTCCGATCGGAGGTCGGGCGGCTCGGAGCCGGCCGCGAGGCGGAGCCGGAGACCGCGGAGGCGGCGCCCCCGGCACAGGTGTCGTTCGTGCCGCTGTCGTCGCTCAAACCCAAGACGTGAATGCGATACCCGGGTCCGGGCTGTGGGCTCTGGCCAGCGCCCAACGCCCGGCGCCCAGCGCCTACGTCCCGCGCGCCGGCGGCGCGCGGGACGACGAAGGAGAACCGTGTCGAACCAGTACGACCTCGTCGTCATCGGCTCGGGAACGGGCGGCTACGTCGCCGCGATCCGCGCCGCGCAGCTCGGCCTCACGGTCGGCGTCGTCGAGCGCGAGCCGGTGCTCGGCGGCACCTGCCTGAACTGGGGCTGCATCCCCACCAAGGTCCTGCTCGAGCACGCGCACGCGCTCGATCTGGTGCGACACGCGAAGGACTGGGGCATCACGCTCGGCGAGGCGGCCGAGGTCGGCCTCGACCTGAAGACCGTCCACGCGCGGAAGGACCGGATCGTCAAGGGGCTGACGAAAGGCGTCGAGTTCCTCTTCAAGAAGAACAAGATCGACTGGATCAAGGGGACGGCGCGCCTCGCCGGCAAGGGCAGGGTCGAGGTCGTGGACGGCGACAAGCGGACCCTCGAGGCGCGCGAGATCCTCGTGGCCACCGGCTCCGCGCCGCGCGGCGTCGCGGGCGTCGAGATCGACCGCACGCGCGTCATCACGAGCGACGAGGCGCTCGCGCTGCGCGAGGTGCCGCGCTCGCTCGTCGTGCTGGGGAGCGGCGCGGTGGGCGTGGAGTTCGCCTCGATCTACCGGCGCTTCGGCAGCGACGTCACCCTCGTCGAGCTGCTGCCGCGCATCGTCCCCAACGAGGACGAGGCCGTGTCGGCCGAGCTGGAGAAGGCCTTCCGCAAGCAGGGCATCAAGGTCCTCGCCGGCACCACCGTGACCTCGGCCCGGGCCGGCGCCGACGGCGTGGACGTCGAGGCCCGCCGGCCCGACGGGAAGGTCGAGAAAATGCGGGCCGACTACCTGCTCGTCGCCACGGGGCGCGGGCCGGTCACCGACGGCCTCGGCGCGGCCGACGTGGGCCTCGCCCTGAAAGAGGACAAAGGCTACATCCGCGTGGACGCGCAGTACCGCACGAGCGTGCCGGGCATCTCGGCGGTGGGCGACGTGATCACCCTGGGGGCGGCGCCGCACCCCCAGCTGGCGCACCTCTCGTCGGCCGAGGGCGTCGTGGTGGCCGAGCGGGTGGCCGGCCGCGAGGTGCGTCCGATCGACTACGACCGGGTGCCGGCGTGCACCTACTGCGCCCCCGAGATCGGCAGCGTCGGCCTGACCGAGCGGGAGGCCGCCGCCCGCGGGTACGACGTGGTCGTGGGCACGTTCCCCTTCGGGGTGCTCGGCCGGGCCAAGATCCTCGGCGAGGTCGAGGGCTTCGTGAAGATCGTGGCGGAAAAGAAGTACGATGAAGTGCTCGGCATCCACATGATCGGACCGCGGGCCACCGAGCTGGTGGCCGAAGCGACGGTGGCGCTCGAGCTCGAGACGACCGTCGAGGCGCTCATCCGCACGATCCACGCGCATCCGACGATGTCGGAGGCCGTGGGAGAGGCCGCGCACGCCGTGCACGGCGGAGCGATACATCTGTGAGTGGTCAGCGGTCAGCAGTCAGCGGTCAGGTAGAGCCTGCGACGCTGTCACGTCGCAGCCGTGACAGAATGCTCTTCCTGACCCCTGACCCCTGACCCCTGACCCCTGACCCCTGAGTGAGTGCACCCATGACCGACGTCCTGATGCCCCAGATGGGGGAGTCGATCGCCGAAGGCACGATCGTCCGCTGGATCAAGCAGGTGGGCGACCGCGTGGACCGCGACGAGCCTCTGTTCGAGATCTCGACCGACAAGGTCGACACCGAAGTGCAGGCTCCGGCGTCCGGCGTGTTGCTCGAGATCCGGGCGAAGCAGGGCGAGACGGTGGAGGTCAACACCGTCGTGGCGGTGATCGGCGCCGAGGGTGAGAAGCCCGTGGCCGCGGCCGGCACGCCCGCTGCAGCGGTCGCCCAGGGCACGGCGCAGGGCGAGGCACCCGCGCCGCTGGCCGCGGTCTCCGCCGCGCCGGCCGCCGCGGGGCCACCCACGCGCGACGAGCTCCGGCGCCAGAAGTCGTCGCCGCTCGTGCGGCGGATCGCGCGCGAGCACGGCCTGGACGTCCGCGCCCTCCCGATTCAGGGCAGCGGCGCCAGCGGCCGCGTGACCAAGAAGGACATCCTGGCGTTCGTCGAGCGCGGCGCGGCGGCCGCGCCGGCCCCGGCCGCGGCGGCGCCTGCGCCGGCGGTGACGTTCCGGCCGGGCGAGCGCGTGCGCGTCGAGCCCATGAGCGTGATGCGCAAGAAGATTGCCGAGCACATGGTGCTCAGCGCGCGCACCTCGCCGCACGTCTACGCGATCTACGAGGTGAACTTCGGGCGCGTCGCCCAGCTGCGCGCGGCGAACAAGGCCGAGTACGAGCGCAAGGGCGCCCGGCTCACCTACACCGCGTTCATCGCGAAGGCCGTGGTGGACGCGCTGCGCGCCTTCCCGATCGTCAATGCCTCGGTGAACGGTGACACGATCGTCTACAAGCAGGACATCAATCTCGGCATCGCGGTCGCGCTCGACTGGGGCCTGATCGTGCCCGTCATCAAGAACGCGGACGAGAAGAACCTGCTCGGGTTGAGCCGCGCCATCGACGACCTGGCCACCCGCGCGCGCGCCAAGCAGCTCAAGCCCGAGGAGGTGCAGGACGGCACGTTCAGCATCACCAACCCGGGCGTGTTCGGTGCCTTCGCCGGCCTGCCCATCATCAACCAGCCCCAGGTCGGCATCCTCGGCGTCGGCGCCATCGAGAAGCGTCCCATCGTCGTCGACGACGCGATTGGCATCCGGCCGGTCGCGTACCTGTCGATCGGTCACGATCACCGGATCGTGGACGGCGCCGATGCCGCCCGGTTCCTCGCGCACGTGAAGCACGTGCTCGAGCACTTCGACGAGAGCTGGGTATGAAGACCGCGGCCGCAGGCCGGGCGGCGAGCGAGGGAGCGGCGCGGGGCGTGGGGGCCCCGCAAGCGACCGAGCCAGGCGGGGTGCAGGGGGCCCCGCCGATTCAGAGGAAAGAGGGAGCGGCGCGGGGCGTGGGGGCCCCGCAAGCGACCGAGCCAGGCGGGGTGCAGGGGGCCCCGCCGATTCAGAGGAAAGAGGGAGCGGCGCAGGGCGTGGGGCCCCCGCCGATTCGAATGGTCCCGCGACCGCTCGTCGTCGAGCGCCTCGGCGTCGTGCCCTACGACGAGGCGCTCGCGCGGCAGCAGAGCCTCGTCGAGGAGCGGCGGCACGGGCGCGTGCCCGACCATCTCCTGCTCCTGCAGCACCCCCCCGTGATCACGCTGGGCGCGAAGACGCGGAACAGCCGGGAGCACGTGCTCGCGACGCCCGAGGCGCTCGCCGCCCAGGGCGTCGGCCTCTTCGAGACGGGGCGCGGCGGCGACGTCACCTACCACGGCCCGGGGCAGCTCGTCGGGTATCCCATCCTCGACCTCAAGCCGGATCGCTGCGACGTGCACCGCTACGTGCGCGACCTCGAGGAGACGCTCATCCGCCTGGCCGCCGCGTTCGGCGTCGAGGCCGGGCGCGTCGAGGGGCTCACCGGCGTGTGGGTCGGCCGCGAGAAGCTGGCCGCCATCGGCGTGCGCATCTCCCGCTGGATTACCAGCCACGGCTTCGCCTTCAACGTCTCGACCAACCTGAGCCACTTCGATCTCATCGTCCCCTGCGGCATCACCGACCGCGGCGTGACCTCACTCGAGCGGCTGCTGGACCGCCAGATCCCCATGGACGAGGTCGAGGCCGCCGCCGTCCATGCCTTCTGCGACGTCTTCGGCGCGACGACGGACTGAGTCGGCTCACGGCTCGGGGCTCACCCTTCGACTCGCTGCGCTCGCTCAGGGCAGGCGGCTCAGGGCTCAGGGGTGTCCGAGCCCCGGCCTCTGGCCTCCGAGCCCCCAGTCCCCAGTCCCCAGCCCCCAGTAAGTCGTGCCCCTCTCCGTGGCGATTTCCGTGGTCCTTCCGTGGAATTTCCGTCGGTTCATCCCTCCCAGCCGGCGTCTCGCCACGCCCTGACGCCATTCGTCACCTCTTGCGAGACGGGCCGAGAACGGCGCGTTACCCTATCCACAATTGCGGCAAATGGCAGTGACGAGCGGAGCCGGCGCCGCCGCGCGGCCAGGGCCCGCGTCCGCGCCCAGGCAAGTCGTTGCCAATACAGGGCTTTCCGCGGACGCCTGGCCGCGGAATAGGGGTCGGCGTTCTGGTGTTCTTGTTGGACATCGGAGGCAGATCATGCGGAATACGGGGAGCGACCACGATCTGGTCGCGCGCGTGCGGGACGGCGAGGAGGCGGCGGTCTGGGAGCTCGCCTCGGCCTATGGGCCTCGCATCCACCAGCTCGCCTTCCGGTACATGAAGAACTGGGAAGACGCCGAGGAGGTCGCGCAGGACGTCCTGATGAAGGTGGTGCGCAAGATCGACGCCTTCCGCGGCGACGCGGCGCTCTCCTCGTGGATCTACCGCATCACCTTCAACACGGCGATGTCGCGCCTGCGCAGCGCGCGCTTCAGCCGGCCCAACGAGGTCGCCGAAGCCGACGTGCAGCTGGACGCCAGGCGTGGTGACGGGCCGGCCCGGCCGCTCGAGCCGGCCGACTGGTCGTCGCTGGCCGACGACGAGCTGCTCAAGAGCGAGATGCGGAAGCGGCTGGTCGAATCGCTGGTGGAGCTGCCGACGGTCTACCGCATTCCGGTGCTGCTGCGCGACATCCAGGGCCTGTCGACCGAGGAGGCGAGCGCCGTGCTGCGCGTGAAGACGCAGACGCTGAAGTCGCGCCTGCACCGCGGCCGACTGATCCTGCGCGACCAGCTCGCCGACTTCGCCGACGGCCTGTCGCTGCACGCCGAGGCGGCGCGCTAGCGGGTTCTCACCGCGGTCTCGACCGCCACCCGTTCCCTCGCGCTCATCGGCGGCTCGATGATGCGCCCGACGCCGCCGGGCCCGAGCTCCACCGGCAGCGCCGCCACGCGGGCGCGCGCGCGCAGCTCCCCGTCCAGCCCCACGAAGCACGTGAACTGCCGTCGCGAGCCGCCGGCCATCGCCGCCGCCACGCGCGCGGCCGCCGACGCCAGCGCGTAGGGTCCGGGCGGCCACAGCGCCGGGATCCGGCGCTCGACCGCGGCGAGCGCCGCCGCGCTCAGCACCCGCTCGATCGGCAGGCCGTCCACCGTCGCGCCGGACCAGAGCACCACGGCGCGCGCAGGCGGCACGCCGGCCAC
>JAHECP010000018.1:0-54558 GCA_024641665.1 Acidobacteriota bacterium
GACGCGCCGAGCGCGAGGCGCACCGCGATCTCCCGGCGGCGGCGGCCGGCCTGCGCCAGGAACAGGCTCATCACGTTCGTGCACGCGACCAGCAGCACGAGCCCGGCCACCGACAGGAACAGGGTGACGATGAACGTGGCAAGCGACCGGTTGGCCGGGTCCACGCGCGCTTCGCGCTCCGACAACGCCGAGAAACGCAGGGGACGCCCGTTGGGGTCCATCCAGTGCTCGGAATGCGCGGCGCGGAGCCGCGTCTCCAGCACGGCCAGTTGAGCCCGCAGGTCCTGCACGGTGACGCCGTCGCGCAGCCGCACGATCACGCGGAGTTCGCGCCTCGCCCGCGACGTCAGGGCGGCCGGCGGCATCTCCGGCGTGCCGCCCTCGATGCCGAGCGGCATCCAGACGTCGGGCCGCAGGCCGAAGAAGCGGCTCGTCAGGCCTGCCGGCGCGACGCCGACGATCGTGAAGTCCTGCCCGTTCAGGCCGAGCATCCGGCCGACGACGAGCGGGTCGGCGCCAAAGCGCCGCCGCCAGAGATCGTGGCCGATGACGAGCACCCGTGCGGCGCGCCCGACCTGCGACTCCGCGGGCAGGAACGAACGGCCGACGACCGGCGTGATGCCCGCCACGGCGAAGTAGCTGCCGGTCACCACCTCGGCCAGCATCGGGCCCGTCCCGTCGTCGGGCCGCATGACGTCGAAGCCGGTGGCCGCCGCCGACTCGAAGGCGTCGATGCCCTCGACCACGTCGAGGTAGTCCGGATAGGAGAAGTGTGCGTAGGGGTGCGACTCGCTGCGACTGATGAACAGGGCCGCGAGCCGCTCGGGCGCGGTGAAGCCGACCGGCGGCCGGAGCATGAGCGCGTTGACCGCGGTGAACACAGCCGTGACCGCGCCGATCGCGAACCCGAGCGAGAGCGTGGTGATGATGAAGGCGAGCGGGGACCGCCGGAGAGACCGCAGCGCGTAGCGGAGATCGGCGGCGACGTGCGGTGCGAGCGGCGATCGGGCGCCGGCGGCCGCGGCGGGCGTGGGGCCGCGCCGCGACCAGAGGTTCAGGCGGCGCCCGAGGGCCGGGCGAATCGACCCGCCCACCTGTGCGACGTACCAGCGGCGCGCCCCGCGGACGCCGTCGCGCGCGGCGCGCGCCTCGAACTCCTCGTCGAGGTCCGCGAGCGCGAAGCGGCGGTCCTCGCGCGGAAGGACGAGCGCAAGCAGGAGACGCGCGGCGCGGGGGGGTGTGGACATGTGGCCTCGCGGGCCGGCCCCTATTTGTGGGCCTCGTCGACCGAGAGGGTGAGGCCCTCGATCATGCGCGTCAGCATCTCGGCCGAGTGCCGCGTGGCGGCCTCGCCGGCGGCGGTCAGGCGCACGAACTTGCGCGGGCGCCCGCGCTGGCCCGGCTCGGGGTCCGACTCGCGCAGCGTGAGGAGCCCCTTCGCGGCCAGGCGGGCGAGCGTGGCATAGAGGGCGCCAATCGAGACGGGCCGTCCGGTGGTGTCCTCGATGGCCTGGCGCACCTTGGCCCCGTACGCGTGGTCGCCGAGGCGGGCGACGGCCAGCATGACGTAGAGCTCGAATTCGGCCAGAAACTTGCCACCCATGGGATACGGCTCCTCCGGCGGTCGTGTTCGCCTAAATTCTACATCGGAATCATTACATCGGACTGTATCTCCGTGGCGGCCACTTGTCAAGACAAGAGAAGACGCACGCGGGCTTGACAGGGCTCCGTGGAAATGTTTTCATATGAAATCGTTTTATTCGAAACCAAGCGCCATGCCCACGCACCACCAGGGACCGCCGTCCGAGGTTCGCGCGCTCGACGCGTTCATCAAGCTGATGCGCGCCACCGACTCGATCGCGGCCGACCTCGCGCGGCAGCTCGACGCGCTCGGTCTCACGCTGGGGCAGCTCGCGATCCTCGAGGCGCTCCTGCACCTCGGGGCCATGAGCCAGCAGCAGCTGGCCGGCAAGATCATGCGCAGCGGCTCGCACGTGACGACGGTCCTCGACCACCTCGAGCAGGCCGGGCTCGTGTCCCGCACGCGGCGGGCCGACGACCGGCGCGTCGTGGACGTGGCGCTCACGCCGAAGGGACGGCGCCGCATCGCGCAGGTGTTCCCGAAGCACGCGCGGCGCATCGCCGAGCGCTTCGGCGCGCTGCCGCCGGCCGAGCAGCAGGAGCTCGGCCGGCTGTGCAAGAAGCTGGGAACGGGCGGGCGACACCGGCCCGCCTCGGTCGACATCAGGGAGGAGTGACACGGAATGGTCAACGAACGCATCGTCTTGATCACCGGCGCCACCGGACACCAGGGCGGCGCCGTCGCACGGGAGCTGGCGGGGAAGGGCTTCACCTTGCGCGCGATGACGCGCAAGCCGGACGGCGACTCGGCCAAGGCGCTCGCGAAGCTGGGCGCCACCATCGTCAAGGGCGACCTCGACGACCCGGCGTCGCTCGGCGCCGCGCTCGACGGCGCCTGGGGCGTGTTCGCCGTGCAGAACACGTGGGAGGCCGGCGTCCAGAAGGAAGAGGAACAGGGCAAGCGCATCGCGAAGGCCGCGCGCGACAAGGGCGTGCAGCACTTCGTCTACAGCTCGGTCGGCTCGGCGCACCGGAAGACCGGCATCCCGCACTTCGACAACAAGTGGCGCGTCGAGGAGACGGTGCGCGGCCTGACGTTCCCGTCGCACGTGATCCTCCGCCCGGTGTTCTTCATGGAGAACCTGCTGTCGCCCTGGTTCCTGAACGGCGACAAGCTCTACGCCGGGATGGACCCGAAGACCGTGCTGCAGATGATTGCCGTCGAGGACATCGGCAAGTACGGCGCGCGGGCGTTCACCGACGCCGCGACGCTGAACCGGCGCGAGATCGACATCGCCGGCGACGCCGTCACCATCCCCGCCGCGGCGGCCACGCTCAGCCGGGCGCTCGGGAAGTCCATCGAGTTCGTGCGCGTGCCCATCGAGGACGTGCGCAAGAACAGCGAGGACTTCGCCCTGATGCTCGAGTGGTTCGACAAGGTGGGCTACGACGCCGACATCGCCGGCAACGCGAAGGCGTTCGGCATCAGGTCGACGACGCTGGCCGAGTGGGCCGCGAAGCAGCGCGGATGACGCGTCGGGCCGGCTGAAGCCGGTCGCTGCACCGACAACCTGTGGGGCCGGCTTCAGCCGGCCCAACCACCCGGCCGGAACCCCAGCCGAGGCGGCTCGTATAGGTATCACATGATACCTGTCGAGCCGCTCCTGCCCCTCAAGCCCGCGCCGCTCCACCTCCTGCTGGCCGTCGCCGGGGGGCACCGCCACGGCTACGCCATCCGCAAGGAGGTCGAGCGGCAGACCGGCGACCGCCTGCGCCTCTGGCCGACCAGCCTCTATCGGACGGTCGCCGCGCTCATCGAGCACGGCCTGCTCGAGGAGGACCCGGCCACGCCGCCGGCCGACGGGGACCGCGCCCGCCGCCTGTACCGGCTCACGCCGCGCGGCCGGCAGGTGCTGGCCGACGAGCTCGTCCGCCTGCGCGCGCTCGTCGAGCACGCGCGCGGCCTGGAGACGCTCCCCGAGAGTGACGGAGGATCGTTGTGAGCGCGCCGGCCCTCGTGCGAATCGCCGTGCACACACGTTCCAGGCCCTCGTCGCCGTGTGGCCCTCGCGCCTCGCGCGGCTCCACCGCGCCGAGATCGTCGACCTCTTCACGGCTCTCGCCAGTGAGGCCTACATCCCGCGACGATCGTCACGGTGGGGCTGCTGGTGGTCGCGATCGCGGCCGCGGGCTCGGCGCTGCCGGCGTTCCGCGCGGCGAGCGTCGATCCGACGGTGGCGCTGCGGATGGAGTGATGGGGGCTGAAGCCGGCCCCATCACTCCATCCCACCCTCTCCTCGCCAGGGCGCGGCTTCAGCGGATGCGGTTCGCCGGCGTGGCGTAGGCCGCAGCCACGATTTCGCCCAGCGCCTGTCCCACTTCCTCAACCTGCTTCTGCACCTTCAGCGGATCGTCTTCGCGCGGGAGCGGCACGCGGTTCGCGTAGATGGCGAACGCCAGCCTGCGACCATCGGCCGTCGTCATGTAGCCGGCCAGCCCCTTGGCCGTCAGCATCAGGCTCCGGTTCAGGTTGTTGAACGCGCCGAACGTGCCCGTCTTCGCGTGCACGTGCCCGGCCGCCGGGGCGTGCGTCTGGATGTTCCACAGCGTGCCGTCGCGTCCCAGCACGGGCAACGCCCGCTCGAAGGAGGCAAAATCCGGCTGCTTGGCCATGAA
The DNA here is from genome assembly GCA_024641665.1 of Acidobacteriota bacterium. Classification (GTDB taxonomy): domain Bacteria; phylum Acidobacteriota; class Vicinamibacteria; order Vicinamibacterales; family JAHECP01; genus JAHECP01. The sequence goes on from JAHECP010000018.1 coordinate 4,258, forward strand.
GGCCAGGTAGTGGACCATGAAATCTGGCGTGAAAAATGCGGACAGCGCGCCGCCGGCCCCGTCACCCTGCGAGGCGCCGGTCAGGTCCAGCCCGGCCTTCTCGAGGAACGCACGCGCCTGGTTGAAGCCGGCCTGCAGGATGTCGGTCTTCTCGTGCGCCACGAGCGCGCCGAGCAGGTACGGAGTCATCGAGGCGTGCAGGTTCTGGCTCACCTTGAGCGTCACCTTCACCTCTTCGGCAAACGGCGGCGAGATGTGCTCAGCCACCATCGCGTCTGCCGTGTAGGAGGCCGCCAGGGAACTGAAGTCCGGCTTTGCGTCCGGAGGCGCCGTCACCGCGGCAACGCCCTCCTCCTGCAGCGCCTGGGCGAGCGCCATCGCCGCGAACCGGCTCGGCGTCGACACCTTGTACGCGAACAGAATCGGCGGCCCACCGGCCGGCATCGTCCCGGTGAGCGTCACGCTGTGGCTGCCATCGTCGTGCGTGACGTCGTGGTCGAAGTCGACGTCGACCTTCGAATCAATCGCGCCGGTCTTCACGTCGTTCGTGAACCGGACGTACGCAGTGGCCGGCGACACGCGCATGGTCGCCGGCTGCCCGGCCGCCTGTCCGGGCGTCACGGTGACGTCAATCACGTTGTCGTTCACGACGATCGGCGACAGCGCGACTCCCGTCCCGAGCTCGTGCGCCCCTTCCGGAAACAGACTCGCGTCGACGATGACACGGCCGGCCACCCGCTTGACGCCGTGCGCCGCAACCTGTGAGGCCAGCTTCCGGATGACGAGCAGGGGATCCCCCGGCACCGCCTTCGTGTCCGGGCTGCCGTCATAGGCGTGGTCTTCGTCCTCGAACGCGAGCGTTCCGTCTGGCTGGATGCGATTGGACAGGTTGGGATCGCCGCTCGCCACGAGCACCAGGTCGCCGTCGAGCGTGCCGTCCGCCGCGATGGGGCCCGTGCGGTACACGCGGGTGTGGAACCGGAAGTCGGCTCCCAGCAGGTGCAAGGCCGCCCCTTCGGTCAACAGCTTGGTCGTCGACGCCGGCGTGAACAGCTGGTCGGCGTTTCGTTCGTAGAGTGGTTGTCCGGTGTCGAGAGACAGGAACTCGATGCCGAAGCTGCCGTGCCGGTACAGCGGACGCTGCACGATGGCCTCGATCTTCGCGGACAGGGTGTCCGCTTTCGTGGGCTTCGGCGCCTTCTCCGCGACCAGCGCGGCACCGGTCGCCAGACATAGGCAGCCGATGCCGACGGCGCTCCCAACGTGACGGACGGATGAACGGACTCGGTCGGTCATCGAGGCCTCCAGGGTGTCGGATGAATGCGTCCAGCTCGGGCAGCAGCACGATCCCGTCCTGATCGCTCGGGGACGTGTGCGCGGTGACCGCGCGATGCGTCGGCGTCGTTCGGCCACCGTCAGGAAGGGCGTCTCTGCCGGCACATCAGATTGTACTCACCATCCCGCCCCTTGAGCGCCTCGTGCATCGCGTCCTGGCGCGGCAGAGTGACCACGAACCGGGCCACACTGGCGATGCTATACTACGCGACCACCCGCGACGCGGAGATCGAGCGGACCCTCGCGGGTCGGCCACGTGCGATTCCGACCGCCGACGAATTGTCGCCGGCCGCCGAACGCCGGACGATGCTCGGCCGGCCGAGCGTGCGCGTGCGGTCAGGGAACCCAGGCGCCGAGACAGGCGCTGGCGGGACCGCGTGGCGGGAGTGGTCGGCTCGAACGCCCAGGGACCCTGAGAGACGGTGCGCACGCGCGGGTGAGAGCCTGCGCCTCCGGAAGGGAGTAGTCGAATGCCGCATGCTCCTCATCGCGCTCGTGTCGTGGCGGGCAGCCTCCTCGCGTCGCTCGCCCTGGTTCTGGTCGTCTCGGCCCGGCAGGCTGGCCGCCCGTCGTTCGACGTCGTTATCGCAGGCGGACGCATCGTCGACGGGTTGGGTTCATCCTGGTACCGGGGCGACGTCGGGGTCGCGGGAGATCGCATCGCGGCGATCGGCGACCTGCGCGACGCGAGCGCGAAGTCCCGGATCGACGCCACCGACCTGGTTGTCGCCCCAGGGTTCATCGATCTGCTCGGGCAATCCGAGTTCAACGTGCTCGTCGACAGCCGTGCCGCAAGCAAGACGACCCGAAGGCGACGACTTGGGAGAACCAGTGGTACGGGTCGGGCGGCCGCGACGGCGTGATGTTATCCTCCGTCCTGGATCCCGCGCTGCGGAAGTACGAGGGGAAGACCCTCACCGAGATCGGGCGTGAGATGGGCGAGGATCCGCGTGACGCGGTCATGGATCTGGTCATCGCGGACCAGGGGCAGAGCAGCGTCATCACCGCCATCATGAGCGAGGCCGACGTGCGCGCGGCGCTCGCCGATCCGCTCGTGAGCATCTGCACGGACTCGGATGCGCAGCACGGCCTGTCGTCCGACCGGGCGAGCCCGTAGATCAGAATGCCGCTGCGCACCAGATTGAACCGCGCCGCCGGCAGATTGAGCACCGCCGGGCTGTTGGCGACATGGTGATAGCGGGCGTGAATGCCGGCACGCTCGAGCGCTTCGGTCACCTCTCGAAAGCGCGCCAACTGCGGCTGCGTGTACGCGCGTCACCGCGTCGAGATATCGAGCGAATCTGTGCCGGCATCGACATCGAGCGCCGGGGTCCGATCGTCCGCGGAAGGCTTCCGCGGCGACGCGAACGTGTCTGCCATCGCGAGATGCGTGAACGCGCCTTCGATGTCGACATTGCCAAGGTCGCGCGCCGCGCGCACAAACTCGACGGCCTGGGCTGACGGCACGCCAAGCGCGTCATTCCGGTGTCCACCTTGATGTGAACGCGTGCGCGGGTGCCCAACGCGCGCGCCGCATAGGACGCCGCCCGCACGACATCCATCGAGAAGGCCGCGAGCGCGAGCTGCTCCACGCCGGCATGCGCCCAGCCGGGCGGCGTGGGTCCCGGGACGAGAACGGGCGCGTCAATCCCGGCGCGGCGCAACTCGATTCCCTCGCCGACCGCAACCGCGCCGACCCGCCGCGCAGCGCCGCGCGCGCCACCTCGACCGCGCCGTGACCATACGCGCTCGCCTTGACCATCGCCATCAATTCCACGTCGCGTCCGGCCATCTCGGTCAGCCGGCGCACGTTGTGTTCGATCGCGCTCAGGTTCACTTCGATCCAGGCGGGACGGAGCGGTACGTGTTCGTGTGTCATGTCGATCCCGGAACGTTCGCGTCAGAAAAAGATGCAGGAAACCGGCTAGCCGCGCTCTACGAAGAACTCCTGCACCTTGCCATCCGGCGTGCGGTACATGAGCCCCTTCAGCACGCCGTTGGCGAAGACGAGCCGAGTGCGCGCGACCTCCATGCCGCCGCGCTCGGACACCGACTCCACCTCCACTCTCGTCGGCTCGCCCCAGGGTTTCAGCCTGGCGGACGCGGCGGCGATCTTCTCGTCGGTCAGAAAATGGCTGTACTCCTCACCGAGCAGCGCCCGGTCCACGTGCCCGTTCTGCAGCGCCAGGAACAGCAGGCGGGCGGCCGCGGGGGCCGACGGCCCCGCGATCGATGGCACGCCGCCGGCCTGGGATGGCGGCGGAACCACCGCATTGAGCACCTGCGTGTACACGGCGTCGACCGCGTCGTAGCTGTCGAGATTCGAGAGCAGGACGACGCTCGACCGGCTCGAAGGGATCATGGTGTTCCGTGCGTAGAAGCCAGCCACGGCCCCGTTGTGGCCCAGCACCGGCTGGCCGTTCAGGCGGCCGATCGCCAGGCCGCACCCGTAGTTGGCGGTCGACCCGTTGGCGAGCGTGCGCGGCGTCGCCATGAGCGCGTAGGACTCCGGCTTGAGCAGCTTGCCATCCATCAGCGCGAGGTCCCACGCCGCCAGGTCGGTGGGTGTCGAGTAGAGCGCACCGGCAGCGTCGACCCACCCGAACCCCTCCGGAGTTGCCGGCTCGGGCGGACCGAGCGCGAAGGTCACATAACCTTGCGCGAGCCCGGGCGCAGTCGCCGGGGGCTGGAAGACGGTGTGCACGAGGCCGAGCGGCTTCAGGATGCGACGCTGGAGGAAGCTCGAGAACGGTTCGCCGCTCACCTTGGAGACGATGCGGCCGAGAATGACATAGCCGGTGTTGCTGTACGAATAGCGGGTTCCGGGCTCGAAATCGAGCTTGCGGGTGCCGAAGCGGTCGATGAGGTCATCGACCGCGATCGGCTTCTGCATCGGGCGGTCGACGAAATCGAGCGGGTAGTAGTCCGGGTAGCCGGAGACATGATTCATCAGATCCAGAACCGTGATGTCGTCCGCCTTCGTCAGCTCGGGGAACCACTTCGCGATCTTGTCCGAGGTCGACAGCTTGCCCTCCTCGGCGAGCAGGAGGATACAGGCGCTCGTGAACTGCTTGGTGATCGACCCAATCGCGAACCGCACCTCGGGGCCGACGGGCGCATCGGGATCGATCGCGCTTCTGCCGGCGCCGCCCGCGTAGATCAGCTTGCCGTCCTGCATCACGGCCAGTGACAGGCCGACCAGATGTCTGTTCGCAACCTCGCTGGTCAGGAACGCCCCGAGCGACTGCGGATCCAGGGTGGGCGGCGCGGGTTTCCCGGACGGGGCCTGCGCGGCGGCGGTCACTGCGCTGGCCAGCAGGAGACAAACCGCAACGCGCAAGGGCCGGATGCTCTTCACGTGTACCTCCTCGAAGGAACTCGCGGGGGTCGGGAGATTGGGTGATCGGCTCGCTGGCCGAGAAGCCTTGGAGCCCGATCACCCGACTCCCGATCCCCGCGTGGCAGGGGACTTCAGCCCAGACGAGACGTGGACTAGAAGTCGATCCTCACGCCGAGCTGCTGGCGCCGCATGTCGGCGGCCGAGTTGTACAGCCCGAAGCTGGACGGGTCATCGATCAGCGTGTTCATGCCCGTGTAGTTGACCGAGTTGAACGCGTTGAACATCTCCCAGAAGACGCTCGCCTTCAGGCTGCCGCCGATCTTGACCTCCTTGGTGACGCGGAAGTCGACGTTGTTCTCGGCAGCGCCACGCCTGGAGTTCTTCGGCTCGACACGCGGGGGGTACGCCAGGCCGAGCGGGTTTTCGTTCGTGTAGGCGCTCCACGGCCAGGCGCTGCGGTGGACCACGATGCCGGCGACCTGGATGTCGAAGGGGAGCAAGTACGACCCGTTGGCGACCAGGTTGTGGCGGATGTCCGTCGCGTCGGGTCCCTTGTCCTGGTTCAGGTCGGCCGGGTTCGTCGGGCTGCTCCCGAAGATGCTGCCGCTGACCAGGTTGGACGTCGCTTTCGAGAGCGTGTAGGACACCGACAGGGCGGCGTTCCCCGTCCGGTACTGCACCTGCGTCTGCAGGGCCGTGTAGTGGACGAACCCGGCGTTCTGCAGCTCGGACACGTAGGAGAACCGCGGGTCGAGGACCGTGGCCTCACCGTTCGGTTGCACCAGATTCCCGGTGTCGATGTACTCCAGTCCATTGCCACGCGAGTGGACGAGGTCGACCGAGACGGCCAGGCCCTCCCTGAACTGGTGGGCCGCGCCGAACGAGATCTGCGTGGTGAACGGCACCTGGAGTTTCGGATCCAGCGTGTCGAAGCCGACCTTGGCGAGGGGCGCCTTCGACAGGTCGGGGAAATACGGGAAGCTCGACGCGAGCCAGGTCCGGCACTGGGCCGCTCCGGCCGCTTGGTCGGCGCTGTTCCAGAACGGGTTGGTGAGCGGGCTGTTGCAGTTGAACGTGGTCAGGTTGCCGGTCAACGTGTTGATGATGTAGATCGCGTTGAAGTTCCCGTGGCTCTGGTCGTAGAACGTGCCGACGGCGCCATGGATCGTCGTCGTCTTGTCCTGGTTCGGGGTCCAGACGAACCCGACCCGCGGCGCGACGTTGTTGTAGTCGACCTTGGTCTTCTGAAGCAAGGGCGCCCCGCCGTACTTCGCGACAATGTCCGCGTTCTTGGCGTCCACGTACTGATTGCCCTCTGTGACGCTGTGGTCCACGTCGTAGCGCAGGCCGATGTCAAACGTCAGGTTGTCGGTGGCTCGCCACGTGTCCTGCGCGAAGAAGCTGTAGTTCCAGGCCGGGATCTTGAAGGCGCCTGGGCCGGTGTTCCCCGTGAATCGATACGGGTAACTTGCAGGATTGTTGATATTGAACTGCAGATCCTGGGCGAAGCGCCAGTAGCCGTCGTGGAAGTTCGTGATGTCGACGTTCGTCGTGTTGCGCTGGAGTGTGCCGCCCACCTTCGCCTGATGGTGCCCGCGGACGAACGAATAGTGGTCGGTGAGCACCATCTGCTGCTCGCCCTCGGTGCCGGTGAAGATCGGGCAGCCGATATACAGGTTCGGGTAGCGTATCTGCGCGTAGGTCCCTGGGGGCTCCGACGCGAGATTCGCCTTGCCGCCCGTCCCGGACATGTTGCACACAATCGGCGGCATGTTCGACATGTAGTTGAATCGGAACTCGTTGAAGCTGGTGTTGCTCAGCGTGCTCGAGAGGTTGGCGACGACGTTCCAGACGGGTCCGCCGAACGTGTCGCGGCCGATCGTCGGGTTGTAGGGGCCGCCTTCGTTGATCGCCTTGTTGATCGTGCGGTCGTAGCGGACCGACAGGCGGTTGCTGTCGTTGACGTTAACGTCGCCCTTGAACATGAACGGGTGGTCGGTCGTCTCGATCGGTACGACGGGGTCGTACCCCTGCGCCTTCCAGTAGTCGGAGATCGCCAGCGTGTCGGTCGACTGTCGCATCAGGTCCTCGTAGCCCGTGAAGAAGAACACACGGTCCTTCACCATGGGCCCGCCCAGGAACCCGCCCCAGCGGCGCTGTGTGTAGTTGGGGACCTCGTCCTTGGTCAGGAACACCGGGTCGTTGATGTTGTCGTTCTTGAAATAGCCGGCAAACGGCGGGCTGTCCCACGCCTTCCGCCGGAAGAAGCCGTACCCTCGGCCGTGAAACTGGTTCGATCCGCTGCGGGTGATAACGTTCAGGACCCCGCCCGAGGCTGAGCCGAACTCGGCCGAAAACGAGTTCGTCATGACCGAGAACTCTTGGACCCAGTCCTGCGAAAACGTGGAGGCCTGCCGGCCGTAGTACTGCCAGATGTTCGACGCCCCGTCCACGAAGATGTTGTTCTGGTAGCCGCGCTGGCCGTTGAACGCGAGGGTCGGGCCGTTGCCGCCGACGCCGTTCGTCACGCCGGGCACCAGCAGCGCCAAACTCGTGAAGTCACGATTGACCGTCGGCAGCGCGTCCACCATCTTCTCGTTGATCGTCGCGCCGACGACGGTCTTCGTGGTCTGGATCAGCGGGGCCTCGGCCGTGACGGTGATGGCCGTCTCTTGGCCGCGGAGTTTCAGTGTGAAGTCGAGCGTGACGTCGCTGCCGACCGTCAGCACGAGGGCCCGCTTGATGGCCTCGAATCCCTCGAGCGCGATGCCCAGTTCGTACCGGCCGGCGGGCAGGTTCGGCAGGAAGAACGTACCCAAGCCGGTGGTCACCACCGTCCTCGAGATGTTCGTCTCGATCTGCGTGGCCGTAACCGTCGCGCCCGGCAGTACTCCGCCCTGCTCGTCCACGACCGTGCCGCGTATCGTCGCTGTAATGACCTGGGCCCCCACGCTTGACGCTGCCGCGACTAGGCACAGCGACAACGCGAGAATCAGGACGCTCCTCTTATGACTCAATGTTGACCTTCCTCTCCACTTTCACGATGGGAACGAGCGAGCACCGAACTCCGGGATACCGACGCCGGGCAACGACGGCGTTCCGAAGAACTTGGCGGCGACGCTCTCGACCTCCTTTCGCGTGATTCGGGACTTGTACAGGATCAATGGCGCTATCTGGCCCAGCGGCGTCTGACGTCGTAACGACCTTCGGTCGAACGACGACTTGGCGGCGGCGCGGCAGGCGGGAGCGCGGACCGGCCGCGCCGTTCTCGAAGGGTGCGCTGGTAGCGTGCGCGAAGCGCCCGCGCCGCCAACCGGGTGCCGTGGGCGGGCGCCACGGCCTGCGGGCGGCGCCGACGGAACGGCGTCGCGCCAGGTTCACGGGAGCCCGCGCGACGAGGGCAGGCGCGTCACCAAGCCGGGCTCGCGTCGGCCAGAGGATCCGCCGTCGCGAGGGTCCGGCGCCCGCCGAACACGCGCTCCGGCCCGCCGCGGCGAGCGCAAGAAGGCCAGCGGCGCCACCTGCACACGACACGGCGCCACCACGCACTTCGTGTCTACCTCCACGCTCCGCGCCGCGCGTGTCCGTCACCTCGACCCCGCGTCGCTTACCGTGGACCCGTTGCGCGCATCGAACCCGCCGAACTCCCAGCACCGCGATTACGGTTCAGTTACGCCCACGTCGGCACCCGGTCACCGGGGATCCTCCGTCAGGCGTGGCGCGCTTGTTGGCACTCTAGCATACGCATTTCCCGCTGCCAACAAAGCGGCGGGAGTGTGCCGCGTCGCGACCTCGCCGGTATCAGCCGGCGACCGTCGCCGTCCCGCAGCGCCTCCAACGTGGCGATGCCGGCCGCCATGCTGACAGGGTTCGCCGAGAAGGTGCCCCCGTGAGCGGCGCGATCCTGCGGGCGCGGGAACCGTCGGTGGTCAAAACGCTCGAACACCTCCCACCTGCCGCACAGGGCGCCGATCGGGAACCCTCCGCCCATGATCTTTCCGATCACGCTGATGTCGGGCCTGACGCCAAAGAGCTCCTGTGCTCCGCCGGGCCCCAGCCGGAACCCGGTGACGACCTCGTCGAAGATCAGCAGCGTGCCGGTCTCACGGCAGATCGCCTCGAGGCCGGCCACGAACGCGGGCTCGGCGGGAATGAAGCCGGCGGCCCCCATCATGGGCTCGATCACGACACCAGCGACGTCCCTGCCCTTGATCGCGTCCCACACGCTGTCCAGATCGTTGAATGCGAAGGTGAGCGTCGCGTCGAGCGTCCTGGTGCTGATGCCCGCCGCCTCGGGCGCGATGAAGGGCGCGTGTACCGGCTTGTTCAGCGCGTCATAGCAGCCGTGCCAGCCCCCTTCGGCTTTCGGATTCTTTCGCGGCCCGTATGGGCCCGGGCGAGACCAACGGCGTACATGTTCGCTTCGGTCCCGGAGTTCGTGTAGCGAATCATCTCCGCGCCTGGCATCATGGAGCGCACCAGCTCGGCCAGCTCGATCTCCAGAGGATGGGAGAAGCCGAAGTGGGTGCCCCGCTCGAGCTGCCGTCCGACGGCCTCGATGACCTGCGGCGGGCGGTGCCCGAGCAGCAGCGCGCCGTGCCCGGACCAGAAATCAGTGTAGGCGTTCGCGTCCACGTCCTACAGACGACAGCCTTCGGCGCGATCGACGTAGAACGGGTGGGGAGCGAAATCCCTGATGGAGTAGGAAACACCAGCCGGCAGAGCCCGTTGTGCCCGCTCGAACAGGCGCTTGGACGTCGAGGTGCTGCTGGCGTAGGCGTCGATCCAGGGGTCGTTCATGACGAACGTCCTTTCGCGTCTGTCCGGGCAACCTCACTCCGGTTCCGTCGACCGAGCGGCCGCGGCCACGTTGCGCGCGCGGGCGTCCCACACGTAGAACGCCGGCAGGCCGGTGAGCACGACGGCCCCGCCGACGAACGCCTGCCACGGTTGACTGACCGTCGTGTTCAGCACGATGGCCGCCGCGACGATCACGAACAGCACCGGTGTGACCGGGAACCACGGGACCCGGAACGGGCGGGGAGCGTCCGGCTGGCGGCTGCGGTAGTAGAAGATGGCCAGCGCGCCGAGACCGTAGAAGATCCAGCCGACGTAGACGACGTAGGTGAGAAGCTGCTCGAAGGTCCCGCTGAGGGCCAGAGCGGCCGCCCAGATCGAGCTGAGGACGATAGCCAGCACCGGGGTCTTGAGCCGAGGGTGAATGGTCGCCACGCTCCGGAAGAAGAGCCCGTCGCTGGCCATCGCGAAGTACACCCGCGTCGAGGTCAGCGTGAAGCCATTGGCGGCGCTGAAAATCGACATGAGGATCGCCGCCGCGATCACCTTGCTCGCGCCGGAACCGACCAGCGCCGACACGGCGTCGGCCGCGATCGTGCTGGACGTCACGGCCGCCGCCGGGCCAAGGGCCACGACGTAGGCCACATTCGCCAGCATGTAGATGACGATCGTGGCCGCCGTCCCGGCGGCGATGCCAAGCGGGAAGGTGGACTGCGGGTCACGCGTCTCGCCCACGCTGAAGGTGACATACTGCCAGCCCTCGTACGCCCAGAGCACGGCGACCATCGCGATGCCGACGCCCGAGAGCAGCGACGGTGAAACCCGGGCGGGCCACAGGTGATCGCCGAGCGCGGTGTGCTGCCCGAGCGCGATCAGGACCAGGCTCATGACGACCACGGCCCCGGCTTTCAGAGAGGTCGTCCAGTTCTGGACCGAGACGCTCTCGCGCGTCCCCGCCACATTGATGGCGGCGACCCCGGCGATCATCGCCACCGACACGAGCTTGGCCGTCACCGGCCCGAGCGGCACGAGCTCGCCGAGATAGGACGAGAACGCGACGGCGAGCGCGGCCAGGGCGCCGGTGCTCAGGACGAAGAACAGCGTCCACCCGTACAGGAACGCCGGCAGCCGCCCGAAGGCGTCCCGGATGTAGACATACAGACCGCCGGCTTCCGGGTGCATGGCGCCGAGCTCGCCGTAGGTCAGCGCGCCCAGCAACGAGAGGAGCCCGCCGACCAGCCAGACGAGCAACGCCACGCCGACGCTTCCGCCCGATTCCCGCAGCACGGCCCCTGGCACCAGGAAGATGCCCGAGCCGACCACGCAACCGATGACGAGCAGCACCAGGTCGCGTATGCCAAGAGCGCGCTTGAGTGCCTCCATCACACACCCTCTGTCCCCGTTGCCTGACGGTCTGACGATTCCCGTTGTCGTGCGGCAGCAGTCGACGCGAGCGCGGCCTGGGGGGCGGCCCGCGCGCATGTTGGATTGTCCTTCATTTCCACCAAAACCCGAGCACTGACGCCCTTCGTCAGGGCCCAGACGTTGACTTGGACAGGCCTCGAGGCGCGTGCTACCATCCGCGCCAACGAGGCTCCAGGTCCTCACAGCACGGCGGGTCCTGGGCCGTGAGCCAAGGGAGATTCCCATGACGCACCGTGTCCCGCGGCGCCTGGCGTTCGCGGCGTACGTGATCGGCCTGGCCCTCGTCGCCGCGTGTGGATCGGTCGGCTCGGGCGAGACCTACACCGCCACCGACGCGATGATCCCGATGCGCGACGGCGTGCGGCTCCACGTGAAGATCTTCACGCCGGCCCGCCAGCGCGGGCCGCTCCCGATCCTGATGACGCGCACGCCGTACGGCGTCGAGCAGTCGGCGCGCACCGTGGACGGCTCGCTGAAGGCGCTGGCGGACGAAGGCTACGTCTTCGTGTTCCAGGACATCCGCGGGAAATACCGCTCCGAGGGGACGTTCGTCATGCAGCGCCCCGCGCGCGCGTCCGGCGACACGGTCTCGATCGACGAGGGCACCGACACCTACGACACCATCGACTGGCTGCTGAAGAACGTGCCGGACAACAACGGGCGCGTCGGCATGTTCGGGGTGTCGTACTCCGGATGGACGACGATCATGGGCGCGATCGAGCCACACCCGGCGCTCAAGGCCATCTCGCCGCAGGCCTCTCCGGCCGACATGTGGCTGGGCGACGACTTCCACCACAACGGCGCCTTCCGCCTGAGCTACGGCTTCGAGTACGCGGTGAGGATGGAGAGCGACAAGGAGCAGAAGCCGTTCGACTTCGATCGCTACGACACCTTCGACTGGTACCTCAGGCTCGGGTCGCTCGCCAACGTCAACGCCGAGTACCTGCACGGGACGATCCCGACGTGGAACGACTACGTCGCGCATCCCGACTACGACGGGTTCTGGAAGCGCCAGACGATGATCCCGCACCTCACGCGGGTGACGGTGCCGACGCTCAACGTCGCCGGGTGGTGGGACCAGGAGGACTTCTACGGGCCGATGCGCATCTACGAGGCGCTCGAGGCGTACGACCGGCAGGGGCTGAACCGTCTGGTGGTCGGGCCGTGGAACCACGGAGGCTGGACGCGCGGCAAGGGCGACACGCTCGGCCCCATCGCGTTCGGCAGCGACACGGCGGCGTACTTCCGCGCTTCGGTGATGGCGCCCTTCTTCGCCTACTACCTCAAGGACGAGGGCACGCTCGACCTGCCCGAGGCGCTCACGTTCGAGGCGGGCACGAACCAGTGGCGGCGCTGGGGCGCCTGGCCGCCCACGAAGGACGCCGCGAACAAGGACCTCTTCTTCCATGCCGGCGGGAAGCTCTCGATGGACCCGCCGACGCTCGAGGAATCGCGTGAGGAGTTCGACTCGTACGTCTCCGATCCGGCCCACCCCGTGCCGTACCGGCACCGCCCGATCCAGCCGACCTACTTCTCAGGCGGCTCCAAGTGGTCCACCTGGCTCGTCGAGGACCAGCGCTTCGTCGACGACCGGCCGGACGTCCTGAGCTGGGAGAGCGACACGCTCGGCGCCGACGTCTCCGTCGCCGGCGAGGTGGTCGCGCACCTCTTCGCCGCCACGAGCGGCAGCGACGCGGACTGGATCGTGAAGCTCATCGACGTCTACCCGGAATCCAACCCGAACGACTGGACGATGGCGGGCTACCAGCTCATGGTGTCGAACGAGGTGTTCCGCGGCCGCTACCGCACGACCTACGAGACGCCCGAGGCGATTCCGCCGGGCAAGGTCCTCGACTACACCTTCAGCCTGCACACGCAGGACTACGCGTTCCGCCAGGGACACCGGATCATGGTCCAGGTGCAGAGCACCTGGTTCCCGATCATCGACCGCAACCCCCAGACGTTCGTGCCGAACATCTTCGAGGCGCCGGCGTCGGCGTTCCAGGTGGCGACCCAGCGCATCTACCGCTCGCCGCGCTACCCGTCGCACGTGACGATCCCGGTGGTCACGGGAGGGCGGTAGGCGCCGGCCTGCCCTGAGCGAGCCACGTGAGTCGAAGGGGCGAGGGGCGTCCGGCGTCCCCGACTCTCCTCAGTAGTGCTAGCATCTTCCGCGTGGACCAGGCCTTCGTCGTCCAGTGGGCCCAGCGGAACCTGCGCCAGCACTTCGTGGCTCTCGCGTCGCGGGTGCCGGGCGCGACCGAGCACGACGAAGGCGCGTACGTCTTCATCGACACGGGGCTGCCCTCGGACTCGCTCAACGTCGTCTACGGCGCGCGCCGGCTCGGATTGACGTCGGCGGACGTGGCCGACGTCACGGCGCACTTCAGCGACCGCGGCCTGCCGTTCTCCTGGTGGCTCGGTCCGTCGGATCTCTGGGCGGGCGACCTGCTGGCGGAAATGGGGTTGAGGCTCGTGGGCAACCACGCGGGCATGGCCGGCACGCTCGAGGCGCTGGCGCTCGACGAGGCCGACGCCGCCGGCGGCGAGCTCAGGCGCGTGTCGCGGCCGGCCGAGGTGGCCGCCCACGCGCAGCTGCTGGCCGCCAATTGGTCGCCGCCCGACGAGGCCATCGTCGACTTCTACGCGCGCGCCGCGGACCTGGTGGTACGGCCCGGCTCGGATCGCCTGCTGTTTCTCTGGCGGGTGCGCGGCGAGGCGGTGGCGACGGCGGAGCTGTGCGTGAGCGCGTACGTGACGGGCCTCTACGCCGTCGCGACGCGGCCCGACGCGCGCGGGCGGGGTCACGACGCGGCGGTGGTGGGCGGCGCGCTGCGCTACGCGCGCGACGAGCTCCACGCCGAGACGATCGTCACGCTGGCCACGCCGCAGGCCCGGCCGCTCTTCGTGCGGCTGGGGCTGCAGGCGATCGGCGAGTTCCACGAGTTCCTGCCCGAGATCCGGGAGCGGGAGCGGGCGGGGTAGCGTTCCGAATGGCGAATGGCGAATGTCGAATGTCGAATTGGGGTTGAATGCCGAATGCCGAATGGCGAATGGCGAATGTTGAGGACCCAGCCCGGCGCGCGGTAACGCGGTCGTTCCATTCATGGCCGTCCTGCTGAACGTCATTGTTCCGGTCTTCGGCGTGGCGGCGCTCGGGTTCCTGGCGGCGCGGTTCCGGCTGCTGACACCGGCGGGCGTGCAGGGGCTCGTCCTCTTCGTCTTCGACTTCGCCATTCCCGTCCTGCTCTTTCGGACTCTCGCGACGATCGAGCTTCCCGCACACATCGAGTGGGGCTTCCTGGCGGCGTTCTACGCGGGCTCGGCGGCGACCTACGCCCTGGGCATGGCGGCGGGACGCTTCGTCTTCAAGAGGCCGTTCGACGAGGCGGCCATCTTCGGCATGTCGGCGGCCTTCTGCAACACGGTCTTCATGGGGATCCCCGTCATCCTGACCGCCTTCGGGCCCCGGGCCACGCTTCCCCTCTTCCTCATCGTCGCCTTCCACGCGGCCACCCTGATGCCCGTCACCGTGGGGCTCATTCAGGGACACCGCGGCCTGGGGGTTCCGGCGGGCGAGCAGGCGCGCAGCGTCGCGCTGGCCGTGGTGGGGAATCCGATCGTGGTGGGGCTCGCCCTCGGGCTGGCGGTGAACCTCTCGGGCCTGCCCATTCCGGCGCCGCTCGACCGGGCGGCGGAGCTGCTCGGCGCGTCGGCCGTGCCGTGTGCCCTCTTCGCCATGGGCGCCTCCCTCGCCGAGTACCGGTTCACCGGCGAGGCGAAACCGGCCCTGGTCCTCGCCGGCCTGAAGCTCGTCGTTCACCCCCTCATCGTGTGGACCCTCGGCGCGCTGGTCCTGGGCATCACCGGGATCTGGCTCGCCGTCGCCGTGGTCATGGCGGCGATGCCCAGCGGCGTGAACGTCTACCTGTTCGGCGCCCGCTACGACGCCGCACCCGGCGTGGCCGCCGGCACCGTCCTCATCGCGTCGGTGCTGTCGGTGGCCACGCTTTCGGCCCTCTTGCTCGCCTTCGGCAGCTGACCCGCCGCGGACGGACTCACGGACGGGACCACGAAAGCACGAAGGACGGCCCGGACGACGAATCAGCCACGAACGACACGAAGCCCCCACGAAGGCTGTCACACTGCATGCGCGGCGACCTGGTGAGATTCGTCGAGAGCGCGTTCTTGCCCGCGTTCTTCCCGGCTCCGGCGGGCCCGTTGGGCCCCGCCGGTCGCCGCGTCGTGCGAGACGCATGAAGAGGACGGTCCGTCTTCGTGGTTTTCGTGTGCTTCGTGGTTGTCACTCATGGACACGGATGCTGTGTGACGCCTGTCGTGTCCTTCGTGGGACCGCGCCAGCGCCCGTTTCGCGCCCTTCGTGGTGATCGTGGCCCTTCTTTCCGTGGCGACTTCCGTGGTCCTTCCGTGGTATTTCCGTGGCTACTTTCCGTTGTACGGAACCCCGTGCACGATCCAGTCGGCCGCGGGCTCGCCCTTCAGGTAGTGGTCGAAGTACTGCTTCATCCTGATGGAGTAGTCCAGCTTGTTCGGGTACTTCTGCAGGTGGTGCGGCTCGCCGCGGTACTCGAGGAAGATGCAGTTCTTGCCGAGCCGGCGCATCGCCAGGTACATCTCGATCGACTGGTACCACGGCACCGCGCCGTCGTCGTCGCCGGCCATGATGAGGAGCGGCGTCTGGATGCGGTCGGCGAAGAAGAGCGGGGAGTTCTCGATGTAGCGCTCGGGGTACTCCCACAGGCTGCCGCCGATGCGGCTCTGTGTCTTCTCGTACTGGAACTGCCGCGCCAGGCCCGACTCCCAGCGGATGCCGCCGTAGGCGCTCGTCATGTTCGACACGGGCGCCCCGGCGATCGCGGCGGCGAAGATGTTGGTCTCGGTGACCATGAACGCCGTCTCGTAGCCGCTCCACGAGTGGCCATGCAGGCCGATCGCCTTCGGGTCGGCGATGCCCATGTCGACGAGCTTCTGCACGCCCGGGACGATGCATTTGGTGGCCGAGTAGCCGGGACGGCCGATGTCGAAGACGACGTCCGGCAGGAAGACGGCGTAGCCGTTCGACGTGTAGACCGCGAACGACGGCCGGTGGTTCACGACCGGCTCGTTGAACTCGTAGAGGCGGTCCGACATGCGCTCGTAGAAATAGACGATCACGGGGTAGCGCGTGCCGGGGTGGTAGTTGGCCGGCTTGATGAGCACGCCCTGCAAGGGGAGACCGTCGAGGCTGTTCCACTCCACCAGCTCGGGGCTGCCCCAGGCGAAGTCGGCCATCTGCGGGTTGGCCTCGGTCACCTTCCGCGGCTGGCGGAACGCCGTGTCGCTCACCCAGAGGTCCGGGAACTCGCTGAAGTTCTGGCGCGTGTACATGACGGCGTCGGCGTGCTTCGCCTTGGCGACGAAGCGGAACCGGTGCAGCTCGTCGATCCGCGACGTGACGCCGCTCCGGCCGACGGTCGCGGCGTAGAAGCCGTCGTTCTTCTCGCGGTTGTGGTAGGCCGAGAGCAGCAGCGCCTCGCCGGACGTGAAGCCCGGCGCGTCGCGATCGAGCGGAAGGACCCGGAACGTGATGTCTCGCCGGCGTCCTTCGCCGGCGGTGAGGTTCAGCGCGGCGCCGCCCTTCACCGGCACCTGCCAGATGTCGAAGCGGTCGTAGGCGAACAGCGCGGAGCCGTCCGCGAGCCAGCCGCCGAGGCCGTAGGCCGGCGGCGTGTCGGGCGTGTCGTGCAGCTCGTCGTCAAGGCGGACGCCGAGCGGCGCGGTCGCGTTGCGCGTCGCGCCCGTGGCGGCGGCGTACACGCGCCACTGGCCCTCGTCGAAGAACGCGATGCTCCCGCCGTCCGGCGCGAGCGACGCGTCGTCGAGGAGGGCCGACGTCACCGGCTTCCGCGTGCCGTCGGCGAGGCTCACCAGGTAGACGTCGCGCCTTCGCTCGCCCCAGGTCGTCTCCTTGCGGTACGGGACGTCCGAGAAGCCGAGCGCGTAGCGCGGGTTGTCGTTGGTCTCGACGTCCGGCATCTCGAGGTCGGCCAGCCGCACCACGCGCCCGTCGGCGACGTGCACGACGGCCCGGTAGGTGCGGTCCTTCTCGCGGTTCCACAGCTTCTTCTGCTGCGAGTTGATCCGCGGGTCGTTCCAGTGCCAGACGTCCACTTCGGTCTTCGAGAGGATGGCGTCGAAGTCGTACGGATCGGCCGCTCCCTCCTTTTTCTCCGCGGCCGCCGCCGGCTTCGGCGGCGCCGGCTTGAACCCGAAGAACAGCCGCGCGCCGTCCTTGGACCAGCTCAACGTGTTCTTGAACGGCAGCACCCAGCCCGCCGGCGCCTGCTCGGACGAGGCGAACGGGCGGGCGGTGCGCGCGGCGCCGTCCCAGCGGACGAGCGTCGCCGGCGCGTCCTCGTCGGCCGCGGTCACGAACGCCAGGACGCTGGCCTCGGGCGCCCACGTCGGCTGGTCGTAGCGCGCCTCGTCGGCCTGGCTCGCCGCGATCGGCGGCTGGTCCGCCGCCGCGAGGTCGCGCACGAACAGCCCGTTGCCCTTGCCCTCGGGCGCCGCCACCGCATACGCGAGGAACTTCGCCGCGCGGTCGAACGCGAACGAGGTCACGCCGGCGATCTCGATCTCGTCGCCCGAGGCGAGGTTCCGCAGCTTCAGCGGCGTGCCGGTCGCGGCCTTCTTCGTCTCGCCGCCTTCGGCCGGCTTCGTCTCTTCGGCTGGCGCCGACAGCAGGTAGGCCAGCCACCTCGAGTCGCTCGAGAACGCGAGCCGCTCGACGCGATCCACCGAGACGACGGCACCGCTGCGCGCGTCGAGCAGCGCCATGCCCGGCTTCGGCGGCGTCTTGCCGGCGCGTTCGGTTTCAGCGAACGACGGCTTCACCACCATGGCCACCCAACGGCCGTCGTCCGAGACGACCGGCGCGCTGCCGCGCGGGATCCGGAACACCTGGCCGCTCGCCAGCGCGTGCACCACGCCCTCGCCGTCGCCCCGGTCGGGCTGCGCGCCGTAGGCGACGAGCGATCCGTCGTCGGCGATGACCGGCTTCTGGATGGCCCTGAACTTCATCAGGTCCTCGAAGGTCATCGCCTTCGTGCCCTGGGCGAGCGCCGTCGCGGCGGCGAGCGCCAGGAAGACCGTCAACAGGCTGGCAATCCAGCGCCATCTCGAGGGAACGGGTGTCCACGTGCGCGGCATGGGGGGCCTCCTGCGGGGCGTCGGAAAGGACTCGTGGGGGCCGGCCGCGGGAGCGGCCGGGTGACGCCGACTGAGGCGTCATGATAGCACCGGCGGCTCACTCGTCGTGCAGCGCGACGAGCGGGTCGACGCGCGACGCGCGCCACGCGGGCAGCAGCGTGGCCGCCACGGCCACGGCCAGGATCGCCGCGGCCGCCAGCGTGTAGCTCGTGAAATCGGTCGTCGAGATGCCGATGACGAAGCCGCGCAGGATCTGGTTCAGGCTCAGCGACATGACGAGCCCGCTGCCGATGCCGAGGAGCGCGAGCCGCACGCCCTGGCCGAGCACCAGCCGCACCACGGCCCGCGCCTCGGCGCCGAGCGCCATCCGCACGCCAATCTCATGGGCGCGCTGCGACACCAGCTTCGCCATCACGCCGTAGACGCCGAGGATGGCCAGCACCAGGGCGACGGCGCTGAAGATCGCCAGCAGCATCGACAGATAGCGCGTGCCCGCCACCGATCGATCGACCACCTCGTTCATCGTCAGCACGCGATACACGCTCGCGTTGGGCTCGACGTCGGCCAGCGCGCGCCGCACGGCGGGTGCGAGGCCCGCCGGATCCGTTTCCGCCCGGATCACGAGGCTCATGCTGGAGAGCGCCTGGGGGGACTGCGCCTGCGGCATGTACATCACGCCCTGCACCGGGACGTACACGCCCGCGCTTCGGACGTCGCCCACGATGCCGGCCACGGTCATCCACCGGCCGTCGGGCGGATCGCTCCCGCCGGCGATGCGCTGTCCCACCGGATTCCCGCCTGGCCAGTAGCGCTCGGCCAGCCGCCGGTTGATGAAGACGACCTTGTCGGCGTCCACCAAGTCGCGATCGGTCGGCAGCCGGCCCGCGACCAGCGGGATGCCCATGGCCTCGAAGAAGTTCCCGACGAACGTGCGGTTCTCCGCGAACGGCTCGTACCCGGGCGGCGCCTCGTCGCGTCCCGCAATCCAGAAGCGCCAGTTGGTCCAGGACTTCTGGACCGGCAGCAGGCTCACCAGACCTGCCGACCGCACGCCGGGAATGGCGCGGACGCGCTCGATCAGCCGGCCGAATACCTGCACCGCGTCCGCATTGCGGTCGTACCGGCCCTCCGGCAGCGAGACCGTCATCGTGAGGAGATGGTCGGGATTGAAGCCGAGGTCGAAGGCGGCCAGGCGCCGCAGGCTGACGAGCATGAGCACGGCGCCGATGACGAGCACGAGCGCCAGCGCGACCTCGGTGACGGCGAGCAGGCTGCGCGGCCGCGTCAGCGAGAGCGAGGCCCGCGCCTCGCCCTCCTTGAGCGCGGTCTGCAGGCTCAGCCGGCTGGCGTTGAGCGCGGGCATGACGCCGGCCAGAAGGCCCGCAGCCAGCGTCGCGATCGCGCAGTAGAGGAGCACGGCGCCGTCGATGCCGATGGTGTAGCCCGCCGGGAGCGGGTTGCCGGGCAGCGCCAGCAGCGCCGTCACGATCGGCCCGCTGATGGCCAGACCCGCCAGCCCGCCGGCGACCGCCAGCACCAGGCTCTCGATGAGCAGCAGCCGGATCAGGCGCAGGCGGCCGGCGCCGATCGCCATCCGGACCGCCAGCTCGCGCCGTCGGGCGACGGCGCGGGCGAGCGCCAGGTTCGCGACGTTGGCGCAGGCGAGCAGCAGCACGAACCCGACCGCGCCGCCCAGCACGATGACGAGCCCCGCCGTGCCCTCCACCGTGTCCTGGTGAAGCGGCCGCACCACCACGCCGCGCGTCGCGTCTTCCGGGTACTCGTGGCGCAGCCGCGCGGCGATCCGGCTCAGCTCGGCTCGCGCACCGGCGAGCGTGGCGCCGCGCGCGAGCCGCCCGATCACCTCGAACGCGTGCGAGTTGCGCTGGAGCTGCCAGGGCTGCTCGGGCGTCGTGTAGAACGACAGCCAGATCTCGGTGGACGATCGCGGCGGAAAGTCGAAACCTGCCGGCATCACGCCGACGACCACGTGATCGGTCCCGTTGATCATGATCGCTCGCCCGAGGATGGCCGGGTCCCCACCGAACTGTCGGAGCCAGAGGCTGTGGGACAGGATCGCGACACGCTCGTGCCCGAGCGTGTTCTCCTCGTCCAGGAACACGCGGCCCATGGCCGGCTCGACGCCGAGCGCCCGGAAGACGCCTGCCTCGACCCTGGCGGCGGGGACGCGGAGGGCCCCGTCGTCCTGGGCCAGGTTGGCGTCGGTGCCCGTGTAGCACGCCATCTCGGCGAACGTCGTGGCGCTCGCGCGCCAGTCGTTCAGATTGGGGAGCGACACCGAGCCCTCGCCGTAGCTGCCCTGTGTGATGCTGTTCTCGTAGAGGCGGACGAGCTGGTCGGGCTCGGGATACGGCAGGGGCCGCAGCACGAGGGCGTTGCCCACGCTGAAGATGGCCGTGTTCGCGCCGATGCCGAGCGCCAGCGACACGACCGCGACGGCCGTGAAGCCGGGGCTGCGACGAAGGGCGCGCCCCGCGTGGTGGACGTCCTGGACGAGCGACTCGACCGAGGGCAATCCGCGCTGCTCGCGGTAGAGCGCCTTGGTGCGCTCGAGGCCGCCCAACTTCAGCAGCGCGGCGCGACGCGCCTCGTCCGCGTCCATGCCGGCGGCACGGTTCGCGTCGGCTTCCATCTCGACGTGGAACCGCAGCTCGTCGGCGAGCTCGTCCTCGAGCCGGTCGCGGTGGAACAGCGCTCCGAGCCGCCTGGCGAACGCGCGCAGCCACTCCATGGGCGGACCCTCCGGGCGCTACTCGGACGCGCCGAGCACGCGCGCGATGATCGTCGACATGCGCGCCCAGTCCTCCTCTTCGACCTTGAGCTGCCTGCGGCCCCGGGCCGTGAGGACGTAGTAGCGCGCGCGGCGGTTGTTCTCGGTGACGCCCCACTTCGAGTCGATCCAACCGCGCTGCTCGAGCCGGAGGAGCGCCGGGTAGAGCGTGCCCTGGTTCATGGCGAGCGCGTCGCCCGAGACCTGCTCGATGCGGCGGGCGATGCCCCAGCCATGCATGGGGCCGAGCGTCTCGAGCGTCTTGAGGACCAGCAGATCGAGGGTGCCGCGAAGGACGTCGGTCTGGCGATCGGCCATGGGGATCTCCTGTTGGAACTCTACAGAACACCCTACACCCGCTTCTGTTGGTAGTCAACAGAAAGGCGCGGGACGGCGGCGAACCTTTCCCGGCCGTCCGCCGTCCAAGGAGACGTATTTCGGCAGACGAAGTATCGCCAGCCGAAGCGTGCGAAATCGCACACCTCGCAGTCGAGGCCCGTCCATGTTCACCACCGACCTGAAGCGCGGCAGCCTCGAGCTGCTCATTCTCTCGGTTCTCGACGCCGGCCCCCGGCACGGCTACGAGATCGGCAAGGAGCTCGAGCGGCGATCCGGCGGCCGGCTGGAGCTGTCCGTCTCCACGCTCTACTCCCTCCTCTACCGGATGGAGGATCGCGGGCGGATCAAGGGCCGGTGGGTGGAGAAGAAGGGCGAGCGGCGGCGCTGCTACTACACGCTCACGCCCGCCGGCACCCGGGAGCTGGCGAGCCAGACGCACGAGTGGCGCGCCTTCGCCGCCATGGTCGACGAGGTGCTGGGAGCCGGCCATGCGTAACTGGGAAGCGTGGGTTCGCGAGTACCTGAACCTCCCGCGGATGGCGGGGCAGCGCGACGAGCGCATCGTCGGCGAGCTGGCGGCTCATCTGGAAGAGACCTGGCGCGAGGCGCGCGCTCGCGGGGCCACCGAGGCGGAAGCCGAGGCGCTCGTCCTGGCGAAGCTGGGCGATCGGCAGCGGGCGGCCGCGGAGCTCCTGAGCGCCGAGCGCCATCACGCCGCGGCCGAAGCCGCCCGGCGCCTCGAGCGCGCCGAAGAGGAGCTGCGGGGACGCGGCTCACGCTGGACGCCGCTCGCCGACCTCCTCGGCGACCTCCGCTCCGCCCTCCGCAGCCTGGCCGCGCGCCCCCTCTTCACCGCCGTCGTCGTCCTCGTCCTCGCGCTGGGCATCGGCGCGACCACCGCCATCTTCACGCTGCTCGACGCCAGCGTCCTCTCGCCGCTCCCGTTCCCGCACGCGGACCGGATCGTGGCGCTCGGCCACGAGGCGCCCAACGTGGGGGAGGGCGACGTGGGGCAGTGCGCGGCGTGGCACTTCACCTACGAGGACGAGAACCGGGTCTTCGAGAGCCTGGGGATGTACAGCGGGCGCGGGTCGATGACCGTCACGAGCGGCGGCGCCGCAGAGGCCGTGCCGGTGATGCGGGCCACGAGCGGCGTCTTCCACACCCTGGGCATGAGTACGGTGCTCGGCCGGCTCATCACGCCGGCCGATGAAGATCCGGACGCGCCGCCCGTCGTGCTCCTCGGCTACGGGTACTGGCAGTCGCGCTTCGGCGGCGACCCGGGAGTCGTCGGCCGGAAGCTCGACGTGGACGGCGGCATGCTGGAGATCGTGGGTGTGCTCCCGCCGACGCTCCGCGCGATCGGGCAGGAGCGGGCGCTGATCGTTCCCCTGCAGTTCCGTCGCGCCACGCTGTTTGTCGGCAACGTCGGCTACCGGGGGATCGCCCGGCTGAGGGACGGCGTCAGCCTCGAGCAAGCCGAGGCCGACATGGCCCGCATGCTGCCGCTGGCGTTCGAGAAGTTCCCGGGCGGACCGGTCATCGAGGCGGCGAAGCAGGCGCACTACGTCCCCCACGTGAGACTCCTGAAGACCGAGCTCGTCGGCGGCGTGGCGAACCTGCTCTGGGTGCTCATGGCGGGCGTGGGGCTGGTGCTCGTCATCGCCTGCGCCAACGTCGCCAACCTCATGCTCGTCCGCGCCGAAGCGCGGGAGAAGGAGATGGCCATCCGGACGGCGATGGGAGCGAGCCGGCGCCGGATTCTCCGCGAGTACCTCAAAGAGAGCGTCCTCCTCGGCCTGCTCGGCGGCCTGGCGGGCACCGGGCTGGCGTACGCAGGCCTGCGCGGTCTGCTGGCGCTCGCGCCGTCGGAGCTGCCGCGTCTGCACGAGGTCGCGCTGAACGCGCGGGTGCTCCTCTTCACGCTGGCGATCTCGCTGGCGGCCGGGGTCCTGTTCGGCGTGTCCCCGATGCTGCGGCGCGGCGGACAGGACGTCGTGGAGGCGCTGAAACAGGGTGGGCGCGGCACCTCGGCCGGACGGCACCGGCGGTGGGGTCGACTGACGCTGGCCGTCGGACAGATTGCGCTCGCGCTCGTGCTGCTGGTGGCGGCCGCGCTCGTCCTCGGCAGCGCGCGGTCCCTGCGGGCCGTGGACCCCGGTTTCGCCCACGCGGACGACGTGCTGGCGCTGTGGGTGTCGATACCGGGCCGTCTCGTGCCGGAGGCAGCCGACGCGGCGCTCGCGCAGGAAGCGATCGCGCGCCGCCTGGGCGAGGTTGCCGGCGTCACGTCGGTCGGCATGGCCACGGCGCTGCCGATGTACTACGGTGACAACATCAATCCGCTCTATGTCGAAGGTCTGACGGTTCCGGGCGAGACGCCGCCGATGACGCGCCGGCACAAGTGGATCGGCGAGGGCTACTTCGAGACGCTCGGGATCCCGCTCCTCGCGGGGCGGTCGTTCACGTGGGCGGACATCCACGATCGGATTCCCGCCGTCGTCGTATCCGAGGGCCTCGCCCGCGCCTACTGGGGATCGATCCCGAACGCGATCGGCAAGCGGGTCTCCATGCGGCCAGACCCCGCCCGCTGGTACCGCGTCATCGGCGTGGCGGGCGACGTCCGGGAGGACGGCTTGAACCAGGATCCGGTGCCGATGGTCTACTGGCCACAGGTCGTGCTGGCGCTCTGGCAGGGGGACGCGCCCGACCAGATCACGCTGTGGCGGCGGACGTGCTACGCCGTGCGCAGCAGCCGCGTCGGGACGCCGGGCTTCCTTGACGACGTGCGCCGCGCGGTCGGGTCGGTGAACCCGGATCTCGCGCTCCAGGGCGTGGGCCCGCTCTCCGGGTTCGTCGCGCAGTCGGTGGCCCGCACGTCCTTCACGCTCGTGCTGCTGACGCTCGCCGCCGGTGTCGCGCTCGTCCTGGGTCTCGTCGGGGTGTACGGCGTGATCGCGTACGGGGTGAGCCAGCGCACGCAGGAGCTCGGCGTGCGCCTCGCGCTCGGCGCAACCACCGGGCGCGTGAAGGCGATGGTGCTGGCGCAGGGGCTGGCGATTGCCGGCGTGGGCGTCGGGGTCGGCGTGGCGCTCGCGCTCGCGGTCACGCGGCTGATGGAGAGCCTGCTCTTCGGCGTGACGCCGACCGATCCCGCGACCTTCGCCGCGGTGGCGGCCGGGCTGACGCTCGTGGCGACCGTCGCGAGCTATCTTCCCGCCCGCCGCGCCTCAAAGGTCGACCCGATGGTGGCGCTGCGGAGCGAGTAGGCCGCGGATCGGCCTGGGACGTTGACAGAGGTAGCTTCCAGAAGCTACCTTGTCCGTATGCGTGCCGTCGGCCTGAAGGTGCTCAAGAACCGGCTGAGCGAGTTCGTCCGGCTCGCCGCGAGCGGCGAGACGGTCCTCGTCACGGACCGCGACCGCGTCGTGGCCGAGCTGGGTCCGCCGACGCCCGGCCGCAGCGCGCTCGCGTCCGACGCGATCCTGGCCGATGCCATCCGGCAGGGCCTGGTCTCGGCACCGCTCCGCGTGGCCGAGGGCCCCCCGACGCGCCGGCCCGTCGCCCGCTTCGCCGACGTGATGGCCGAGCTCGCCGGCGATCGCGAGGATCGGTGATCTACCTCGACACCTCGGTCGCGCTCGCGCAGCTCCTCGCCGAGGACCGCACGCCCCCCGACACGCTCTGGGACGAGCCGCTCGTGTCGAGCCGGTTGCTCGAGTACGAGCTGTTCGTCCGGCTTCACGCACGCGGCCTCGGGAAGACGCACGGCGAGATCGCGCGGAACCTCGTCGATCGCGTGGCGCTCGTCGAGCTGTCGCCGCTCGTGCTCGACCGCGCGCTTGAGCCGTTCCCGCAGCCGGTCCGCACGCTCGACGCGCTGCACCTCGCGTCGATGGAGTTCCTGCGCGGCCGTGGCCGGGCGGTCGCCCTGGCCTCCTACGACACGCGCCTCACCGACGCCGCTCGCCGGCTCGGCATCCCGCTCGTTGATCTCGGGTAGCCGCCCCTCAGGCCTCCTGTGCGGCCACGCCCGCGCCGAACGCCACGAACGCGATCCACAGCAGGTCGGCTACGAGCAGGTGCACCATCTGCATCCACACCGGCGCGAGCAGCATCACGTTGAGGCCGCCGGCGGCGAGCTGCATCACGGCGAGCGCGATCACGAGCGTCGCCGCCAGCCGCCCGCGCCCGCTCAGTCCGGCCCGCAGCGGCCTCACGAGCGCGATCAGCGCGAAGGCCACGACGATGGCGATGGCGGGGTGGAGGAAGCGCAGGCGGATCAGGACGTGCGAGGTGGGCGAGAGATCCGCCTGCAGCGCGTCGGCGAGCGACCGCGCGGGGTAGAGCGTGTCGCCGAGCGCGGCGACGGCGCCGCTCGTGCCCACGAGCAGCAGGCCGAGCGCGGCGACGAGCAGCGCGACCTTCGCGAACGGCTTTCCGCGCAGCCGGATCGGCGCGCCCCCGGTCGTCCACCATGCCGTGAGCGTGAGGCTCGCGACGAGCGCGAACGTGTTCATGAGGTGAACACCCATGAACAGCGCGCGCGCGCCGCTCGCGTTGTCGGCCACCAGCGCGAACAACACGAGGCCGGCGCCGACGGCGGCCTCGGTCAGGATGAAGAGCACCGAGAAGCCGGCGGCCTTGCGCGCCGGGTGGCCCGCCGGGTGCGCGCGCCACACCCACCAGGCGAGCCCCACGACGGCGAGGAGCGCGACGCCGCTCGAGATCCGGTGCGAGAACTCGATGGCGGTGGCCACGCTCGAGACGCGCGGCAGCACCTCGCCGTTGCAGAGCGGCCAGTGCCCGCCGCACCCCGCGCCCGATCCGGTGGCGCGCACGTAGGCGCCCCACAGGATCACCGCGACGTTGTAGCCGAGGACGCCCCAGGCGAAGCGGCCGAGCTTGGAGGTCACGGCTACATGATACTTGACGGCTCGCGGCTCACCCCGGGCGTTCTGTTATACGATGCCCCCGCCGGCCGCCACGTTCCCCGTCCAGCCTGGAGCACATTCGTTCGTTCACCCAAGGAGCCGTCAATGAACCGCCGAACCTTCCTGAGCTCCACCGCCATGACCGCCGGCGGCGCGCTGGTCGCCTGCGCCGCGCCGCCCGCGCCCGCGACCGGCGGGCCGGACGCCTCGCTCCCCGAGCCCATCCGCGCGCTGACGCCGATGACCGACGGCATCGTCCCAATCACGGACGACGAGCGGCGGGCGCGGATGGCGAAGGCGCAGGCGTTGATGGCGGCGAACAGGATCGACGCCGTGTTCATCGAGCCGGGAACCAGCCTCTTCTACTACACGGGCATCCGGTGGGGCGGCGGCGAGCGCATGTTCGGCTTCGTGCTGCCGGCCAAGGGCGATCCCGCGTACGTCTGCCCGAAGTTCGAGGAGGGGCGCGCGCGCGAGCTGATCCGGTTCGGCGACGACGTGCGCACGTGGGAGGAGGACGAGAGCCCGGCGCGCCTCGTCGCCGGCATCTTCAAGGACCGCGGCATCCGCACGGGCACCATCGGCATCGAGGAGCGCGTGCGCTTCTTCCTCTACGACAACATCCGCCAGGCCGCGCCGGCGCTCGCCTACGTGAGCGCCGACCCGGTCACCGCGGGCTGCCGCACGGTGAAGTCGCCCGCCGAGCTCGCGCTCATGCAGCGGGCGAACGACATCACCGTCGCCGCGTTCCGCGCGGCCATCGCGACGCTGCACGAGGGGATGACCCCGGACGAGTTCACCCAGAACTCGCGCCTCGCGCACGAGCGGCTCGGCGCGAGCGGTGCGATCGACGCGAGCTTCGGCGTGGCGACCTCGTCGCCGCACGGCAGCATCCTGCCGCAGCGGCTGAAGGAGGGCGACGTCGTGCTGATGGACGGCGGCTGCGGCGTGGACGGCTACCGCTCCGACATCACGCGCACCATCGTCTTCGGCACGCCGACCGACCGGCACCGGCAGATCTGGGAGCTGGAGCGGAAGGCGCAGGACGCGGCGCTCGCCGCGGCGAGGCCCGGCGTCGCGTGCGAGGCCGTGGACGCCGCCGCGCGCAAGGTGATCACCGATTTCGGCTTCGGCCCCGACTACAAGCTGCCGGGCCTGCCGCACCGCACGGGCCATGGCATCGGCCTCGACGGCCACGAGTGGCCGTACCTGGTGCGCGGCAACCGGCTGCCCCTCGCGCCGGGCATGTGCTTCAGCGACGAGCCGATGATTGCGATCCCCGGGGAGTTCGGCGTCCGCCTCGAGGACGACTTCCACGTCACCGAGGACGGCGCGCAGATGTTCTCGAAGCCGGCCGAGGCGATCGACAAGCCGGTGTAGGTCAGCCCATGGACGTGCGGGTCGATCCACGTCGGACCGCGGGCGCGTGGCGGGGGGCCGCTGTCGCGTTGATGACCTGCCTGGCGGCGGGATGCGCCCAGGCCACCAACTACCTCGGGCCGCTCGAGCCGCGGTACGAGCAGGCCCTGGCGCCGCCCGTCGCGCCCGCCGCCTGCGCCGGCCGAACGGGCGCGTTCACCGTGGTCACCTTCAACGTCCAGTACGCGAAGAAGGTCGACCTCGCCATCGACGTCCTGCGATCCACGCCGGCCCTGAGGGACGCGGACGTGCTGCTCCTCCAGGAGATGGACCCGCCCGGCGTGGAGCGGATCGCGGCCGCCCTCGCGATGAACGCCGTGTTCCTGCCGAGCGGCTGGCACCCGAGCACCCGCCGGGACTTCGGCCCCGCCGTGCTCTCGCGCTGGCCCATCGAAGGCGGCCGGCGCATCGTCCTGCCCCACAGGGCGCTGCGGACCGGGCTCGCCACCACCGTGACGGCGGCCACCGTGCGTTGCGGAGCCATCCGGGTGGGCGTCATGTCCGTGCACCTGCCGTCGCCGGGAGGCGCCTCGGACGACGAGCGCCGCGACCAGATCGAGGTGCTGCTCGCCAGCGCCGCCTCGATCGACGGTCCCCTGGTCATCGGTGGCGACTTCAACGCCGGCTGGATTGGACCGCTGTTCGAGAAGGCCGGCTTCACATGGGTCAACAAGGACCAGCCCGGGACGAGGTCGTTCCTGGGCATCGGCTTGAAGCTCGACCACGTCTTCGTTCGAGGCCTGCGCCCCCGCGGCGGCGGGCCGGCCGCCGGCGTCGCGGATGCCCGGGGCGCGAGCGATCACAAGCCGTTGTGGGCGCGGTTGGAGCTCCACACCCTGCCGGGTCGGCCCAACGCGCAGCGCTGATGCCGGACGTGGAACGCTCCGGAGAGATCGATCTCGAGGCCGTTCGGGGCGACCGGGTCAGCTCGATCAAATGGCCGTTGCCCTTGCCCTCCGCCGGCAGGTAGCGCTGGCGGAGGGCGCCCTCGGGGGTGAGCTCCCAGGTGTCCACGTAGTCCACCTTCGCGAGGTCGGGGAACACCAGCCGGCCAGTCCTCACGATCGCTCCGTTCTCGGCGCGGAGCGCGCCCCGTTCCACCACCCCGCGACTCGTCAAGCCGAGGTACGCCACCTGGTCCGCCTCGCGGTCCCAGTAGTAGACGACCTCCTGAGTCTGGCCGATGGCCGGCATGTCCCTGGTCTCCCGGATGGCCGTGCCGCCGAGAATCGGCTCCCAGCGGACGCGGTAGAAGCCGGGCTCGGCCATGGGCACTCCCGGCGGGAGCGGCTGGCCGTTGCCGAACGACAGCATGCGTCCGGTCCACTCCCCACCCACGAGCGGCTCGAGCACGCGGAAGTGCGGGTCCAGATCCCGGGCCACGGCGGTGGATCCGGCGAACACGCACAGCCCGAAGACGACCGACGCGACCACCGGACGGCTCGACGGAGTCATGCGTCCCTCCAGGCGTGAAATCGCCGCCGCCCGTCTCGGGCGACGGAGCCCCGGCGCCGCAGACCGCTCCTAGCGAAGCGCGTGCCAGCCCGACCACACGTGTGCGGAAGCCCACACCCCGCGGTCAACGTGCCGCGGCGGCCTTGACACTATACACACAGTGGATATACTCACGGTGTGACTACCCGAGATGACAACCCCGAGACGCTGCTGCCGCTGCCGCCGGCGACCTTCCACATCCTGCTCGCGGTCGCCGCCGGCGACCGGCACGGCTACGCGATCATCCAGGATGTCGCTGCCCGCACCAACGGCGAGGTCAAGCTGAGCGCCGGCACGCTGTACCGGTCGATCCAGCGCATGCTCGAGCAGGGCCTGCTCGTCGAGAGCCGCGAGCGGCCCGCGCCCGACCTCGACGACGAGCGCCGGCGGTACTACCGGGTCACGCCGTTCGGCATGGAGGTGGCGCGCGCCGAGGCGCGGCGGCTGGCGGGGCTCGTCAAGCTCGCGCGCGCGCGCGGCTTCGTCCCGGGGCGGGCGTGATGCGGCTCTACCGCGCGCTGCTGCGCCTCTACCCGGCGTCGTTCCGTCACGAGTACGGCGGCGAGATGCGCGCGCTCTTCGCGCGGCGCCGCCGCGAGGCGTCGGGCGCCGGCGCTCGGCTCGCGCTCTGGCTCGAGACGCTCGCCGACGTCGTCCCCAACGCGGCCGCGGTGCACGCCGAGATCCTGCGGCACGATCTTCACTACACCCTCCGGAGCCTGGCTCGCGCGCGCGGCTTCGCGGTGACGGCCATCGTGGTCTCGGCGCTCGGCATCGGCGCGACAACCGCGGCGTTCTCGATGGCGATGCACGTGCTGCTGCCGCGGCTGCCGTTCCCGGACGCCGGCCGCCTCGTGGCGTTCTGGCAGGATCAGGGGTTCCGGGGGTACTCGCACCTCGAGCTCTCGCCGGCCAACTACCGCGACTGGCGGCGCATGGCGGCGAGCGTCGCGTCGATGGGCGTGTACACCGGCACCTCGGCGAACGTGGTGGGCGTGGGCGAGCCGCAGCGCGTGCCCTGTGCCCTGGTCAGCGCGAGCCTGCTTCCGACGCTGGGCGTCCGGCCCGAGCTGGGCCGCCTGTTCGAGGAGGCCGACGACACCTACGGCGCCGAGAAGACGATCATGCTCAGCGACCGCTGGTGGCGCGCGGCGTTCCAGGCGGACGAGGGCGTCCTCGGGAAGACGGTGAGCGTGGACGGCGAGCCGTACGTGGTCATCGGCGTGATGCCCCCGGGCTTCGAGTTCCCCACGCGCGTGACCGAGTTCTGGATCCCGTACCAGTTCTCGCCCGACGACTACGCCGACCGCACCAACGTGTACCTGTACGGCGTCGCGCGGCTGAAGCCGGGCGTCACCCTGGCGCAGGCGCGGGCGGACCTGGGCGCGGTGGCCGCGCGGCTCGCGCGCGAGTATCCGAAGGCGAACGAGAAGACCGGCGCGACGGTGGAGTGGCTGCGCGACCAGGTGCCGTCGCAGACGCGGCTCCTGCTCGTCGCGCTGGTGGGCGCGTCGGTGTGCGTGCTGCTCATCGCGTGCCTCAACCTCGCCAACCTGCTGATGGCGCGCGCGCTCGGCCGGCGGCGCGAGCTGGCGGTGCGCGCGGCGCTCGGCGCCGGACGCGAGCGCCTGGCGCGCCAGATGCTGACCGAGAGCCTGCTGCTCGCCGCGTGCGGCGGCGTCCTCGGCGTGCTGCTCGCGGTCGTGGTGGACCCCCTGCTCGCGCGGCTCGTGCCGCAGGGGCTCCCGATCGCGGCGACGCCGGGCCTGGACCTGCGGATGCTGATCGTCGCGGCGGCGGCCACGATCGCCACAGGCGTGGGCTTCGGCGTGGTGCCGGCGCTGCGGGTGAACCGCGGGGACGACGTGACCGCCCTGGCCGACGGCGCGCGCGCGGGCACCGGCCGGCCGACCGAGCGCCTGCGCGCGGCGCTGGTCGTCGGCGAGGTCGCCGCGTCGATCGCGCTCCTGATCGCCGCCGGCCTCCTGCTCCGGGCGCTCGTCCGCGTCCAGGACGTGGACCCGGGCTTCGACGCCCGCGGCGTGCTCACCCTGCGCACGTGGCTGCCCATGCCGAAGTACGAGGCGACGGCGCAGCGCGCGGCCTTCTACCGGCGCGTGCTGGAGGACGTCGACCGGCTGCCGGGCGTGTCGAGCGCCGCCTACATCAGCTTCCTGCCGTTGGATTTCGGTGGCGGCATCTGGCCGGTGACCGGGTCCGACCTCGCCGAGCCTGCGTCGGACTCGCGGGCGGCGAGCGTGCGCTACCTGACGCCGCGCTTCTTCAAGACGCTGGGCATCCCGATTCTCGCCGGCCGGGACGTCGGCGACGGCGACACCGCCGGCGCCGAGAAGGTCGCCGTCGTCAGCGAGTCGTTCGCGCGCCTGTACTGGCCGGGCCAGAACCCGCTGGGGCGCCGCTTCTCGATCGCGTTCTTCGAGCGGACGGTGGTCGGCGTGGCGGGCGACGTCCGCGTGCGCGGCCTCGAGCGCCCCAGCGAGCCGCAGGTGTACCTGCCCTACGAGCAGATCCCGGACGGCTGGATGTCGTTCTACGTCCCGAAGGACCTCGTGGTGAAGACGACCGCCGGCGCGGGCGCGCTGCTGCCGACGATCCGGGAGATCGTCGCGCGCGCCGACCCCGCGCAGCCGATCTCGTCGGTGCGCATGCTCTCGCAGGTTGTCGCCAGCCAGACCGCGCCGCGCGCGATCCAGGTGCGCGTGCTCGGCGCCTTCGCGCTGCTGGCGTTCCTGCTGGCCGGCATCGGCATCCACGGCCTGCTGGCGTTCACGGTGAACGAGCGCACGCGCGAGATCAGCGTCCGCATGGCGCTCGGCGCGCAGCGCGGCGACATCCTGGCGCTGGTCCTGTGGCGCGGGGCGCGCCTCGCGGTGCTCGGCGTCGCCGCCGGCGGCGTGCTGGCGTTCGTCGCGGGGCGCAGCCTGCAGGCGCTGCTCGCCGGCGTCAGCCCCGGCGACCCGCCGACCTTCGCCGTGGCCGTGGCGCTCGCGCTCGTGATGACGCTGGCCGGCAGCCTCCTGCCCGCCCTGCGGGCGATCCGCCTCGACCCGGTCATCGCGATGCGGGTCGAGTAAGGGCGGCTGACGCTTGCCGGGACTGGGGACTGGGGACTGGGGGCTGGGGGCTCACGGCTCACGGCTCACGGCTCACGCAGCGGACGCCTTCCCTCGACTGCGCTCGGGACAGGTCAGGCGTGCGCTACGAGTTGATTCCCGTGGTGATTTCCGTGGCGACTTCCGTGGTTATTCCGCGGTCATTCCGTGGTCATTGTCCTGCCTTTTCCGCGTACTTCTCCAGCCACTTCAATTCTTCGCGCACCTTGATCTTCCCGTGCCACGGGTTCTCCGCGAGGTCGTGGCCCTCGCCGGGGAAGATCAGCAGCGTGCTCGGCACGCCGAGCGAGTGCAGCGCGTGGTCCAGCAGGTAATCCTCGAGCACGGCGACGCGGATGTCGTCGGCGCCCGCCACCATGTGCGTCGGCGTGCGCACCTTCTCGATCTGGAAGATGGCAGCCTCGTCGTGATATCGCTACGCGGCTTCCCAGGGTCGGCCGCCGAGGGCATAGGCGTCGTCCACGGTCATGTCGTCATTGCCCCAGTTGGCGACGTGCTCGACGGCGCCTGCGCCCGTCATCGCGGCCTTGAAGCGCGTGGTCTGCGTGATCAGCCAGTTGGTCATGTAGCCGCCGTAGCTGTAGCCGGCGACCGCGAGATGATCCGGATCGGCGATCCCGTCCTTCACCAGCGCGTCGATCCCCTCCAGGATGTCCTTGCCGGGCCGTGAGACGATCTCGGGCACGATGCCGTTCAGGAACGCGTCGCCGTAGCCGGCCGAGCCGCGGTAGTTGGGCTGGAAGACGAGCCACCCGTGGGTGGCGGCGAGCGCGGACCACTGGTACCAGTCGGCCTCGAAGTGGTTGCCGTCGGCGTCGGCCGGACCGCCGTGGATGAGCGTCAGCATCGGCAGGCCCTTCGCCTCGAACTTCCCGGGCGGGTAGATCAGCATCCCCTCGACCGGCGTCCCGTCGTCGGCCGTCCAGCGGTAGGGTTTGCCCTGCGGCAGCGCGCGCTCGGTGAACAGGCGGTTGAACGACGTGATGGCGCGCGCCTTGGCCAGGCCGTCCGTGCCGTCGGCGAGATAGACCTCGGTCGGCTCGTCGAGCGTCGAGTGTACGAACGCCGCGCGCCGCGAGCGGGACGCGAGCGTCGGGTCCTCGTAGGTGCCGGCCCGGCCCGGAATCGGGCGGGCGGCCGCGCGCGGACCCGCCAGGGCGTACAGCTGGACCTCGGTGCCGAGGCGACCCTCGACGACCACCGTGCCGTCTGCCGCGATCCCGTAGTCCAGCAGCGCGCCGCCGAAATCGGCGGCCCAGCGCTCGACCGATCCCGTCTGGCTGTCCACCCAGTAGAGCCGCTCCTGCGTGTCCTGGTACTTTCCCTCGACCGAGCCCTGGTCCACCTGGAAGAACAGATGGCGGTTGTCGCCGGCCCAGCGCAGGCCCTGCTCGAAGGCCTCGTTGTGCGTCACCTGCCGCGGGGCACGCGTGCCGTCGGCCGTGGCCAGATCGACGACGAAGACCTCGAACTCCGACGGATCCTCCTGCCGCTCGGAGACCGACGTCGTGTCGAACGCCAGCGCGTGGCCGTCGGGCGAGGCGGCGAGATCCTGCACGCGCCAGGGCGTGCGGGCACGCACGCGCGCGTCCGGCGTCGCCCCGGTGTCCTCGTCCGCGGGTGCGGTGGACGACGTGCCAGCCGCCGCCCGGCGCGCCAGCACGTCCGCCACCTCGATGCTGCTGATCTCGTCACCGCGCTCGCCGCGTCGGTACTGGATGACGTCCTTCCATTCTTTCTTGCGGGCGTCCCGCTGATCCGCGGTCAAGGGGAGGCGGGTGGCGAAGTACAACGTCTTCGAGTCGGGCGACCACGAGAAGGCGTGGACGTCCTCGTCGCCCGTCGTCACGGGAAAGGCCTCGCCGCCGGCCGTGGCGATCAGGTAGAGCTCGGTCACCGCCTCGTCGTCGGCGGCGGCTCCGGCGCGCGGGCCGCCCGGGCGCTCGCGGTCCGAGAGGAACGCCACCCAGCGCCCGTCGGGCGACC
The DNA here is from genome assembly GCA_024641665.1 of Acidobacteriota bacterium. Lineage (GTDB taxonomy): Bacteria > Acidobacteriota > Vicinamibacteria > Vicinamibacterales > JAHECP01 > JAHECP01. The sequence continues at coordinate 38,464 of JAHECP010000018.1, forward strand.
ACTGCGGGTCGGAGTCGTGGCCGGACTGCGTCAGCTGGACGAGCGCGCCGCCACCGTGCCCGTCGTCCCGGTAGAGCCACAGGTCGTTGCGGAACCGCTCGCGCGACCAGTCCGGGCGCTCGGTGGCGATGACGATCGCCCGCCCGTCGGGCGAGAGCTCGACGTCGGTGAACGCCACGGCGTCGAAAAGGCCGGGGACGAGGGTCAGGCCCGGCCGGCGAACTCGCGGGTCTCGGTGTGGACCTTGACCTTCTCCCCTTCCTTGATGAAGAGGGGCACCTTGATCTCGAGCCCGGTCTCGAGCGTGGCGAGCTTGGTGACGCCGCCGCTGGCCGTGTCGCCGCGGACGCCCGGCTCGGTGGACGTCACGGTCAGCTCGACGATGGGGGGGAACTGGAGGCCGATGGGCGCGCCGTTGAACTTCTGCACCTGGATGACGAGGTTGTCTGCGAGGAGCGTTCGGTCGTCGCCCACCTGGTCGGAGGTGAGCGTCAGCGTCTCGAACGTGTCCTGGTCCATGAAGTGGTAGCCGACGCTGTCGGCGTACAGGTACGACGCGGTGATCGTGGCGAGGTCGGGCTCGCTGAACTTCTCGCCGGCCTTGAAGGTCCGGTCGAACACGGCCCGGGTCACCAGGTTGCGCATCTTGACGCGGACGAGCGTCTGGCCGCCGCGGGCCGTCGGCCTGGAGATCTCCACGTCGAGGCACACGTACGGCGCGCCCTCGTGCTCGATGAACGTCTTCCGCTTGATGTCGATCGCCTCGATCAGGCTGGGCATGATCCAGCTATTCTAACCCGGGGCTACCCAGGTCCGATTCGCTGGTTCAGCTCCGCGATCTTCACGTCGAGGTACTCCGGCGCCTCGTAGGAGTTGGGCTGCTGCTCGTAGAACAGGCGCCTCGCCCTGACGTAGGCGTCGCGTGCGCCGACGAGATCTCCCTGCGCCTCCCTGGCGTTGCCAAGGACGATCTGCGCGCCGATGAGCTGCGGGTTCTGGTTCAGCGCGGCTTGCGCCGCCTGCGCCGCGCTCGCCCAGTCGCCGATCACCTTGAAGTACTCGGCCCGTCGCAGATTCGCGTTGCCCTGGTCGCCGCCGGGCGGCTGCGCGCCGGCGGCGGCCATCACGATCGTCACGGGGCGTGACACGACGCGGCCCCGCCACGTCCCGGCAGGCAGATCCAGGCCGGCCGGCACCTCGAAGGCGGCGACGACTTGGTACGTTCCGGCCTGTATCTGCGCGGCAGCCTGCGGGGAGACCGCATACTGGACCTTGGCGACCGAGGTCGCGTCGAGGGTCACGGATCGCGACTCGGGTGTGGCCACGAGCGTCAACGGCCAGTCCAGCAGCGCCGAGCCGCCGTCCGCCACGCGCTCGAAATGCAGGAAGGTCTCCCAGCCTCGCGCGTCCGTGCCGGCGCGGATCGCCTCGACCGGCTCCGACGCGCGCACCGCCTCGAGCATCGGCTGCGCGGCGACGGCGGTGAGCTCGCCGCGGGCGACGCGCTGCTGGAGGTCGTCGACGACCTGTGCATTCAGCTGGTTCGCAGCGGCCGCGTTGGCCGCGCGCGGGTTGCTGATTCGCACGGTGAACACGAACGGCGTCCCCTGCTGCAGCTCCACCTGTTTCGCGGTATCGATCTCGAGCGCGAGCGCGGGCTCCACGGGAGGGGAGGGCGCCGCGGGCCCTGGGGACACGCCGGAGGTTCCAGGTCCCGCTGGCGGCGCGGTGCTACGACGACTGAAGAAGATCGTCGAGGCAGCCACCGCCAGGATGAGGACGCCGACCGTTATCACCAGTTTGCCACGCATGGAGGGCATCCTCGTCTGTCACTTTGCGTGGTCGTTCACGCAGAACTGGCTCCGGCACTTCCCCTTGGTTGCGTTGCCGGCCTTGGGGCCCCCGGGACGCCCGGGAGCGTTCACGCCCGTTCCCTGCTGGTCTTTGCAGAACACGTGTCCGGGAGCTTCCCCCGGCCCGTAGTAGGCTCCGTATTGGTACGCGCCGTCCTTGATCCACCGCACCCCACCCGCCGGCGACTCATAGAACGTCGTGCCGACGTAGCGCATGATGCACTGTTCCATGCCGCTTTCCTGCCCACCCTGGCTGGCGACCATGGCCGAACCACCATCGTGATAATTGTAGGCCTGCCACGTGTTCGTCTTTGGGTCCAGCTTCTCCCATAGGAGGATGTCGTAGTTCGTTTCGCCATGGTGCCAGACGTTGCACCCATGAGCCAGCTCGTGCGCCGTCGTGCTTCGCACTTCCTCGTTGCCCCACCCGGGATGTTCCTTGTTGCGCTCGAGACAGGCCGCGACGTTGATCGCGACGCGGCGGGTCATCCACGGCGGTCCCGGTCCATCGCCTTGTGCTTCGCCGTAGAGGCCAGGCAGGTTCACGTCATCGAGCTCGAGGAAGTGCTGCGGGCCGCGCGTGGCGAACCCGCGGTTGAAGTTGATCACGCCCTTGTTCGGCGTCGGGCCCTTCTCGAAATCGGCTTCGTCCTCGGTGACCACATGCGGCAGGATGCCGGACTGCGCGAAATCGCCCGTCCCGCGACCGATCTCGTCCACGACGAAGAGGTCCTTCACGAGGGGGCTCGTCCGGATGTGCCGGCCCTGCTGCATGAACCCGCGATACTCCTCGTAGAGTGACAGTCCGTCGCCTTTGTAGGCCTCGGTGCCCACGTCGTGCGGCGTCGCATCGTCGTCGGCTTCTGCGTCGAACGTCTTCAGGGCGAACGGCTTTTCCCACGAGTCGGCGACGTGGTTGCCGTTGTCGTCTCGCGGGATCGTCAGGTCGAGTTCACCTCCGCCCTCCACGTGCGCCGTGATCTCGCCGCCTCCGTCGAGGAGCGCCGTGGCGTTCAGACGCCCGTACGCGCCCCAATCGTACGACGTGATCGTCACGGTCGCTGACTTGGCCGAGTCCCGGCTCGTCGCGCTCCGGCCGTCATCCGACACGTCCAGGTCTGGATTCGAGGCGCGGTCGATCTTCAGGTCAGGCCAGAGCGAGCCGCCGCGCGCCTTGGCCTTCAGCGGCGAGTTCAGGCATACGCCCGTTTCCTCGCTCACGTCCGACAGGACGAACCTGAACTTCGCCTTCTGGCCCGCGGGCTTGGAGGGATCGCCCGCCTTGTGGAGCCTGACGGTGACGGTGATCGCATTGCCCCTGGTCGATTCGTCCTTGCCGGCTTCGGGCAGCCAGGAGTCGTAGCCGCTGGGCGGGACGATGACCGCCTCGGGGTCCGCGGCGCGGTGGCTGAGGTTCCAGGTCACCAGCTCGCTGGCGTCGGATCCTGACTCCTCGGTCTGCTTCCGACCGGAATAGGAGGAGGCCTTGGGGTCGCAGTCGAAGCTCACGTCCATGAAGGTCGGCGCGAGCGTGTGCTTCTCGTGGACGGGCTTGTCCCAGACGTCGTTCGTCGACTCAGGACGGGGGACTTGCTTGCTCCAGCTCCGGCCCACCTCCCAGACATTCAGATCCGGGCGATCACGCCAGCCATCCGCCGCGTCAACTTCGATCCGGCACGTCGTCCTACGGGGATCGTCCTGGTTGGGGTAGCGGTAGAACTTGACCACGCCCTGCGCCACCGTGGAACCAGTCGTCCTCGTGTCGTATCCCTGCTCGCTGTACAGCTTCGCGACGGGACTGTCCATGCTGGACGATTCGAAGGTGTACGTGGAGGCGTCCACCGTCAGGTTCACGGTCGCGGACCCCAGCCACGACCGCATGTCATCGTTCTCCGCAGCGAGGCGAAAGCCCTGATAGGTCGCCGTGGTGTCATAGTGCGACCGGGACACGTGGTGGTCCGTCTCGGGCGGATAGCTTTGCGTCTTGTCACTCTCGGAGTGGCTCCGGCGGACGACCGTCACAGTGCCCTGCCAGGTCTGTTCATCCTGATCCGCGGCATAGGACGTGACGCGAAAGTCGGGAGGCGGAAGGCATACGACGAGACCAACGCACAGCACGGTCGCGGCGTAGCGCATGAATCCGGCTGTCTGTTGCATGGTCCCTCTACTTCTTCACGAGCTCGACACGCCGGTTCTTGGCACGGCCCTCCTCGGTGCGGTTGTCGGCGATCGGCTGGGTGTCGCCGAAGCCTTGCGCCGTGAGACGGCCGGCGGGAATGCCCCGCTGCACCAGCGCCGCCATCACCGCCTTGGCGCGCTCCTCGGACAGCTTCTGGTTGGCCGCCGGGGTCCCGACGTTGTCGGTGTGCCCGCCGACGAGGATCTGGAGCGTCGGCGCCGCCTTCAGGACCTCGGCCGCCTGGTCCAGCGTCTTGGCCGAGTCCGGCTTGATCGTGGCCTTGCCGGTGTCGAAGTTCACGTAGAGTGTGATGAAGCCTTCCTTGTTGAGCTTGTCCACCAGCTCGTTCACGCTCACGTCCTGGGCCATCGCCTTGCGCTCGACGATGACCAGGTTGTAGTCGCCGTAATCGGCGTTCGCGGCGACGTTGACCCAGTATTCGCTTTCCCCCTTCGTCAGCTTCAAGTTGGTGTAGCGCTGGTACAAGGTGCCGCCGGGCGAGTCGACCATGTACTTCTGCATGTTCTCCGCGAGGTCGGCTGCGTAGGGATTGGTGAATTCCCCCAGCACGGTACCGCCCGCCGCCTTCACCGCGTTCTGGAAGTTGCGGATGATCTGAAGGGCGCTGGGCGGCGTCACGCCTTCCTGCACCTTGTAGCTGATGCTGAACACCTTGCCTTCGATCGTCTCGTAGTCGCCCGGGCCGTTCCACTCCTTGAGATTGGGCTTCGCGAAATCGACGGCGTCGAAGTCGACCGTGTTGCACGAGTAGATGTCGAAATGCGGCATCCGGTTGAACAGCGGATGATCCTGGCAACCCTCTTTGTCCTGCATCGGCGCGGAGACCAGCAGCACCGATGCGAGGACGACCCACCACCTGACCGCGATCATGGCAAACCTCCTGAATCACAGACGGGACAACGCGCTTCGCCAGCGCTCACCGGAGACGCGGCGGCGCGTCCTTGCGCACCAGCTGCCACCTCAGGGTGAGCGCGCCTTCCGTCTTCTCGCCCGCCAGCACGTTCGGCTGCTTCGGGTCGACCTGCCCCTGCATCGTGTACACCTTCGGGTCGATTCGCACCGACGACGAGCTGACCCGCGTGGTCGTTCTGGCGCCAGCTCCATGAACGACGCGCCGGGGACCGGGTTGTGACGATAGGCCGGGATCTCGCATGCCGCCGGCGCGCCTGAGCGTGACCTTCCCGAAAAGGCGCGTCAACGGGACGTCCCACGGCCGAAGGGGCTGTCCGTAGGTGAAGCCTACAGCCAGGGCCTCGCTCGGGTTCTCGCCCGAGGCGCGCCACGTCACCTCGCCGGTCAAGAGATCCTCGGTGAGCGTCAGCGTCCAGCGATCGCCGGCGGGATCGGTGAAGGTCAGCCGCGTGCCGGCGATCTCCACGCGAATCTGGAAGCGCTTGCGAAGGGGCGGGCACGAGGCGTCCGACGAGGGGATGTCCAGCACGAGTTGTCCCAGGTCTCCGCCGGAGGGCAGGGAGAGCCTGATCGACGGAGGCTGCGCCTTCCCGGTGTAGACGCATCGCAGCGCGATCCTGGGGTCGCCCGCGTCGGTCCAGCTGTTGGTCAGCGCCGCCGAGCCCTCCGACCTTCCACCGAGGCCGGTCGACTGCGCAGGCAGCACGACCGGCGCCACAGCCACGACCGCAGCGGCCAGGATGGATGCCTTCATCGCGTTGCTTCCATGAGAGGTTCTCTCTACTGCCTGCAGGACACGCCTGCCGGCGCGCCGGTCGGCGCGCCCATCCGTTCGTCCGGCGACGCCAGCCTCCGGAACGACAGGTGCTGTACGGCGGGCGGCTGGGTCGGCGCCAGCGTGAAGAACACCCCGACCGTGCCCTTCGCGCACGTCATGTTGAACTGGCCCCGCATCCAGTTCTCCGGCATCACGGGACCGGCGTCCGTGCACTCGCCGACCTCGTTCTTGAGCGCCCGGATCTCGTCCTGCCGCTCGGCCGATGGCTTGTCGCGGAAGAAGTTGACGGCCGCGATCCGCCTCGCCTGCGCATCGTCCCAGCGCTTCCACAGGTTCAGGATGTGGCCGCGCATCTCGGTCTGCAGGGGCGTGGGCGGCAGCTCGCGCTTCTGCAGGCCGCCCGTCGCCAAGAGCGCGTCCCACGCCCGGCTGATCGGCTCGGACGGACCCGAATAGGTGAGCGTCGCCATCGCGAACATCCCCACGCCGTAGTCCGGCAGCCACGCCATGTAGGACCCGAACCCCGGCAGCCCGCCGCCGTGGGCTACGATGTGCTCGAAGCGGCAGTCCGACGTCACGCGCAGCCCGAAGCCGTAGCCGGTCTCGGACGCCTGCAGCCGGCCGTCGACGAGCCGCGCCGTCAGGTTCGAGGGCGTCCACAGGTGCGCCATCTCGCGCACCGAGGCGCGGCGCACCGGCCCCGGGTCCTCGTCATCTCGCGCCGGCCACGCCGACAGGTGGAAGGCGACGTACTTCCCGAGATCAACGGCCGTCGTCAGCAGGCCGCCCATCGACCCGAACACGCCGTGCGGCAGCGGCGGCTCTTCCGCGTAGGTGCCGTCCGGCTTGAGGCGGTAGCCGATGGCGCGGCGCGCGGCCGGCACGTCCACGAAGCGGAAGGTGGAGCCGTCCATGTGCAGCTTCGCCAGGATCTCCGTGCCCACGTACTGCTCGTACGGCACGCCGGACGCCTTCGTCACCACGCGGCCCAGCAGGCCGAAGGCGTAGTTGGAGTACTCGTAGCGCGTGCCGGGCGGCGTGGAGAACGGAATGCCCTTGGCGAGCCACTCGTCCATCAGGGCGTCGGTGGCGCTCAACTGCTGATCGCCCCAAGGGTTGTCTTCGGGAAAGCCCGCGCTGTGGCTCAGCAGCTGGCGAATGGTCAGGGGCGGCGTGTCGCGCGTGGGAAGCTCCATCCGCGCGAATTCAGGGATCCATCGCGACACGGGGTCGTCGAGCGACAGCCGGCCGTCGTCGCGCAGCTTCAGTACGGCCAGCGCGGTGAAGCTCTTGGTCATCGACGCGATGCGGAACGCGGTGTCGGGCGTGACCGGCGCCTGTGAGGCGCGGTCGCGGACCCCGAACGTCCCCAGATGCGCTACCCGGCCGTCGATCACCACGCCCCAGATCATCCCCGGGATCTTCCTGTCGATGGCGTAGGCGCGGAAGAAACGGTCGATCTCCGGCATGGCCGACTGCAGCTTCGCCACGCGGTCGGGGTCGGCGAATCGCGGCGGCGGATAGGCATCGCTCGCCGCGAGCGTCGCGGTCATCAGCACGGCGACGAGAGGGGTCAGTCGCATGGGCGCCAGTATGCCACTGATTGGCCCGCGCCGAGCCCGGCCGCCCGCGCGATCATGCGCTGGATCAGCGCCTTCGTCGTCCGGCCCCCGTCGCTCGGGATCTCGACGACGCGGGCCGGCCGTGCGGCGGACCGTCCGCCGCGAGCGCCAGCTCCATGAACGACGCGCCGGGGACCGGGTTGTGACGATAGGCCGGAATCTCCCGAAACCCCAGCTGTCGATAGAGCGCCTGCGCCGCGGCCATGCTGGGCAGCGTGTCCAGCCGCATCGCCCGATAGCCTGCCGCCCGGCCAAAGCGGATGGCTGCCTCCGCCAGCACGCGGCCCAGGCCCTGCCCGCGCGCCTCGCGCCGGACGTAGAGCCGCTTCATCTCGCAGACGTCCGCCTGCAGGCCGCGGACCGCGACGCAGCCGATGGCGCGGCCTTCCGCCGTGGCGAGCAGCAGGCAGCCGCCCGGCCGGGCGTAGGCCGCAGGCAGTGTCGCGAGCTCCGCGTCGAAATCCTGGAAGGCCAGGTCGATGCCGAGCGACCGCACGTATTCCGCGAACAGCGCGCGAATGTCCTGAAGGTCGGCGTCCGTTTCCGCTTCGCGAATCGTCGTCATGCCCGGTGCCTCGCGAACCGACGGACCCGCTCAACGCCGCGCGACCGTGAACGTGAGCTCGGCCGTCACCGCGACGGCGACCGCTTTGCCCAACCGGCGGGCGGGCCGGAAGCGCCACTGCGAGAACGCGCGTTGCACCTCCTCGTCCAGGTCCTCCCGGACCGAGCGGACGACCCGAACGTCGCTCACGCGACCGTCCGTCTCGACCACGCCGTAGAGGGTGACGACCCCTTCCACGTGTTTGCGCATGGCGTCGACCGGGTACTCCGGTTTGCTCTCGTGGACGACCACGGGAGGCTGCACCAACGGATCGCAGGTCGTGAACAGGTCGCCCCGGGGTCCGTGAATCGGATCGAGCCGGAAGGTGAGCTGATCCAGGGTCCGGACGACGGCCTGCCGCCGGCTGAGCCCTGGCGCGGCCGGCGCGGCAGTCCTCGCGACGCACACGACGTACCGCTCGTAGCGCTCGCCGAGGCGCGCCACGAGATCGGCGCGCAGCATCGCGACAACCGAGAGATCGAAGACGCGGCCGCTCCCGGCAGACTCGAGCAGCAGGCCGGCCCCGGCGGCGCGGTCCGGGCACGTGAGGGCGAGCACGCGCCCGCAGAACAGCCAGTCCGGCTCCTGCGCCCGTGCCGGCGGCGGGCCGGCGTGAGCAGCGGCTCCCCAGGCGACGAGCACAGCGAGCAACGACCAGCCGCCTCTCGTCATGCCTCACTCCCTGTCGACCGGGACGCACGGAATCCACCGGTTCACCCACCGTGTGTACTGGGCGTACGAGTCGCCGAACCGCTTCGCGAGGCCCGGCTCCTCGACGAGCACGACGAGCACGTGGGACAGCAGCCAGAACAGCGCCCCGAGCGCGAGAATCGACACCGACCGGACGGCGAGGCCGCCCCCGGCGAAGGCGAGCACCGCCCCGACGTACATCGGGTTGCGGACGTACCGGTACGGACCGCTGGCCACGAACACCTGCGGCGGGTCGAACGGCGCGGGGGTGCCGCGGCCCTGCGTCACGAAGAGCGCCACCGAGCTCAGGCCGACCGCTGCGCCTGCCAGCGCGAGAACCCACCCGATCGGCGTCAGCCATGTCGGTGGCGAGACGCCGATCGCCGGGTCGAGGCGCGTCACCAGCGCCGCCAGCCAGAACCAGAGCGCCACGAACAGCGTGGCCATCACCACGCCGCGCCACGCCACGACCGCCGACTTGTCACCCTGGGTCATTCGTCCCCCTGAACGGCGCGCGGCTCGCGCACCCTGGCCCAGCCGCGCTCGTCCGTGCCGATGACCCTCAGCCCTTCGTCGTTCGCGTCGCACTGGTGATACAGGATCGGCAGCGTCGCACTGGCTGGCGCCGCGATCCTCGCGAGGTCTTCGGCACTCGTACGAAGTCCGCGACGCGATGACCGACTCAGCGGTCCAGGATCGGAAGATACGCACGCCACGGCCCGACCGCCTCGCGGTACTGCTTCGCCATGACGCGGGCCGTCTGTGCCACGTGGCCCAGGTCGTGCGCGACCCAGGTGGCCAGCAGTTGGCGCAGCGTGACCGGCCCGAACTCGGGATGCTCCCCCACCAGGGCGAGCTGGGCGTCGGTCAGCCGCCATCCGGCGAGCGTGGCCAGGTTCCCGGCCCGAAGGCGCGCGAACTCGTCGAGCAGGTCGGCGAGCGACTTGCCCTGGCCCTCGCGGAACTGAGCGAAGCGGTCGTAGGGCGTGAAGCGGCGCTGCGGGCCCTGGGCCAGGATGAGTTGCGCGCGCGGGATCCAGTCGGTGCGCTCGCCGTGGATCAGGTGGCCCACGATGACGTAGGGGCTCCACGTCTCCGGACCCTCGGTTGCGTCGGTCCACGCAGGCGGGAGTCCGGCGAGCATCGCACGCAAGGCGTGCGGCGTGCGCTCGAGGACCGCCATGCCGGTCGTCAGGTCGAAATTCATGGTGTTTCTCCGCGACCGCCGTCGAGTGCAGCCGCGTGTTCGGCTGCCTCACCAGCGCAGGGTCGGCGGCAGTTCAGGACGCAAGTCGGCGTCATTCCCGGTGATCGCTCCGTCGAACAGCGGGCCGCTCGGGCCACGCTGCATCAGGGCTGACGGGTTCCGGTTGCTCGGGACCCAGATTGGCTGGATCCATGGCCGCCTCGATGAAATTCTCGGGAGGCACCGGCGAGCCCGCAAGACGTCGAAGCATCGCGAGCTGCCCGGCATGACTCATGGCATCCGCAAATGGGCCCTGCAGGAGTCGCTCTTCGGTCGTGCCCCTCAGTTCGGTTCCCGCCGCAAGGTGCCGCGCCAGGTCCTCGAGCATCGTGTGAAAGCGCCTGATCTCGGCCGCGAGGTCCTGCAAGGGCTCCGCTCGGTAGCGGCCACCCTCGAAGAAGGTGCGCGCATAGCCCAGAACGCTCGTCATGTGCCGAACCAGCTCGGCGGGCGTTCGCACTTGCTCGCCCGCCTGGAACCCTCCAAACGAATCGGGCGCACCCCGCAGGGCCTTCTGCGTGCGATAGGCGAGGGCCGCGAGGAAATGCCGCAGTATGGAACGCTTTTCGTTCATCACGATTGATCTTTCCGCCCTCCAACGCCACGCCGCTCGCCGGATACCGCTTGCCAGCCGGGCGCGACCCTCATCGAGGCCATTCTCCCCGAGCCTGCGCACACGCCGCAATCGGTCTGTTGCTTCGGTGGCCCGAATGGAGTCTGTCCAACGATGGTGACTGAGCCGCGCGGCGCCACGATCGACGCCCCGCCGGCTCCATTCGCTTGTTATGCCGCCGCTCCCGTCAACACGATGGCCCGGCCTCGAGTAATCACGAGCGTGTCCTCGTAGTGCGCGGCCAAGCTCCCATCGCGAATCCCGCCAGGCTCGAGTCGTACGCGGCGCAGGCCAGCTGCAACACTTCCTCTTCGGAGTACACGCGCTCGGTCATCGCTGTGGTCCTGATGGGTGATGGTCGCTCGGTCCGGCGGACGCTCGATCGGTGTCGGACGGCCGGCCCTCTGGTGATCGGAGACGCCGGACGATGGCGGCCACGTGCAGCGCGGTCGTGTCGAGCGCCGGGACGCCGGCGATGACCGGTCCCGGCAGCAGCAGCGGCAGCTCGGTTCCGCCGAGGATGACGCCGTCGAGGCGTTCCTCGTGCCGCAGGCGTTCGACGAGCGACACGAACTGCTGCCGCGTGCCGTCCCGAAACTCGCCCTTGAGGAGCTCGGTGATGTATCGCTCGTGGACCCACGCCCGGTCGGCGTCGCCCGGCACCACGACCGCAATCCCGTAGCGCGCGCACACCCCCGGATAGAACGACCCTTCCATGGTGAAGCGCGTGCCCAGCAGCGCGAGGCGGCCGAGGCTGCGCCGCCGCGCTTCCTCGGCGCACGTCTCGACGATGCTGATCAGGGGAACCGGCGACCGGGCGGCGAGCTCGTCGAAGACGAGGTGGGGCGTGTTGGCGGTCATGGCCGCGAAGTCCACGCCCGCGCCGGCCAGCCGGCCGAGCGACCCGAGGAGGTACTCCGTCAGCCCGGACCGGTCGTGTTCGACGAGCGCCAGCCCGCGCTGCACGTCGAGGCTGTCGATGACGATGGAGGGGGCGGAGAACGGAGCCTCTCGCTGCCACGCCTCCAGGATGCGGCGGTAGTAGTCGATCGTGGACTCGGGCCCGAGCCCTCCGACGATTCCGACGCTCGTCATCGGCCGCCTCGCACGGCGTCTTGATCGCTGCGACGAGAACCGCTATGATATCGCATTCCTCGGAATTCAGAGTCCGTTACTGCCGGTCCGCCGGACCGCTGTTTCTCTCGCATGAGGCTCGCCATGAGCGCGGGCTCCTGACGCCGGACGCGCCTAGCGAGGCCGTTGAAAGAACTGCAGCCAGTTGCCGTCGTTGTCCTTGATGATGATGCTGCGATCCCCTGGCTCGGTCGCGGACCTGAAGTCGTAGAGGAGTGTCACGCCACGGCTCTGCAGCGCCGCAACAGCGTCGCCAAGATCGTCGACCTGGAAAGCGAACTTCCCGAAGCCCCGAAGCGCCGCAGGGTTCGTGATATCGGCGCAGCTGCCCGGGCTCACCGAGCCTTTGAGCTCCACGAGCTCGAGACGAAAACCCTCTGATTCGAGAAACGCCACCTTGAGGCCCTGCTCGGGGAAGGCTCTCTTCTCCACCACGCGCAGGCCCAGCACGCGCTCGTACCAGCGGGAGGACTGCTCGAGGTCCGCGACGGAGATGGCGACGAGGTACGGTCGCAGCCCGCGGGGCGGCTGGGTCGGCGCCAGCGTGAAGAACACGCCGACCGTGCCCTTCGCGCACGTCATGTTGAACTGGCCCCGCATCCAGTTCTCCGGCATCACGGGGCCGGCGTCCGTGCACGCGCCGACCTCGTTCTTGAGCGCCTGGATCTCGTTCTGCCGCTGTGCCGACGGCTTGTCGAGGAAGAAGTTGACGGCCGCGATCCGCTGCGCCTCGGCGTCGTCCCACCGCTTCCACAGGCTCCAGATGTGGTCGCGCATCTCGGTCTGGAGGGCGGTGGGCGGCAGCTCGCGCTTCTGCAGGCCGCCCGTCGCCAAGAGCGCGTCCCACGCCCGGCTGATCGGCTCGGACGGACCCGAATAAGTGAGCGTCGCCATCGCGAACATCCCCACTCCGTAGTCCGGCAGCCACGCCATGTAGGACCCGAACCCCGGCAGCCCGCCGCCGTGCGCCACGATGTGCTCGAAGCGGCAGTCCGAGGTCACGCGCAGCCCGAAGCCGTACCCCGTCTCGGACGCCTGCAGCGTGCCGCCGACGAGCCGCGCCGTCAGGTTCGAGGGCGTCCACAGGTGCGCCATCTCGCGCACCGACGCGCGGCGCACGGGCCCCGGGTTCTCGTCGTCCCGCGCCGGCCACGCCGACAGGTGGAAGGCGACGTATCTCCCGAGGTCGTTGGCCGTCGTCAGCAACCCGCCCATCGACCCGAACACACCGTGCGGCAGGGGCGGCTCTTCCGCGTAGGTCCCGTCCGGCTCGAGGCGGCAGCCGACGGCGCGGCGCGCGGCCGGCACGTCCGCGAAGCGGAAGGTGGAGCCGTCCATGTGCAGCTTCGCCAGGATCTCCGTGCCCACGTACTGCTCGTACGGCACGCCGGACGCCTTCGTCACCACGCGGCCCAGCAGGCCGAACGCGTAGTTGGAGTACTCGTAGCGCGTGCCGGGCGGCGTGGAGAACGGAATGCCCCTGGCGAGCCACTCGTCCATCATGGCGTCGGTGGCGCTCAACTGCTGATCGCCCCACGGGTTGTCCTCGGGAAAGCCCGCGCTGTGGCTGAGCAGCTGGCGGATGGTGGGGGGCGGTGTGTCGCGCGTGGGAAGCTCCATCCGCGCGAATTCCGGGATCCATCGCGACACGGGGTCGTCGAGCGCCAGCCGGCCATCGTCGCGCAGCTTCAGCACCGCCAGCGCGGTGAAACTCTTGGTCATCGACGCGATGCGGAACGCGGTGGCCGGTGTGACCGGCGCCTGCGAGGCGCGGTCGCGGACGCCGAACGTCCCCAGGTGCGCCAGCCGGCCGTCGATCACCACGCCCCAGATCATCCCCGGGATCTTCTTGTCGACGGCATAGGCGCGGAAGAGGCGGTCGATCTCCGGCATCGCCGACTGCAGCCTGGCCACGCGGCCGGGGTCGGTGAATCGCGGCGGGGGATAGGCGTCGCTCGCCGCGAGCGTCGCGGTCATCAGCACGGCGACGAGAGTGGTCGGTCTCATGCGCGTCACGATGTCGCCTCACACTGTCCGGAGCCCTGAGCCCAGAGCGACGAGTCGCGAGGCGTCGATTGTAGTCGACACCGGACCCGCAAGGGTGAGTCCCGTCAGGCGGTCGCCGCCTTTGGTCCTGCGTACCGGAACGTCGGCGGTCAGCGGTCAGGGGCCTGCTGCAGCTGCCGCTGGATTGCCGCGAGCGTCTCGCGCATCGCCTCCTGCGCCGTCCGGATCCGCTGGAGCGTCACCAGCGCCCACCCGAGCGCGATCAGGGGAACCAGCCAGAAGACGAGCGCCGAGAGGGCCATCAGGAGCTCGGCGGGTGCCACCTGGTTCACGATCCACCTCTCATGAATGCGAGGCCTTTCGCGTGGTCAGGCCCGCTGTCAAGCGTCGCCTGCACCTTCGTGCTGGCCATCGGCTTCGAATCCTTCATGGAACGTGACGGTGCCCTGCGGAGTGTGCCCGTCGAAAGACAGGGCGAAGAAGACCTCGGGTGGAACACCCTCATGCACAAGTCCCGGGAAGTTTGTGAACCCGACCTTTCTGTAGTAGTCCGGATGTCCCACGAGACAACATCCTCGAGCATTCATATCTCTCAGCCGTGACAGACCTTTTCGTATCAGGGCCTTGCCGATCCCCTGCCGCTGGTACTCCGGCAACACCGAAACAGGTCCGAGTCCGTACCAGTTCCGGGTGCCGTCCGAAATCGCCACGGGAGAGAACGCGATATGCCCTATCACGCGGCCATCCAATTCTGCGACCAGCGATACCGCGAGGGCCTTGGCGGCACGGAGTGCCTCGATGATGAACTGCTCCGTGTGGTTGCTGATCTCCAAGGTCTTGAACGCTGCGATAGTCACCTCGGTTATCGCGCCAACATCGGCATCCGTCTCGTTCCTGATAGCGATATTCGGATTCACGGATCTATTGTTCCTTTGAAGATCAGCTTCGCCGGGGTGCCCATGTTCTGCACGTCTGACAGCTGACCCGGCTCAGATGGGCCGGTCCAGGATCTCCTGGATTGCCGTTTGAGCAACTTGACGGACGACCTCATCCTCGTCCGTGCGAAGGCGCTCGAGCGCGTCCAACACGCGACGTTCGTGCTGCGGTCCGGTGAGCCTCGTCTGACGTCCCAGGGCCCCGGCCGCGGCGCCTCGACCAGGCGTGGCGCGAACGGCGCGATGGCGCGGAACGATCTCGCGCATGGTCCACCTCGCCTGGCGGAGGATGGCCGGGTGTCGGGTCGTGCCACATGACGTACAGATAGGCGAGCGCGCTGTCTATCCTGGTGCCCGGGTTCCCAACCTCCTGCACCGCCACGCGGACTGCGTAGATCGGATGGTCGGTCACGGCCGCGGGAACGGTGACCTCCACCGTGGCCACATTCCGCCCCGCTTCCGCGCCCGGTGTCGGCTTCCCCTGAATCGGAACGGCCACGGCGGAGAACACGTGGCCGTCGTGTCCGATGCGGACCACCAGGCCGGGGGCGACGTTCCGTCCGCTGAGACGGAGGCGCTGATCTCCGAGGTTCCAGAAGAGATCGCCGCTGATCTCATCGATGTGGAGTTCTTCGTCGACCGGCCGATCGGGATCCGGGTCGTCCTCTTCCACTGCGTCGGGCGCGGTGCTCACGAGCGGGAGCGCGTTGGCCATCTGCGTCAGATCCGCGCTGGCCACGGCGACCGTCAGGTCGTCGGCACGTCCGATGTAGTTGCGGGGCAGGTCGCCGACCAGCGTCTGCTCGTCGAGCGCGTGGGTCGGCAGTGGCAGCGCCACGCCGGCGCCGCGACCCAGCACGATCCGCACGCCCGGCTGGAAGGCCCGCCCGACGATCCAGAGATCGCCTCGAGGGCCCCCAATCTCTGGAAAGCGGAAGAAGCTCCGGGTCCACAGACTCTCCGCAGCCTGACCGGTTATCCCGTCAATTTCGGCTAACGCACTGCGCTTCAACTGCGGCGCCTCACGATCTCACCAGGCGCCGCCGGCCGCAAGCGCTTGTTGGGCGGCGACGATGCGCGTAAAATCTGAACGATGACCGACGCGACCAAGAACGTGCTCGCCGAAGCCCTTCGGCTCGACGTCGATGCGCGCGCCGAACTGGCGGCCGAGATTCTAGCCAGCTTGGACGGGCTCGCGGATCCGAGCGCCGAAGCCGCCTGGGCTGTCGAGATTGCACACCGAGTCGCCGCGATCGAGGCCGGCGCCATGCCGCTCGAGCCTTGGGAAGATGTGAAACGCCGGATCGAGAAAGAGATCCTCGGCCGGTGACCCGCCGCCTCCGGACCGCTGAACCTGCCGTCGATGAATTGCGTGAAGCTGTAAGTTGGTACGAAAGCCGCCGTGCGGGCCTCGGCGGCGAGTTGTTCGACGCCGTCACCGAGGCAATCGAACTCATCGAGAACCACCCAGAGATTGGCGAGCCCCCATCAGCCGACCGGC